>JBHIDX010000004.1:0-84964 GCA_046760305.1 Candidatus Aminicenantales bacterium
GACGAGAGGCCGCCAGTGCATGGGATTGCTTCGACACTTTGTGTCTCGCAATGACGAGAGGCCGCCGGTGCATGGGATTGCCACGGCACTTCGTGCCTCGCAATGACAGGGCGAACGTCATTTTCATCGTTCGTGGGTGGCGTTGTCGCCATGAGGAATTACTTTGAAAATAACGCATTTTCATAGTTCGTGGGTGTGCCTTGGATATGATAAATTCATAAATATAATATTCATAATTATATTGCTAAAGGTATGGAAATAAGGGACATGTACCAATTTTCCGAAATAGGTGACGTGTCCCTTGATTTCCTTCCCAATACATCTCGGCCGGCCGACTGAGTCGGCTTCCCTCGAGTGCGGTTCGGGAAGGCTAAATCTTGCGATGTCGCTCGGGCCATTGTCGGATATTCCCTGTTCAATAAAATATACCCACACAAAATAGAAGAGAGTCAGAGAAAGATTTCTGTTGTTAGCCGTCCAGAATTGTGATATATATTCACGAAAAAAGAGGAGAGGAAAATGAAGAAGAGCATCATTTTTTTTCTGATTGTTATCCTGGGTTTTACTCTCTCTGTCTTTGCCCAAGAATTTGAACAGTTGATTGCCGAGGGAGATAGCATCTCAAAGACAATGGCGAGCATGGCTGAAGCAAAGGAGGCAAAAGCAAAGTACGAGCAGGCACTCCAGCTTGAAGGAGATAAATATGAAGTTTACTGGGGGCTTTCCAGGATTCTCTACTACATAGGAGACCACACTGCAGACAAAAAAATGAAGCAAGAAATATTTCAGCAGGGAATAGATTATGCCAAGAAAGCCATAGAGCTCGAGCCCGGAAGGCCGGATGGATATTACTGGCTGGGGGTTAATTACGGGCTCTTTGGAGAGGCAAAGGGAATACTCAAGAGCCTCTCTCTAGTGGGTCCGATAAAAGAAGCCATGCAGAAAATAATCGAGATTGACCGCAGCTATGAGGATGGAGGAGCAGACAGGGTGCTGGGCAGGATGTTCTACAGGCTTCCCGGTTTTGCGGGGGGAAACAAGCAGAAATCCCTCCTGCACCTGCGGAAATCAAAAGAATTCGGGCCTTCTGACCCGGTGACTCGAGTTTACCTGGCCGAAACACTGATGGCTCTGAGAAGGTATGATGAGGCAAAAGAGGAGCTTGAATTCGTGATTAACATGGAAGACGACCCCAGCTGGATGTCAGGAGTGAGCGAGCAGAAAAAGAGAGCCTCTGAGCTTCTCAGGAAAAAGGTTTTCCAGAAAAGATAAGAACAGACGAAATAAAGTATTTTATGACCAAGAAAGAGTTTTTACCTCTCTTTTTCATCCTTTTTCTTCTCGCGGCGAGCAGCGCTTTTTCCTTTTCTTTAAAAATTTCCTACGGACTAGACAGCATAGGGGGAGGAGACTTTAACAGGAGTATTCAAGGCTGGCGCTCCTACTTTGCCGACCACAACCAGAGTCCTTATTCTTTCGATTATAACCTTGGCCAGCTTCGCTCTTTCTGGGGATGGAGGCTGGAATTAATCCATAATCTTTCTTCCCATCTCAGTATTGGACTGGCGATGGAAATGATGTCAGCCAGGCTTAGCGGTGATATGTCCTGGGATTTCAATCAGATTGAAACTTATTCAATCGGTCAGGACGAGACAGTGAAGATAAAGACCGCTGAGGAATCTTACCAAGAGCCTCACTACAGGTTGAAAGCGTTTCCTCTTCTCTTCGCCTTCTACTATTCTTTCCCGCTCAGCAGGAAGCTCAAATTCTCACTCGGTGCAGGAGCAGGCTTTTACAGGGGCCGGTTACAAAACAGGGAATACTACACTTACAGCTTCGACTATGAATACACCTATACAACAGATTGCTGTCTGCTGACTGACGTAGACGAGTACTTTGCCACCGGCGATTATGAGGAAAAAAGCAGGTCCCTTGCCCTTGGTTTCCACGGAGGAGGAAGCCTGGAATTAAGACTGAGTTCCTCTCTCTCTTTTGTGGTCGAAATTTTTGCCCGCTGGGTAAATTTCAAGGGCTGGAAAGGAGAGCGGCTCGACGAGTACACATGGGAGCACACCTGGGGTCCTTTCGGGACAGAGTATGATTCCGGCCAGGAGAAGGAATTGACCGGGGGAAAGCTGTGGCTGGTTGATTACGAGTGCAGCGAGACAGGAAAAACTTATCCCCGGCTGGTATTTTCGCCCGATATGCCTGTTTCTCCATTTTTCAGGGAAGTGAGGGAGGGAATTATCAGCCTGAGTGGTGTTTCAGCCCGAATCGGCTTTTTAATCAGGATTTAAGCTGACAATATAAAGACTTTTATTGCGTTTGTATCAGTAATGGGGAACCGGTATTCTCAACCTTTCGGTTTTGGCTATGATGTTCGGCCCCTGAATGCTGACATGCAGGATGAGGTGATGACCCTTGAAATAGGCAGGTATGCTGAAAGTAAAAGGAAGTTGGCCCCTCTCTCGGCCTGAAGGCGGGATTGAGGGATAATCCATTTCAGCTCGAAGAATATCGACCTGAGGGTGGGGAGAAGAGAGTTCTATTCTGGGTGTGGTGGCTGTGATTGAGCTCTCGTTTCTCAGGGTGAGAAAGAGCTCTAGGGTTTCACCCGGCTCAGCCACCCCGTTTCCGTTTCCAGAACTTTCTCCTGAGGAGTCGTCGTCAAGCTCATAGCCATCGAGCTTGAGGACAGCAAAATCAACACCAGCGGCGAGGAAAGCATTGACGATTCCCCAGCCGTAGTCATTATCCGGGTTTTCGCTCCTGCTGGCTGTGCTCTTCAGCACCTCGTAAACCTGGGCTGGTGTCCAATCTCTGTGTGCTTCCAGGATCAGAGCCGCCACTCCGGCAACAAGAGGGGTAGAAAAAGAGGTGCCGTCTCCGCTTCGATAGTAGTCTCTCCCGTCCTCGAGGTTTGAAGCCAACCAGTTTCCCACGCCCCTGGCACAGACTTCGGGTTTAATTCTTCCGTCAGCTGTAGGACCGGGTGAACTGAAGGAAGCAATCTTGCCCTCAGCATCAACCGCTCCCACAGCAATGACCTTAAACCCGTCTGCAGGAGCAATGATGTGACCCCAGGCATCATTCCTTGAATTTCCTGCTGCATTGACTACCACCACTCCCAGCTCCACTGCCCTGTTAGCAGCAATGGTGGTTACTGCTGTCTGTCCGTCAAGGTCGTTGAAGGTATACCAGTCTGTGTAGCCGAGAGATGAGGAGACAACCTCAGCTCCCAGGGATTCGGCCCATTCAATCCCGGCTACCCAGAAGTCCTCTTCTATCTGGTCTTCGAAGCGCGTTGTTTCAGTCTTGGCCAGGATAAAGTCAGCTCCGTAGGCTGGACCGATGATTTCGCCAGGCATGTATCCTCCGAGGATAGACCAGGTTCCGGTTCCGTGGGAGTCAGAATAGTCGTCAGGGTCGAGGGGGTCGTAGGAGACGTCACCATCTCCGTTGACAAAGTCCCACTCGGCCAGAAGATGTGCTTGCTTGAAGGCCTCGTGGCTTTTGCGAAATCCGGTGTCAAGAAGGCAGACTCTCACTCCCTGACCGCTGTAGCCCAGGCGGTGAAGGGGAATGACGTTTATCTGGTCGAGCTGGGCAAAAGATTTTCCATAGTTGAGCGGGAAATCAGCTTTCTCCGCCTCTGCTGCTGGCGGGACGGGAGAGGCTGGTTGCTTTTTTCTGTGAAAGGTGGCCACAAGGTCGATTTTTCTCACAAAAGGGAGGCGGGAGACGGCAAAAGCCTGGGAAGCTGTTGCTTTAACGCTCATAGCGTTAAACCAGCGGGAAACAGTTCTTACTTTAAGCACCCTTGACTTCACCTCTTCGGTGTAGGGGGTGAAGAGGGGAAGGTCGAGGGAATCAACAAGACTTGACTCTTGACGCACTTTTGAGCGCCGCCAGATTGAATGAGGGGAAAGGCTCTGGCGTACAAGGCGGAGATTTTTTTTAAGCGAGAGCGGACTCCGGGAGACCGGGCCCTTGTCTTTGAAGTAAACCCAGAGGTTGAAGCTCTCTTTTCCACTAGCCGCAAGCAGCCGGCGCTGGAGTTTTTCACTGAGCTTGAAGATAGACTTTTCCTGGTGGCTGCTAGTTATTTTCTCCACAAGTTTTGTGGGTTTTTCGCCTCTGAAAGCAGGGAAAATGAGGAAAACAAGGGCAAAAATGAGTGCGGCTGAGAAAAGAGTTTTTCTGTTTTTCACGCTCGATTACTCAGAAAAGACCTGTGCCTGGAAGATTTCGATACTTGCATCTTTTTTCCAGGCATCCTCCTCGAGGCCGGCTTTCAGGCATCCATGGCTGAGAAAAGTCTCCAGATCCCAGTCGTATTCAAGCGGCACCTGGGGGAGGAGGAGCCCTTTATTCGCACCCCTGGAGACTATGATTCCATCCCTGCCAACTTTTATTTCTTTTACATCTTTAACCGGTTTAGGCAGGCTGAGGACTGAGATTTCGATTTTCGTTTGCTCGAGTTCATCCCTGGTGAGAGGCATAAAACGCAGGTCCTGGGTGGCAGCCGAGACGGCGACTTCGATCACTGTCTCGTAAAGAGGTTTGTAAGGCAGGGGATAGCCGATGCATCCCCGGAGCTGGTCATTTACCTTGAGGGTGACAAAAGCCCCTCTTTTTTCTTCAACTTCTTTGTATTCGGGCTTCACTTTGAGCATTTTGCCTGTTTCAAGGTGATTTTTTATCGCTTCCCGTGCCAGGCGGAGCAGATACTGTTGTTGAGGTTTTCCCAGTAATTCTGCCATTTTACCTCCTCTCGGGCAGCACGAGCTTAACAGAGGTAAGGAAGAAGTCTTTGTCAAAGTCTATGGTGAAAGATTTTATTTCCATCCTCTTCTTTGGTCCTTTCTTGATTTCAAAAAAAAGTCTTCCGTATGCAAAAGGCTTTAATATTTTTTCTAGCTTTTTTTTGCCGCAGTGGAAAGAGAAAAAGCCGATCGGCTCTTCTTCAAACAGCCTTTCACCCTGGATGAAACTCTCGAGTGAGGAGAAAAAGCCTTTTTGAGTGGGTATGATTTTTTCCACATAATACCTCTCTCCCCTCTTGTGTCCGAAGAGAAGGCCATCGACTTGTGCGGGAGAAGAGATGGTGTGAAGACCGCACAGGGATTGATAAGCTTCCTTGGTGAGAAAGGCATCCATGGGGCAGATTATATCACATGTATGGCCACGAATCGAATACAGAGCCAGATGATGATGATGCCCACGATTTCCAGCCAGAAGCCGAATTTTATCATCTTTGTCAAAGGCACCATTCTCGAGCCGTAGACGATGGCGTTGGGAGGAGTGGCCACAGGCAGCATGAAAGCAAAGCTGCAGCCGAAGGCGCTCGCCAGTACAGGAGGGAGGGGGTTGATTGAAGCTGCCCTTGAAATGGCGATGATGATGGGAATGAGCATGTTGGCCGAAGCGGTGTTGGATGTGACTTCGGTAAGCAGAACACTTAGAGAAACGCAGATCAGGGTAAGGAGGGTGAGATTTACCGAGCTTCCAGGAGTGATGATGGCTCTACCCATGATTTCAGCCAAGCCAGTGTTGAACATCTGGAAACCGAGTGAAAGTCCGCCCCCGAAAAGGAGCAGTGTCCCCCAGTCAATCCTCAGTGCTTCCTTGAGACTGATGGTGAATTGCCCCCGTTTAAAGTCGACCGGAAGAAGGAAAAGAAGCAAAGCCCCGATTACAGCTGCAGCCGGTTCAGGGATGTGGTCCTCAAACCAGAGGGCCAGGAGCGCATTTTTCCCCCAGAGAAGAGAGACAAGACCTGGAGTTACCCACAGAGTGACAGTAATGGAGAAGGCGATTAAAACATTTTTCTGGGCTTTAGAGAGTCCTTTCTCCATTTTTTCCTCTGGCCTGAATCTGTGTTTGATTTCTCCTTCTCCTCTTTCTTTCTCGCCCTGACTGAATTTCATGAAGAGATAAAGGAAGAGGAACATGGGGATGAGGATGATGAAACCCATTACCATCCACTGGAAAAATGTCAGCCTGTAGTTGACCAGCTTTTCCAGCATGCCGATAGCAATCAGATTCGGTGGGCTGCCGATTGGCGTCCCAATACCTCCAATCGAAGCTGAGTAAGCCACAGTGAGGAGGAGAATGTAACTGAAAGAAGAGGTGTTTTTCCTCCCCTCTCCGACCGTGAGTGAGCTTAATACACCCAGAGCGATAGGGTACATCATGGCTGTTGTGGCTGTATTGCTTATCCAGAGCGAGAGGAAGATTGTTATCAAGCCGAAGGCGAACAGAATGCGTCTCTTTTTCCCGGCCATGGATTTGAGCGAAAGGACCGAAAAGGCGAGCTTGCGGTCAAGTCCGTGAAGGCTCATGGCTCTGGCCAGGACAAAGCTTCCCAGGAAGAGCATGATAATCGGGTTAGCAAAAGGGGCAAAGGCCTCTTTTACGGGACAGATTCCGAGCAGTGTCATCAGTACAGGGATGAGAAGGGCTGTGGCAGGAATGGGGATGCATTCTGTTACCCACCAGGAGACAACAAGCAAAAAGACGGCCAGCAGGCTGTGGGCCTGAGGGTTTTCTCTGAGGATGGGAGCAAAATAAGTGCCGAGAAAAAAAATCGGACCGATGAAAAATCCTGTTTTCTTTCTGATCTCCATTTCTTCTGCCTTTTTTCCTCAAGCCTCTCTTGAGGGTAATTCTCAGCGATTATATTTTTTTTGAGGTGAAAACACAAGGCAGCCGGCTCACCATTGACTAAAGAAAAATATGTATTTATGATTTAATTTAAGATGGAATACGAAGCTGTGATTGTCGGAGCTCTAGAGACGAATTGCTATCTTGTTTACTGTGAAGAGACACGGGAGTGTGCGATCGTTGACCCCGGGGCTGATCCGCAGAGGATTTTTTCTGCTATTTCGAGCCGTGAACTCAAGCCTGTAGTCATCCTCAACACTCACGGTCATATCGACCACATCGGCGCCAACAGGGATATGAAGGACAGGTTCGGAGTACCGCTCAGGATTCATGCTGCAGACAGCTCGATGCTGGGCGGGGAGCAGTCACTCGAGCTGAGCCTTCTCCTTCAGGCAAAGGCATCTCCTCATGCTGACAGTTTTTTCGAGGAAGGTGAGGTGATAGAAATCGGGAAATCCTCGCTTGAAATTCTACACACGCCCGGACATTCTCCAGGGAGTGTGAGTTTTGTCGGCGATGGGTTTGTACTCTCTGGAGATACCCTTTTCTCCGGCGGGGTGGGAAGGACAGATTTGCCTGGAGGAGACTGGCAGGAACTCATGCATTCTCTGGAAGATAAAATCCTCACCATGCCTGAAAAAACAGTGGTTCTCCCGGGTCACGGCCCTTCAACCACGGTCGGCAGAGAAAAAGTTTCGAATCCCTTCATCCGATGAGCGAAGATACACCTTCAGCCCAGCAAGTTCTTCAATCTTACCTTGAGTACCTCTCTGTGGAAAAAGGGCTTTCCCCTAACACCCTGGTTTCTTACCGCCGCGATGTGGAAAAGCTTTTTGCTTATTTAAAGAAGAGAAAAATCTCCCCTTTGAAGGCAGGGGAGGAGGATTTGCTGGCTTTAATCAAGCATCTTCGACGTTCCGGACTTTCTCCTCGTTCTGTGGCCAGGCTTCTTTCCTCGCTAAAATCTTTTTATAATTTTCTTCTCCTTGATGGAGTGGTGAAAAAGAGTCCAATTTCTTCGCTTTCCTCTCCCAGGTTCTGGTTTACTCTCCCTAAATATTTAACCCTGGAGGAGGTGGAAAAGCTTCTCCAGAAGCCGGATGTGAAGAATCCGCTCGGACTTAGAGACAGGGCGATACTGGAAATGCTCTACGCTACCGGCTTGAGAGTCTCCGAGCTGGTTGCTCTGAGGACAAAAGATGTAAACTACGATGAGGGATTTCTTATCTGTCGCGGCAAGGGCGGAAAGGAGAGGATGATTCCTCTCAATAAATCTGCCTTAAAAGCCCTCCAACAATACTGTGCTGACGTGCGGTCCTTGCTTTTGAAAGGGGAGACTGAAATTCTCTTTCTTACCCGAAGAGGAAGAGCTTTTACCCGGCAGGGAATCTGGAAGCTTCTCAAATCATACGCTCTCAAGGTGGGTTTGGCCTCTAAAATCAGTCCTCACATTCTCCGTCATTCCTTTGCCACTCATCTTCTTGAAAGAGGAGCTGACCTGAGGTCTATCCAGCTCATGCTGGGTCACAGCCAGATAATGACCACCCAGATTTATACCCACGTCAGCCGTGAAAAACTGAGGGAGGTATACGAGAAGTTCCATCCCAGGGCCTGAACTTCCTTACTTTTCACATTTCTTTTCATCCCCTTGACCCTTCACCTTTAGCCTTTTCCCGCTTTAAGCCTTTCTCGCTTCTCTTGTCTAAAAAATAAGGAAATAGGTATCATGTCCCCCTTTTTCCTGCCTTCTAATTGTTATAATGTAAGACCTGACCCCAAGCACTTGACAGGAAAAGAGAATTAATCTAGACTTATTAGTATTATTAATATATTTATAAGTATAATAATTAAACTTATGAGTTCATAATGGAAAAGATTAAAAAGGAAAAGAAAGACCTGAGGCGGGAAAGAAAAAGGAGAAGACTTGAGGCCAATAGGCGATTCATCATTGAGATTGCAGAAAGGATGTTTTCTGAGAGAGGCTACAGCTCGACCTCGATGGATGATATCGCCGCGGAAGCTCAGTTTTCCAAAGCCACCATCTACCGTTACTTCTCTAGCAAGGGAAAGCTTTTTCTGGAGATAATCCTCAACTCCATGGAAGAGCTGAAACTGAAATTCCAGAAAATAATCTGGGAGAGAGCAACTGCAGACCGAAGGCTGGCCATGGTGATTCGAACCATGATCGAGCACCTGAAAGAAAAAGAGAATATCTCTAGAGTATTTTTCGTCGATAAATTGTTGAGAGAAAAGCTGCATTTTGTCGTTACTGCCAACAGAAGAACTGTTCCGGTTACCGAAAAAGAGTTCAGCAGGAAAATAAAGGAAAAACGAAGAGAACTGCTTTCAGCCATGGAAGAGATAATAAGGTCTGGCGTGCGGAGTGGCGAATTCCGCCCCTTAAAGCCCAAAGAGGCGGCAGTAGTAATTGAGAGCCTTGTTTATGGCTTTTTTTACGGAAGGCACTGGCACTGGAAGGATGCTACCTACGACCTTGAGAAAGGGATAGACATTATCCATAAATTCCTTCTTCACGGGATGAAAAAAAGGGAAATTGAACATAAAGGAGTTCGGAGATGAGAGGATACAGACGTTTTTTGCCCGGAGTAATGATCGTCATTTTAATAACCGGATTTTCTTATTCCCAGGATAAGCTTGTTCTCACGCTTGACGAGAGCATTCGCCTCGCCCTCTCACAGAATCCCTACCATCTTGCTTCTGAGGAAAGGGTTGCCTCGGCTGAGTATGGAATGCTGGAAGCAAAATCGAAATTCTTCCCTTCTTTGAGTACTCAGGGACTTCACACTCTGGATGAGAAAGTTTTTGAACTTGATCTTCCCTCTTTTTTCCCCGGTCAACCTCCTCAGAGGGTGAAGATGGACTTCACCAGGGATTACCAGATTTCTCTTTCCCTTACTTTCCCTCTCTACATGGGTGGAAAAATAGTCTCGGGTCTGAGACAGGCAAAATATAACCTCCAGAGCGCCAGGGAAACAGTCAGACAGTCGGAAGAGGAGATGGTTTTCAACGTCAAGAGAGCTTTTTACGGCTACCTGCTCGGCAAAGAGTTTGCCGAGGTGGCCGAAGAAGCCGTCAAGCTGGCTGAGAAGCACTATGAAAACGTAAAAAGACTTTATGAAGCTGGGCTGGCTTCAAAGTTTGACCTGCTTCGCTCCGAGGTTCAACTCGCCAACCTGCAGCCAAGGCTGATCAAAGCCCGCAACGCTCTCAAGCTCTCAGAGCTGAGCCTGAAATCGCTGCTCGGCCTCGAGCTTTCCCGGCCCGTTGAAATCAGAGGAAAGCTTATCTATGAACCTTTGGAGGCAGAGGAGGAGAAGTGTCTGGAAAAGGCTCTCCTCAACCGTCCGGAACTGAAGCAGCTCGATTATCAGAAGAAGATTGCCAGGGAAATGTTGAAGCTTGCCAGGGCCTCTCATCTGCCCTCAGTAGCTATCTCAGGGACTTACAACCTCTGGGCTGATAAATTCTCGCTTCGAAGAGATAACTGGCAGAGCTTCTATGCAATCAATCTTGCTCTCTCTCTACCTGTTTTTAACGGCTTTTCCATCTCAGCCCGGGTCGGTCAATCGAGAGCTCTGATCAGAGAGCTTGAGCTCACTCACAAAGGACTGGTGGAAGCAATCAAGCTTGAAGTGAGGCAGGCCCTCTTGAGCCTTAAAGAAGCAAGGGAATCGATTGTTTCGCAGGGAAAAAACGTTGAACAGGCCAGAGAGAGTGTGAGGATTGCAGAGCTGAATTATGCGGAGGGATTAGCAACTTCTCTTGATGTAAGCTCTGCCCGCGTCGCCCTTACCGAGGCTAAATCGAACTATGCTCAGGCTCTGTATGATTATGCCATCTCCCTTGCCCGCCTGGAAAAGGCGATGGGTGTTGGCTGGAAAAAATAAAACATCTTCGGCTCAAAAAGATGAATGAGGAGGAAGACGGAGGATTAAGATGAAGAGGATAAGTTTGTTAAAAATCCTGGCACCTCTTTTATTCTTTCTTGTTATTTACTCCTGCAGGCCTGCCGGCCCTGAGGAGGAAGCCAGCGAGGAAGCTTTTGGTGCCACTCCTGTAAAAGTGGTTAAAGTCAAAAGGCAGAAAATATCAGAGAAGCTTGTTTCAACAGGAGTTATCGAGCCCTGGAGGAAGGTGAACATAACCCCTGATATAGGAGGGAAGATCGCCAAAATTTATGTTGATGAGGGAGATAGGGTTGAAGAAGGACAGCTTCTGGCTGAGCTCGATACAAGGTCGGTTCTCCTTCAACTTGAACAGGCCAAGGCCGGCCTGGCCGTGGCTGAGGCTAACTTCAAGGATGCAAAGAGGAACATGGAGAGGATGGAGCGTCTCATCGGAGAGAAAGCCGTCTCTGATCAGCAGTACGAGAAAGTAAAGCTTGCCTACGAAGCTGCTGAAGCCCAGCTCCAGCAGGCAGAGACTTCGCTCAATCTCGCCCGCTATCAGCTAGATGTTTCGCTGATGAAAGCTCCTTTCAGCGGAGTTGTGGCCTCCAGGAATGCCGAGGTGGGTGATGTCATTAATCCCATGATGGGCGGATTCTCTCCCTTGAGCGGAGTTCTCACTCTCATGGATTTTTCCCGGGTGAAGATTAATCTCGGCCTCTCTCAGCAGGATATGGTGCGGGTGAAGAAGGATCAGGTTGCTTACCTTACTGTTTCCGCTTTTCCCGGGCGAAGATTTGAGGGCAGGGTGAGCCTGGTAAGCATGACTGCTGACCCCATGAGCAAGAAGTTCAGGGTTGAAGTTACTGTTGACAATCCTCATTTGCTTTTAAGGCCCAACACCTTCGGTGAGGTCACGCTCGAAGTGAGCACTAATCCCCGTGCCATCGTCATCCCCCAGAAAGCGGTTCTCGATAACAGCTATGTTTTTCTTGCCCAAGGCTCGAAGGCAAGAAAGGTGGAAATTGTGCTCGGCCTTCAGAATTCTTCACTGGTGGAAGTTGTGAGAGGCTTGGAGGAAGGCGACCTGGTCATTGTGGAGGGAAACTACGGCCTCGAAGAAGGGGCTGAAATAGAAGTGAAAGAAATTTTAGAATAGAGTATTTTAAAGAGAATTAAGGGGTTCTGAGATGAAACTTCCAGAATTTTCAGTCAACAGAAAAGTAACCACAGCCATGCTGACCATGATCCTGGTCGTCCTGGGTTCTATTGCCTTTTTTAAGCTCGGTCTTGATTTTTTCCCTGATATAGAATTTCCCACGGTCTCGATTATCACCACTTACAGCGGTGCCTCCTCAGAGGATATCGAGAACACCATCACCAGGCCTCTGGAGCAGATTATTAATTCTGTCAACCGGGTGAAAAAGGTCAATTCCATTACCTACGAAGGAGCCTCGGTCATCATGGTCGAGTTCGAGTGGGGGACAAACCTCGACTTTGCTGCCCAGGACATAAGAGACCAGATAGGACTCTACCGCAATTATCTTCCTGAGGAGGCTTCTGACCCCCTGGTGGTCAAGTTTAACCTGGGACAGATGCCTGTTATATTCGGCGGCATTACGGCCAATATGCCCACCTACGAACTGCAGCAGCTTATCGAGGATGAAGTGGCCCCAAGGCTGGAGAGGATAGATGGCGTGGCTTCAGCCCAGGTGTTTTCCATGGAGCAGAGAGAAATCCTGGTTGATGTCGACAAGAATGCTCTTGAATCCCTCAACCTCAGTCTTGACCAGATTCTGATGGCTATCAGAATGGAAAACCTGAACCTTCCTGCCGGTTACATCGAAGAGAGATACTCTGAATTCCTGGTCAGGACCCTGGGCGAATTTGAAACACTGGAGGATATTCGTAACATTGTCATCGGCTCAACCCAGACCGGCCAGCCTGTTTACCTCAAGGATGTGGCTGAGGTGAAAGATACACTCAAG
Organism: Candidatus Aminicenantales bacterium; assembly: GCA_046760305.1. GTDB lineage: Bacteria > Acidobacteriota > Aminicenantia > Aminicenantales > Aminicenantaceae > JBHIDX01. The sequence goes on from JBHIDX010000004.1 coordinate 12,563, forward strand.
GAGACTCGTTTTCTTTCCAGAGTCCAGGGAAGGAATGGTGTTTTCTACTTCATCAACAAGCGCTCAGGAGCAAATGCTGTCACCACGGCCAGGGCGGTGAATAGAGAACTGGAGAGGATAAAAAAGACTCTGCCTCCTGATGTCAAATTCTATCCTTTCATGGACCAGTCGGAGATGATTACCACTGTCATCCGCCGTACCGGAAACAATGCCCTTGTTGGCGGCGTGCTGGCTGTGTTTTTTATCCTCGTCTTCCTTCGCAACTGGCGCCCCACGATTACCATTGCCCTTGCCATTCCTCTCTCTGTTATCACCACCTTCATTGCTTTTTACCTGGCCGGATATACGATTAACCTTCTCACTCTGGGAGGACTGGCTCTCGGCATAGGCATGCTTGTTGACAATTCGATTGTCGTCATCGAAAACATCTTCCGTCACATGGAGGAAGGGGAGTCGAAGGAGGAAGCCTCAAAGCGAGGTGCCTCGGAGGTGGGAATGGCCATCACCGCCTCAACCCTGACCACGATTGCTGTCTTTTTTCCCATGATCTTTGCCCGGGGAATAACGGGAAGGCTGACACGGGGGCTGGCTCTGGCTATTGCCTTTTCGCTTCTTGCTTCTCTTTTTGTGGCTCTGACTGTGGTTCCCATGGTTTCCTCGCTCGTTTTTAAAGCCAACAACAGGAAGGGCGGGAGAGGAGGAAAAGAGAAGTTTAGATTCGAAAGGGCAAGAAATTTCTACCGTAGAATTCTTCGCCGCGCCCTCCGCCGGAGGTGGTGGGTTCTGGGTGGAATCTTTGCTCTCCTCCTTTTTTCTTTTGTCCTGGTTCCATTTCTGGGCACTGAATTCATGCCAGCCATGGATAGGAACATGCTCATCCTATCGGTAAAGACTCCTGTGGGCACCTCTCTCGAGGAGACGAACAGGGTGGTGAACATGGTGGAGGAGGTGCTCAAGGCACAGCCTGAGGTCGAGGTTGTATCTGCTCAGGTTGGTTCTCAGGCAGAGGAGAATCCTGCTGACATGGCAGGTGGGTTCAGCACCACCGGGACCCACGAAGGGCTGATCTGGGTTGGCCTGCTTGACAAGAGTGAAAGAAACCTGTCCGATGTTGAGGTGCTAGAAATAATCAGGAAAAAACTTCCCCGGCTGAAGAACGTCGAATTTGAATCACTCGATATGAGCCAGATGATGATGACCGGAGCCCAGGCACCGGTAGAGATAAAAATATTCGGTAAAGATATAAGTGAACTGAGACACATTGCTGACAGAGTGGTGGAAAGGATTGGCGATGTTGAGGGATTGAGAGATGTAACCCATACTCTGGCCCAAGGAAAGCCCGAGTATCAGATAAGGGTTGACCGCGGCAAAGCTTCGCGATTCGGCCTTACCGTGGGTCAGGTGGCTGCTTCGGTTCAGACCGCTTCCTTGGGCAAGGTGGCGACGAGATTCAGGGAGGGAAATGAGGAGGTTGATATCCGCGTCAGGTTCAACAGAGAATCAAGAGACACGCTGGAAGATATCATGAACATTCCTCTCATGACTCCATCCAAGACCACAATTCGTGTTAATCAGGTGGCCGAGATTACCAGGGGAGAAGGCCCGATAAGAATTACAAGGGACAACCAGGCCCGGGAGGTGAGTGTGACAGCCAATATCGCTGGCAGGGACCTGGGAAGTGTCATTCAGGACATTAAAAAAAGGATAGCTCCGGTTGAAAAAGGCTTACCACCAGGGTATTTCATCGAATACGGCGGTCAATACGAGCAGATGCAGGATGCCTTCATCATCATGGCCGGAGCATTTGCTCTGGCCACACTTCTTGTCTACATGATTATGGCCTCCCAATTTGAGTCTTTCAGTCATCCCTTTGTCATCATGTTCACCATTCCTCTGGCCGTGATCGGAGTCATTTTGGCCCTCCTTGTCACCGGAAGGCCGATAAGCCTCCCTGTGCTCATCGGATTCATCATGCTTGGCGGGATTGCGGTCAACAATGGGATTGTGATGGTGGATTATATCAATCAGCTTCGCCGCCGGGGAAGAGAGGCAAAAGAGGCTGTGCTTGAGGCTTGTTCTGTGAGATTGAGGCCGGTTTTGATAACCGCTTTTACCACCATTCTGGGCATGATGCCCATGGCTTTGAGTGTCTCGGAAGGAGCTGAGATGAGGGCACCGATGGCTATCACCGTCATTGGAGGTCTGGTAGCCACAACTTTACTCACCCTGTTTGTTGTCCCCATTATCTACAGCCTAGTGAATCGCATCTCATTCAAGACAACCTAAGCGATTCTAGAAGCGATTCTAGTTTGGCTAACGCAACTAGTTGTAATTATGTGAATTAAATTCATTTTTTCCTCGAAAAAAGGCCTTAGACAAGCATTTTTATGCCAAAAAAGCATTGTCTAAGAGAAAACCATTAAAGGATAATTTTTTTGCAGCAAATAAATATGGCTAAGGAGGTATTGTTTTTAGACCAGCGTTTTTTATGCGAAAAAGGTGATTCTAAGGGCATATTATGAGGAAAAAATTGACGCATCTCATGTATTTTCAGTAGATTATGTAAGCCAAACTAAGTAGCGAGTGTTTATATTAGTTATCGCTGGGTATCGTAGGTATCGAGTAGAGCAGGTATTGAGACTCAGCTTCTTTGTGGGTATAATAGTGTTGTCATTGTGAGGAAGGGAGTGACGAATCAATCCTTTGCATTAAGTGAAGAGCAAATCCTGTGCTCCAATGCGGAGAAGATGAGATTGCTTCGCTATGCTCGCAATGATCAATGATAAAGAATAAAAACAAGAGATACTCTGGTGCGGAAGTGGCGGAATTGGTAGACGCGTAAGCCTCAGGAGTTTATGGTCTTTTAGACCGTGTGGGTTCGAGTCCCACCTTCCGCACCATCTCTTTAGATGGCAAGAATACTACTTATTAATCCATGGATTTACGATTTCACTGCCTATGACTTCTGGCTCAAGCCACTGGGGCTGCTTTACGTGGCCTCACTGCTGAGGAAATATACGGATTTCGAACTTAACTACATAGACTGTCTTGACCGTCATCATCCCCTTCTGCCAAAAAGGACGAAGGTCAAGCCTGATGCGCGGGGGCCCTTTCCCAAGGAGGAAGTTCCAAAGCCGTCTCCTTTAAAGGAAATTCCGAGAAAGTTCTCCCGCTACGGAATCCCTGTCCCCCTTTTTCTTCATGAACTGGAGAGGGTGAAATGTCCTGACCTGGTTCTGCTCACCTGTACCATGACCTACTGGTATCCTGGTGTTCAGCTCGCTGTTGAACTCCTGCGCCAGAAGTTCGGCAGGGTACCTGTTGCCTTGGGAGGTATCTATGCCACGCTTCTGCCCGGGCATGCACGGAGCGCAACAGGAGTAGATTTTGTTCTCCAGGGAGGAGCGGAGAGAGAGCTTTTCCCCTTTCTGAGGCAGGTTTTCGGAAATAGCACTCTTCCAGAGATAAAACTCGAGACTCTGGATGAATTTCCGAAGCCGGCTTTTGAGCTTCTCAGGGATAAGAGCTTCCTTCCTCTTTTGGCTTCCAGGGGATGTCCCTATTGCTGCACTTTCTGTGCTTCATCTTTTCTCAACCCGTGCTTTGAGCAGAGAAACCCGGAATCTGTTTTCCGGGAGATAGAGAGTTCCTGCCTCGAATTCGGCACCAAAAAATTTGCCTTCTACGACGATGCTCTGCTCTGCCGGAAAAAAGAGCTCATAATTCCTCTCCTGAAAAGAATAATCGAAGAAAGGCTCGAGCTCGAATTTTACACTCCAAACGGCCTCCACCTTAAGGAAATAGATTCTGAGGTGGCTTCGCTCCTCAAAAGAGCGGGTTTCGAGTCTCTTTTCCTCAGCCAGGAGTCTTTCCAAGAGGAGGTGCTGAAGAAAGCCTCCTCAAAAGTGTGCCCTGATGATTTAGAGAGGGTTCTTCTTATCCTGGAGAAGGCCGGCTTTGAGCGGGATCGGATTTCAGTCTATCTGATTGTTGGGCTGCCGGGCCAGGATAAGGACGTGGTAAAAGAAGACATCCTCCATGTCCTTCAACTGGGCGCAAGGCCCCACTTGGCTTATTTTTCACCCCTTCCCCATACAGGTGAGTGGTGCGCTCTGGTGAAGAAGGGAATTCTCGACCTGGATTCTGACCCCCTTCTCCACAACAAGCTGGCTTTTCTCTACCTCAAGAGTGAGATTTCTCCACCTGAGGTTGACTCGCTTAAGAGTCTCCTTTACCGGGAATGATTCAAGAGGGAAATCTTGAATTTATTCTCCATAAGGGCTAAGGTATAAATATAGACTTTGGCATAAAGAAGAAGCATGACTTCTGATAAAGAAGGAGCCTTGAGGTGAAAAAGAAACCCATCATCATCCTTCTCATTTTTTTTCTTGTCCTCCCTCTTTGCGGACAGGAAGCGAAAAAGTTAAAGGTTAAAGACCTTCCCCCGCGCTACCGAACCTGGCTTGAGGAGGAAGTGGTCTATATCATCACCCCCGGGGAGCGGGAAGTCTTCCTCCAGCTTCAAACAGACCGCGAGAGAGACCTCTTCATCGAAGCCTTCTGGAAGCAGCGCGACCCGACTCCAGGAACTCCTGAGAATGAATATTATAAAGACCACTATGCGCGAATAAACTATGCCAATCACTTTTTTGGCCGGGCTACACCCAAGCCCGGATGGAAAACTGACAGAGGCAGGATATACATCATCCTCGGTCCTCCCAATGATATCCAGAGAATAGAGGGTAAGACACAGGTCTATAATTCTGAAATCTGGTTTTACCAGGATAAAACATATCTGGGACTCCCACCCGGATTCAACCTTGTTTTTTACCAGGAGAGTTTCACCGGAGAATACAAGCTCTACAGCCCTGTTAAGGACGGCCCTCAGGCGCTGCTCACATCCTACTACGGTGACCCGCTTGATTACGTAGCAGCCTACGACCAGCTCAAAGAGTTCTCTGCCGAGCTGGCAGAGGTATCCATGTCGCTCATTCCAGGAGAGACTTCGCCTGTTCTCGGACAGCCTTCAATGGCCTCAGACCTTTTACTCCAGAAGGTGGAAACAACACCCCAGAGGCAGTTCGAGGATATCTATGCCCGCAAGTTTCTTCAGTTTAAGGATATTGTCGAGGTCGAATACTCAACCAATTACATTGCCAGCAGGTCTCTGGTGACTGTGGTCAAAGAACCCACAGGGATGTACTTTGTTCACTACGCCATAGAGCCGAAAAGACTCTCTGTCAACGAGCATGAAAACAAGTATACTACGCTTCTTAGAGTAAACGGCACTGTCTCGGATGAAGATGGGAGAAGGGTTTACCAATTTGAAAAAACAATCCCTCTCGAGATTGACTCCTCGAAAATAAGGGAGTTGAGCCTCAAGCCCTTCGATTTCCATGACATGTTCCCCCTCATCCCCGGCCGCTACAAATTCTCGGTGCTGGTCAAGAACGAAGCCTCCAAAGAATTTACCTCGATTGAGCGGGACTTGCTCATTCCGGGGAATGATAAGACTCTCCAGATGGCTGCTTTCTTCCTCGGCTACAAAGCTGTTCGCGTGGGAGAAGAAGAGCTGAAGAGTAAACTTAAGCCTTTTCGCGTCGGCCATTATCAGGTGTATTTTCAGCCCAACCGTGTCTTCCTCTCCAGTGATACTCTGGTTGTTGTCTTCCAGCTTCACGGCCTGAATCCTTCCCTCAAGGAGAGAGGGGAGATACGTTACACATTTTTCAGAATGGGCGAGGAGCTCCGCACTTTCACCAGAAAAGTGAGTGATTATCCAGAGCTTCCGAACATAGTCCAGGAATTTCCGCTTCGGGATTTTCCGCCAGACCTCTATCGCGTCCAGGCCTCGCTCATGGTCGATGGAAAGGAAGTGCTCTTTGACAGCAGGGATTTTGAGATTACTTTTCGCACCAGCCTCTCCCGCCCCTGGATTTATTCCAAGATACTCCCTGATGCTCAGGATCCTATTTATTCCCATGTGGTCGGAATACAGCTCTTCAACAGGGGAAGATACGAAGAAGCCCGTCACTGGCTCGAGGAGGCCTACCAGAACATGCCCCATTCTGTTGATTCCGCCCTGAATCTTGCCCGACTCTACATGACTCTCTCCGAGTATGATAAAGTCGAGAAAGTGCTCTTTCCCTTCCTCAACGAGCCAAAGCCAAATTTCGAGACATATCTCCTCATAGCCAGAGCTTACCAGAGTCTGGGCAAGCTGGAAAAAGCCATCGATATCCTGAAGCAAGCCCTCTCTCATTTCGGGGTCAGCACCCATATCTTAAACCTCCTTGGAGAGTCATATTTTCAGCTCGGTCTACCCGAGGAGGCGCTTAAAGCCTGGGAAAAGTCTCTTGAGCTTGATTCAAATCAACCAAAAATAAAAGAAAATGTTGAGGTGCTGAGGGGGAGGAAAAAATGAAAAAAATATTCGCCTTTTCTTTTATGACTCTCCTCTTCCTTCTCTCCTGCTGCCGTCTTTACCGGCTTGAACAGAAGCTTGACCCTGAAAGCGCAGAGTTTATTTCCACTGTCCGCTACATAATAACCAGGGAAGAGCGGAAGATATTCCTTGAGCTTCCACAGTCCGAGAGGGAGAAGTTTATCCAGGAATTCTGGCAGCGCCGCGACCCCTTTCCTGAGACCGAGGAGAATGAGTTCAAAACCGAATACTTCAACCGCATCGAAAGAGCGAACGAGCTTTTCATCGGAGAGGGCAGGAAGGGGTGGCTTACAGACAGGGGGAGAATCTATGTTCTTTTCGGACCGCCCACAGATAGAATCAAATATCCGATGGGTGGAGACCCTTACAGCCGCTGCCGGGAAGTGTGGTACTACGGGAGTTTTCCCGTTGTTTTTATCGACCAGTACTGCAACGGCACCTATGAGCTGGCTCCGATTGACCTTACCCACCTCCATTATCTGAACCGAGCTCAATCTATTCTTTCCAAAACATTCAAGAAAGAGAAGGGGTTTTTTGATTTTACAACCAAGGTGAAGAAAACAGTGGTAGAGGAGAAAAGATTGGAAGGGACGATTACGATTGAGATTCCTTATGCAGTCATCTGGTTCAGTTCAGAGAACAAGAGGCTGGTGACCACACTCGATATTCACCTCGAGCTGAGAGGTGAGGGAGACCGAGTTATCTGGGAGCATGAGGAGGCATATGTTGTTGAGACAGACGAGATTGAACTTCAGCAGAAGCAGAAGAAAAAATACAGAATAGAGATTCCCTTTCGCCTTGAAGAGGACATAGAAGCACTCCGCCGGGCGGAAAACAAGCTGCACATAGTGATTAAAAACAGGACAGGGGGTGAGGAGGCAGAGAAGGTGCTTGCTTTCAAATTATAAATAATATAAACCTATAAACCTAGTTTGGCTAGCGCATTTTGTTGAAAAATAATCAATTAAGCTCATTTTACCCCCTTTTTTTGTGCTTAGAATGCGTTTTTCGACCCCAAAAATGTATGAATAAAAGATGTGAAAAGTAAGAAGTGAAAAGTGAAATGTAAAATGTGAGAAGCGGAATATGAGGAGAGGGTAAGGGGTGAAAAGTGAATGCGGGAAGGTGAGAAGAGAAATTGAAATTAATTGGAAAATGGTCAGCTTTGGAATATAATATTTATGGGCAGGGAAGAAAATGCCGGCAAAGATGATGAGAAAAGAGCTCGTCGCAGCTTCGGGTTCGATAATTATTTTTATTTTCCTCCTTTCCTCCTGTACCACAACACCGCTGGAGAAAAGGCTTGACCGGATGAGCGAAGAATTTTTCTCCAAGGTGCGTTACATTATCACTGCCGAGGAATCAAAAATTTTTCTCGAGCTTCCACCGGAGAAAAGGCAGGAATTTATCGAGAAATTCTGGCAGCGACGGGATCCCACACCCGGCACGCCTCGGAATGAGTACAGAGAAGCTTATTTTCAGAGGATTGAGGAAGCCAACCGCCTCTTCAAAGGCGGCCGTCCTGGATGGCTTCAGGATAGGGGCCGGATTTACATCCTTTTCGGCCCCCCTGATGAGCGTCAGACAAACCCCATGGGTGGCCGCGTTGTTGACCCCTACGTACATCCTGAGACCATGGTTGAAGGCAGCAGAAGCCCAAGGATTGCTGCCGGCGAGAAACCGACTGAAACATGGGTTTACTATAACCTCTTCTCCTCCCTCCAGAGGCCTCATGCGGTGAGGCTTGTTTTCGTAGATGTTCACGGCACAGGCGACTACAAGCTGACCACAAACCTGGATGAGATTCTTCCCGGAACAATGGGAGCTGAGACAGAGTTTGCTCCTAACCTCGTCTTCACCCACGAGCTCTCCAAGGAGGAAGCTCAGAGGGCTGAGCTCCATCAGAAGCGGCATCTTTTTAACTTCTCCTGGGAATTCATAAAGAACTCAGGAAAAAAGACGGGCAGCAACCTCTCCATCAAACTCCGTCTTCCTTACAGCAAAATCATCTTCAGGGAGGAGGCCAGGAGACTTAAAGCAGAGCTGAGCCTCAGCCTGAGCATAAAGAGTGCTTCAGGCGAAGAAATCTGGGACTTTGCCCATACATACTTGCTGGATTTAAGGGAGGAATTCCTGAAGCAGAACAGAGAAGGAACGTGGGAAGAGGAAATTCCTGTCCCCATGAGGCTGAAGAAAGGCGAGTATTCTGTTTACATCTCGCTGGCAAACCGGAGCGGAGACCAGGAGGTGGAAAAGCTCCTGCCGCTCAAAATATGAAGATGGATTCTCACGTTGCTGCGTTCTTAGTAACGGCATTTAAAAAGATAAAAAAAGGAAAAAAATCAGGAGGAGTGATGAAATCATACTTTAAATTTGTCTCTTTACTGGCTGTTAGTCTCCTTTTTCTTTCGACTCTGATTCAAGCCCAGAAGCAGCAAAAAGAGGAAGTGGTGAAGATTCCTCCAGAGGTAAAAAAAGTCATGGATGAAAACCTTCCCGCTCGGCAGTCCCGCCCTGATATTCCACTTTCTTACTTCAGGACGCTCTATTTTCCCTACCAGACCGACTACTACAGTGTCTTTATTCTGAAGATGAAAAACAGAGATATGGGCTATGTAACCCCGGGCAGCACTGAAAAGACGATTGAGGAGCAGGAAGAGGAAGCGGAGACGGTTTTAACCTGTAACCTGGATTTTTTCTTCCGGGTTTACTCCCTTGATAAGAAAGGTGAGGTAAAGGGTGTGGTTAAAGAAATTTATCTTCCCTACGCTGACCAGCTCCTTTCGAGTGAATACGACCCGGAGGAGGAGAACTACTATACTTTCGGCACCATTTTTCCTCCTGGCCGCTATCTGCTGGCAGCAGCCTCAGCAAGCCTCGACCTGAGCAGAATTGGTCTTGTTTTTCAGGAATTCTACCTTCCTTCACAGTCTGATTTCAGGAAGAAACTGGGGTTTACTCCTGTGTTTTTTATCAAAAGCCTGAAGAGGATGCCCTCTCCTGACTCTGTCATTCTCCTCTACAAAAACCTCTTCCATTATTCTTACCTGGAGATAGAACCGCGCTTTTCTCCTCAATTCACTCCCCAGGACAGGCTTGATGTGTTTTACTTTATCCTGGGTGCCACTCCAGGAGAGGACGGGAAATATACCTTTGAGATAAAATACACCTATAAGAAGGGTGAGGAGGAAGTGGTTAAGTTCAAGCCAAAGGTTGAAACTATCCCCGCTCCAATAGTCAGCGTACCCCTTCAGCTTTCTTTTAGCGATAAAAAACTAGAGCCAGGGGAATACACCCTCGAGATTTCTCTGAAAGACATGGTCGGAAGAAAGGACGGGAAAAGCACGGTTAGTTTTTTTATCGAATAGGAGGCTAAAGTGCACTTAATGTTAATTGAAGATTATCCGCATTTATCTTCTTCTGCTGTCAGGCGTTCTATCCACCTCCTGGTAGCTTTTTCGACCCTTGTTTTTTTCTTGTTTCTTCCACCCGCACCACTCTCTTCCAGCCAGGAGCACATGGGAAAAGGGAGGATTAGCGGCACGGTTGTCGACGACAAGGGACAGCCACTCGAAGGAGTGATGATTGTTGTCGAAAGCCTGAAGTACACGACAAAGCTTCAAGGGAAAACTGATAAGAAAGGCCATTTTGCCGTGGCAGGCATGGGAACAGGGATGTGGAGAGTGACAGCCTCCAAGAAAGGATACGCAGGTTCCTCGGTCGACGTGTATGTCAAGCAGCTTACCCGAAACCCTCCCATCTCTTTTACCCTGAAGAAGATGACCGGCTTTGCTGCTCTGATGAGCGATGAGGAATCTTTCGAGCTTTTTGATAAAGGAAACGCTCTCCTCGAGGAGGAAAAATTTGATGAGGCACTGGCAGCTTTTGAGGAATTCATGGAAAAATACCCTGAAGTCTTCCAGGTTCACCTCAACATCGGGAGCTGTTACTTGAAGAAAGGAGACCTGGAGAGGGCAGAGAAGGAATTCAATTTTGTTCTCGAAAAGACCAAAGAGGTGCTTGGTGATTATAAAAATGACCCCCAGACCTCCCTCCGCGCCTTCACCGGACTGGGTGAGATTTACCTCCAGCGTCAGGATTATGATAGAGCCATGAATTACTTTGCCCAGTCTCTAGAGATTTCACCTCAGGACGAGGTAGCTGCCTACAATGTGGCCCAGGTTCTTTTCTTCAATCAGAAGATAGATGAAGCCATCGAGTACTACAAATTGGCCATAAAGATAAAACCTGACTGGTCAAAGCCTTACCTCCGTCTGGGCTATGCCTACCTCAACAAGGGAGATTTCGAGAAGGCTCTCGAGAACTTCAAGAAATTCATCGACATGGACCCTGAGAATCCCGAAGTTCCGAGAGTGAAGGGAATCATCGACTATCTGGAGAAGATAAAGAAATAAGTTCATACGATGGGTCTGATAAAAAAAGCCCCTCCCGGATTTTTCCGGGAGGAGCTTTCTGCTTCTGTGCGAACTGGAAGCTTAGAAGCGGAACCTGGCGCTGACTTTTAACGTCCTCACCCCGGTTACAGAGCTTATCACCTGGTAGCTTGGAGAAGTGTAAACAGAGCCTGCAGTTGTGTTTTCAGCATCAGGATAAAAGATGTAGACGTCATTCTGTCCGATACTCACTCCTGACCAGCCGAGCACGTTGAGCACATCGATGTAGATGCCGAGTGTGCCAAAGTCTCCGAGCCTGAACTCTTTTTCCAGCCTCAGGTCGAGCACGTTCCAGGAGCGGTTTCTCCTTGAGCCAGCCTCTTCGATATTCACATAGTAGTAATCGCTGTAGGCATTATTGGCATCGCACCAATCATCAGGAGGAACGATGTAGCAGCCTCTTGCCCAGGGGGAGCCGGAGAAGAACCTGTAGTAGGCGCTGAGGAAGAAGCGGAGCGGAAGCTGAGCTGTTCCCATGAGCTTTATCTGCAGAGGTCTGTCAACGCTTGTCGGACCCCAGCGGTTGACAAAGAAGTTGGGTGAGTCTCCAGCCCCTGACCAGCCCCAGCTCTCTCCGTACCAGCCGCCGATGTTTCCGTAGGCTGAGCTGTAGACAACAGAGCCTGAGAGCTGCCAGCCGTCTGCCATGCGCTTGTTGAAGATGAACTCAAGTGCCCAATACCTTCTCTTAAGCTCAGGAACATTTCTTGCCTGGTAGAATATTTCTGGAGCATCGTTCGACCTGACGTAGAAGGTAACAGTAGTATCGCCGTAAGCTTCGCTGGGAACAATGGCTGTGAAAGGTACCCAGTATTGCTGTGCAGCAGCGAGGTCGATGTGATACCAGTATTCATTCGTGTCAGGTGCCCAGATAACGTCCTCAAAGATATTCTTTTTGTCTTTGTAAATGAAGTTCACGCCGAGGGAAAAGTTTTTGAAAAGCTCGTGCCAGATGCCGACAGTAAACTCATCGGTAAGAGGAGACTTTGTTCCCTCTTTGAGCTTGTTGGCAGCAAAGTCGGGATCCATGACCCTGAAGTCGTAAGGATAGACCGAGTAGTCGTCCTCAGTGCTGGCATCCATCACTCCGTCATCATCGCAGTCATACCAGTAAAAGCGGAAATACCTGGGATAGAAGGGGTGGAGAACCGAGAAATACTGGAGCATCATGTACTCGGTATAGCGGCCGAAAGACGCCTTGAGAGCAGTCCTTCCGTCTCCGAAAACATCAAAAGTGAGACCGATTCTGGGCGAGAGTGAGTTCCAGACCATGATGTCCTTCCATTCTTCGGTACTCATCTCTGCGAAGGGATTAATTCCGTTAGGATACCTGTCAGGATAAAGAGCTGCTGTATAAGGCCTGACATAGGTTTCTCCGATGTAGTAGGCAAGCGGGTTTCCGGCCTGGGCTTTGGTGACGGCAGGCTTCCATCCCCAGGAGCGGTCAAACCTGACTCCGATGTTGAGGGTCAGCCTCTCGGCAAAGGTGACCGAATCCTGGATGTAGGCGCCAATTCTTCGTGCCTTATCGATAATCTTGGATGAGCCTGACTCAGGACCGCAGGTCATGAAGTAGAATCTTCCTCTTCCGACGTTGGTGAAGGTCTCGCCTGTCAGGGAGTGGGTATGTGTTGACCTTCTTCCGTAATAGTAGAGGTAATCAGCTCCACGGCTTGACCTGATGTACATGTAGAGGTTGTTCTGACGCCACCAGTCCCAGTCACCGTAGGCATCCTCAAACTCCACTCCTCCCTTGAACTCGTGGTTTCCACCCAGGAAGTTGTCCTGGAAGCGTGTGAAATAGGCTCCAACCTGGAATCTTTTTCTGAGGTAGGTTTCGTTGAACCTGGCAGTGGTGATGTACTGGTAGTAAGCTCCATAATCCCTTATCCTGGGCAGACCTCTGGCCTCTTCCTGCATCGGCAGCGGGAACCACCTGTGGACGTATCCAACTCTGATATCGAAGAAAGTGTTCTGGTCGAGGATGTAGTTGAGCACTCCGTTTGCGGTGTAGTCTTTCTCATGGTCCCAGATTCTGGTTGCTTGGAATATCCTTGTGGAGCTGGGCTGCTCGTACATGGGGCGGTAGCGGTCAACATAGTTGAACATGCCCATGATCTTGATGTTCTGGGTGGCCTGAGCGGTTAGCTTGATGAAACCCATTGCTTCCTGGTGAGTCCAGTCATAGGCATCGTGGGTTCTTCCCAGATACGGGTCTGTGAAACCTCCGACAAAGGTTGTGCTCTGCTCCTGGCGGATGTAGCGGCCGTTTGAGAAAAACCACAGCCTGTCAGGGAAGATCGGTCCGCCAAAAGTAAGAGAACCGTCAATCCAGCTCTTATCCACGGAGGGTTTGGTCACACCCATGGCTGAAAGCTGCTCATCTGTCCACAGATACTGGTTCATGCCTTCAGAGGTGTAGTAGATGACAGCTCCTCCTGAGAACCTGTTTCCTCCGGACTTGGTGACAACGTTGATGAACGCTCCGTCAGTATAGCCTGTTGATGCCGGGTGGCCGGCAGTGACCATCTCCACCTCGTCCATAACATCGAAGTTGATGTTGGTCAAAGGATACATGACCACCGGGTCATTCATGTTCACGCCGTCAAAGGCATAGGTGTTTCCCCTGACCGTGGAGCCGTGAATGGAGGAGGTTCTCCTGTAGGTTACATTTTCGGATATTGCTCCTGGAGCAGAGTTGACAATGTCGTAGAGGTCTCTTGCCAGCGGGACGTTCTTCAGCAGGTCCTTGTCCATGACGACCGCGATCTTTGTCTGCTCCACGTCGACCACGGGTGAAGCAGCGGTAACCGTTACCTCCTCCTCGATGGTGGTCATCTCCATGGTGAGGTCGATGGTGACCACCATACCGACACGGACGATAATCTCAGACCGGGTGACGGTCTTGAAGCCCGGCATTTCAGCCGTGATTGTGTAGTGTCCTGGAGGAAGAGCAGGAAAGCGGTAGGCACCTGTTTCTGTGGTCACATAGCTCTGTTTACCCATCAGAGCTTCTGAGGAAGCGGTGACAGTCACGCCTGGAAGCGGGTTTCCTTCTTCGTCAGTGATGATCCCCTTTATGGATCCGGTCTGTGTCTGGGCGAAGGCAAGTGCTGCTGAGAGAAAAAGGACAAGGAAACCTAGGAGAATTTTTTTACTCAATTGAGCCTCCTTGCTTTAAGTCTTTCAATGTCTTTGATTAAAAATAGCCCTTTCCCTGCCTCTTTTTCTAGTCAAGAAAAAGAGACAACCATTACCATCGTTATTTTGCTTTTTCCCGCCTTTTTTTCACCTCCTTTCTTGAAGATATTTTGATTCCCCGTTTGTTCTTTGCGGTTTAATATTAAGCAATTTTTGTGCCAACCTGTATCTATTTATTTGGCTAATTTATGAACTAAAATGCTTATTTTCATCTGAAGTTAAATCGTTTGAAATTAACAAATTAAAATATTTAGTTATTCATCAAACTCCTTGTATTTAAATTTTTCGATGGCCAATTCTCCTTCGTCTTTCAATCATCGATTCAATAAATTGGATTTTATCCAAATTTTTGAATCGCAGTCTGCTCTGCTCATCTTTTTATGCTCAGCTCGTAGAGCTTTCTCAGCCTTTTTCCCTGGATTTTATCTCTGACTGAAAAATATATTCTGTTTTTTCCTCTACTTACCGGAACCCTGATGTCTTCTCTGAGAGAAGAGCCTTGTTCGATGTTTTTCCTCAGCTCCTCTGCTGAGAGGAGGCGGCTTGTCTCCCTGCTTTCCCGGTAGCTGCTTTTTTCTTCGACACTTCTTACTTCTATACCCACTTCAATATCGAGAGCGTAACTGTTTTTTTCTTTCCTGTAGGCAAGAGCACTGAAGGGAATGGCGAATGAACATTCAACCGTATAGTTTCCTGTCTTCTCTTTTTCTACTTTCCCTGTGGAGGCCGTGTAATCGAGGAAAGGAATTATTTTTGGTGTGGCTTCGTCTTTTTCTATTTCGCCCATGAGGCGGTATTTCAAGAGGTTAGGGTCGCTGGCTTGATAGCTCATCATGGAGAAGGGCTTGACCTCGACATCAGTGGTGAGGACATAGTTGCCGTTACTCTCGTAGTCGACAAAAACCAGGCGCAGCGGTCCTGAAAAGTAGTCCGGGTACTGATTGTAGACCCAGATTTCAGTCGGCCTCTCTGTTCTTGTTCCTTCCTCGAGGAGGTCCTGACTAAGTTCCCTCCTGTCTTTGCTCAGGTCGCGGGAGGAGTCTCCCATGCTTTTCTTTATCACATCTGTCGGAGGTCCGAGGAGAATGAAGATTCTACCTCTATCTGTCATCCAGCCTGGTATTCCTGCCCTGAACGCCTTGTCTGCTACGGCCAGCCGGGTGTAGTAGGCGGAGCGGAATTCGTTCTCTTCGGTCTCTGGAGTGAGGTCTCTCCGCTTCCAGAAGTCATGGATAAATTCTCCCCTGTCTTCAGGCGGAAGCTCTCTGAATATTCTTGCCTCCTGAGGGGTGATGATGTAGCGTATGTAATCCAGGAATTTCTGGCTTTTCTCATCGAGCGAGGGCTTTGAAAGATGGTAGGAAGCACAGGAGGCAAGGAAAAAGAGAGCTATGCTCAAAAGAATTATGATAGGAAATTTTCCCTTCACTTTACACCATTAATGCCCTTGCGGGCTGAAAATTCTTATCATATCCGCCACGTGGATGGGATTGCCGCGGCACTTCGTGCCTCGCAATGACAATCAATCATTAATGACGCCCCTTTCGATGTCACCGCTCATCAATGTCACCACTTCTCAACAACACCCAATTATCATTGACACCACTGGTCAACGACACCCAGTTGTCATTGCGAGCGGAGCGCGGCAATCTGCTCCTTTCCGGAAGAATGAAATTTCTTGGCTTCGCCGCTGATTTGATTAAAAGGAGTATGAGGGGGGAGGAAAGTCTCCCCCCTCTCAGTTTCTGGTTCTAGAAGGAGATTCTGGCTCCTATTCTGTAAGAACGCACTCCGTAGACACTCGACATTGTACCGTAAAGTGAATCAACCCGCCACTCCTGTCTGGTTACGTTTCCGTCCTGGTCAACGTAGTAGTAAAGCCTGTCGCCCTCGTTCTGGTAGACATTAACTCCGCTGTGGCCTCCTACGTTGAGGGCATCGATGTAAAGGCTTATTTTTCCCAGGTCACCTATTCTGAAGGTTTTCTCCAGTCTCAGGTCCAGCCTGGTGTAGAAGCGGTTTCTCTGCGAGCCTCTCTGCTCCCTTAAAACCCCCACATAGCTCTGCTGGACATCGTAGGCAACTCCCTGATACCAGACATCCGATGGAAAGTAGACACGGTTCCAGGAGCGGGCCCAGGGGCTTCCTGAGCGTGCCTGGAAGTAGGCGCTGAGCATGAAGTCGTAAGGCAGGATAAAAGTTCCCATGAGCTTTATCTGCAGCGGCCTGTCAAACCAGATTGGACCGTAGTCGTAAATCCTGGCATTAGGATTGTCAAAGGCTCCTGATTCACCCTCTGTAGGTCCGTAGGTTGCCTCTGCGTTTCCCTTGAAGGAACTGTAGAGCACAGAACCCTTGAGCTGCCAGTTGTTCGACATGCGCTTGTCAAAAGTGAGTATCACAGCCCAGTATTTTCTCTTGGCTTCAGGCGGGTTTGTGCCCAGGTATTCTGGCTCTGGCCTGTCGTCTCTCAGGCCGTAGACTGTGAGCGGCTGGTCGTCCGAGGTTCCCCATTCACCGTCAAAACCAGGGTCAATGACCGTGTATGGAATCCAGATCAGCCCGTTCTCATCCGTGCGCGAGGGGTCATAGCCGTTGTACATGTCAACGTCTTCGACGATGTTCTTGTTGACCTTGTAGACAAACTGGAGTCCGAGCTTGAAGTCCCTCATCAGCTCGTGTTCCAGGCCGACTATAAACTCGTCCATGTAAGGAGCTTTCAACCCGTCTTTAAGAACCGAAGGGTCTCCTGTTTCCCAGAACTCCTGGATTGATTCCCAGGTTTTGTAGTAGTTGAAGCTCGGATCCTGGTTGTAGCGGTACCGGATTCTGTAGTCGTCTCCGTCAGGGTCAAGTTCGGTGGGAAGGTCCATGTATCCGTTTCCGTTGAGGTCATACCAGTACCACTGGTAGGTTCCGGCACCGAAAATTTGAGCTGCGTTGTACTTGGCTGCCCAGACAGGCTCGTAGTAGCGGGAGTAGGAGAACTTCCAGGCAGTCTTCCCGTCGCCGAAGACATCATAGACAAGCCCGATTCGGGGCGAAAGCGTGAAGAACTCAACCACCTTTTTCCAGGGAGTGGTCAGCGGGTCAAAAGGAGTCAGATTGCCTTCTGCATGCTCTCTGGCGATGAGGGCGTTGAGGATGGCCATCGGGTCTGTGAGAGCCGGGTTCTGGAACTCGGGTCCATAGTTATAGATGAGCTGGGGTCGTGACTGTTCAGGTTCATACTGATAGGAGTAGTCGAGCCTCACGCCGAGGTTGAGAGCAAGCCTTCCAGTGGTGATGCTGTCCTGGATGTAGCCGGAGAAGCGGCGCACATGGTCCTGGACATCCCACTGTCCTCTCTCAGGCGGGCAGAAACGGAGCCTGAGGCGGCCGCGCTTTCCAGAGGTCGAGTAGTAGTACTTATTGCCTTTGTTGTAGTCCCGCCAGTAAGTATAGTAGGGATTACCATGGCGCCACCAGTCGCGGTGGTATTCGTTCTGGGCAACTTCAACTCCTGCTTTTATCTGATGGTCAGCACCGAGCAAATCATCCTGGTAGCGGGTAAAGGCAGCAGTGGCCATCAGTCTTTTGCGCACGTACTCGTCGCTGTACCATGTGTATCCCCACCAGACCCGATATTTTCTGTCATAGGTTGTGTAATTTCCAGCATATTCTTCTCTAGCAATAATAGGGAAGTAGCGGTAAACATATGTTCCCCTTATATCCAGGAATGTGTTCTGGTCAAAGATAATGTTAAACTGATGGGTGGTGGCGTAGGTGTTCTCGTGGTCCCATTTAGCGGTAATAGCCCAGCTGTATGAGGTGCCTACTCTGTTGGTGTATACCGGCTCGTAGATGTGGTTGTAGTGGAGCATGCCCATGTATCTGATATGGTTGGTTATTTGGAAGGTCAGTTTTCCAAAGCCCATCCACTCCTGGTGGTTGAGGTCGTAGTGCTGGAGCTCTGTCTGGGTGAGAGACGGGTCGTTTATGTTTGCCAGGCGGTTTTCAGGAGTGCGGGGATTGGCTTTGTCCCATGTCTGGCGCCTTCCGTTGAGGAAGAACCAGATTCTGTCTTTGATGATCGGACCTCCGAAGCTGAGGGTGATGTTCTTGAAGTCTGTGTATTTTTCCGGTCTGTCAACTTCAAAAGCCTCTATCTGCTCTGCTGTCCACAAGTCCTGGGCCAGGCTTTTACCCGTGTATTCAACCCACAGAGTGCCTGAAAATGTGTTGCCTCCACTCTTGGAGACGATGTTGATATGGGTGGAATCGGTCTGCCCAACTTCAGCCGGAAGAGCGCCGAGACCAAACTCAATTTCCTCGTAGATATCAACGTTGATGTTGGCCATGGAGTAGAATGTTGCCGGGTCGTTGAGCGGAACTCCGTCCAGGGTGTAGAGCTGGCTGCGGACAGTACCTCCCAGAATGGAGGAAGTCCTGCGGTAATCTCTGCCCTCCGAGATTGCGCCGGGGACAGAGTTCTGGATGTCATACAGGTCTCTGGCCATGGGTATGTTCGCCAGGAAATCGGAGCTGTAGCTGACGAACACTTTGGAGGATTCAGTGTCAACCACAGGTGATTCGGCGGTGACGGTTACTTCTTCCTCTATCGTTGCCACCTCGAGGGTTATGGTTATCTCTGTTGTTTTACCCACATTGACGATGAGTCCTTTCCTGATGGTGGTCTTAAAACCGGGCATCTCGACCTTGAGCTGATAGTCTTCACCGGGCGGGAGTGCGGGGAAGCGGAATTTACCGGACTGGCCGGTAACATAGGTTAAAGTGCCGAGAAGTGCAGGGCCGGAACAGGTAACTGTGGCTCCGGGAAGAGGTGTCTGTTCTTCATCCTGGACAAGGCCGTGTATCGAACCTGTCTGTCTCTGAGCGAAGCTGAATGATACGAGGAGAACTGTTAGCAGAGTTAAAAGGAAAATATTGAATAATTTCTTCATTTCCCCTCCTTTCTTGTTTTGATTCGAAATCCCAAGAGTGCCTCTCAAGAAGGGCACTCCACTTACTGTTCCTTTTTTGCTTTCCTTTTCTTTTTCCACCTCCTTTCATCATGGATTGTCTTTTGTCAGATATTCTTTTATCCTTTCCGCGAAGGGTGTGGGCTGCAGAAAGGACACCCAGTGGTTGAGGACAAGGTTTTTCAGTTTTTTTCTCTCTTTTCGCTTCAAGGCTTCGAGAATTTCTCTGTGTTCGGTGATTGAACGCTTGATGACCTCGGATTTCTTTGAGGCGTGGATGTAGGCATAGCTGTAACGCAGCATCTGGTCGCTGACGTATTCGAGCGTTTCTCTGAGGAATTTATGGGGAAGGAACTGCCACATCTTCCTGTGTATTCTGAAGTTAAGAGCCATGTATTTATCAAGAGAATCGCGGCTTGTGTGACGTTCCATTTCTCGGGTTAAATCCTCAAGCTCTTTGAGGGCATCTTGATTGAGCTCGTCTACGATTAAGCTCACAGCCAGACTGTCCAAGGCAGCGAGCACCTGGACAATCTCGTTGAGCTCAATGAAAGATACCTCCCTGACCACGGCTTCTCTGTGGGAATCTATGGTCACAAACCCCTCTGCCCCCAGTCTTAGAACTGCCTCTCGGACAGGTGTGGTACTCACCTGGAAAAGATGGGCAATTTCCTTTTCGTTTATTTTTTCGTTGGCTCTTATTCTGTTGTTGATGATACAGTTCTTGAGGTAATTATAGATTGACTGGCTCAGTGTTTTGGGGATTGAATAATTATAAGACAGACTGAATTCTTCTTTCATTCCCTAAATTTCTGTATTAGAGCCTTTGATTATTCTCGCATTTATTTTATATTTTATAATTTGTATGCAAAATTTATGCCAGATTCCCTGAAAATATATCTATATTATTTTCAGCAGCTTAAAATTTGCACCTTCGTTTTTTTCGCTGAGAAAATCCAAAAAAATGAATCCCAATCCAAAAATTTGTAACGGGGTCAGGTCTTACATTATAACAACTGTGGAAAAATCTATCCCTTATTTTTCCACAATTTTTGGTTGGAATAGGGACAGGTGCTGCTTGTAATACCTGTTGGGAATTCCTCCCTTTTTTTTGACAATTTTCGTATAGAGAGCTCTGATCACGCCAATTTTGGTAAACAGGTGTTATAATGTAAGACCTGACCCCTATTGACTTTTAGGAGGGAGTGGAGTAATTTCAAGATGAGGAATATCTGAAGACACTCCTCGAAGGAGGTTTGGATGTTTTTTTTAGGTCCCATCGGCCCCACAGAGCTTATCCTCATCATTGTTGTCATCATCCTTCTTTTCGGAGCAAAAAGACTTCCGGAGCTCGGCAAATCGCTGGGAGCTGGAATAAAAAATTTCAGAAAATCGATAAGCGGTAAGGATGAAAAGCAAAGCGAGCTTTCTTCTGAGAAAAAAGAGAAGTCTGAAAAAGAAGAATGAGGACTTCCTCTAAGGTAAAAGTCCCTCGTTTATTTTTTTGTCCCTGATATATCCTAAAAATGTCCCTTTATGCTGGCTTTGACCTTGGTGGGACTCATCTGAAGTGCGGACTTGTTGACCAGAATGGAGAAATAGTTTACAGAGCGAGAGAGTCTTCCCCCCAGAATATTGAGGATTTACTTAAGCTCCTCTACAGGCTGTGGAGAAACCTAGACCAGAGTGCCAGAGAAAAGGTCAGGGCTGCTGGTTTCGGTTTCCCGGGGATATTCAGTCTTGAAAAGAAAAAAATACTCCAGTCACCAAATTATGCTTCCCTGGATAACTTCGACCTTATACCCGCTCTCTCCTCTTTTGTGGATGTTCCTTTCTGGGTCAACAACGATGCCAACCTGGCAGCATACGGTGAATTCAGAG
This sequence comes from Candidatus Aminicenantales bacterium, assembly GCA_046760305.1. Classification (GTDB taxonomy): domain Bacteria; phylum Acidobacteriota; class Aminicenantia; order Aminicenantales; family Aminicenantaceae; genus JBHIDX01. The sequence continues at coordinate 33,505 of JBHIDX010000004.1, forward strand.
CAGGGAAAGGAAAAGGAGCTCAGAGCATGGTTTTTCTCACCATCGGTACTGGCGTTGGTTCTGGAGTTATCCTTGAAGGGAAGCTCTGGATGGGAAAGTCAGGCTACGGAGGAGAACTTGGTCATTTGGTCGTCAACCATGAGGGAGAGAAATGCAGGTGTGGAGGTCAGGGTTGTCTTGAAACAGAAGTATCAGCCCCGAAAATTGTCAGGAATTACTGCGAACTGAAAGGTGAGGAAATTGAGGTCACAGCCGAGCAGGTTTACGCTAGGGCCCGGAGCGGAGAAAAGGAAGCAGTGACAGCTTTTACCCGGGCTGGCTACTTCTTGGGCATCGGCCTGGCAGCGGTCATCAACTTCCTCAACCCAGAGAAGATATTCCTGGGTGGAGCAGTCATGAATGCCGGAGCCTTTCTCCTTTCGCCTGCTCTTGATGAAACACGGCGAAGAGCCTACCGAGCTTCCTTTGAGTCTACCACTATCGAGCGGGCAGCACTCGGAAATGAGGCCGGGGTCATTGGTTCTGCCCTCTGGGCTGAGGAAAACTTGAAAAAAGCAAATCTCCCTTTTAACCTCTGAGCTCATTTTTGACTTTTCCAGGCTGATGATTTATTAATGGGAGGAAAATGAAAAGAAACCCACTCCAGACTGCAATCGAAGGGGGAATACGCTTTCTTTCTGAGCTTTTTCCCCTCAAAGATTATCTCTATTTTCCTCTTCTCAACGCAGCTCTAATCTGGGCGGTAAGGAGGAGAGAGGACTGGAAGGAGAAAATATTTTCCTGGCAGGTCTGGCTCGAGCCTGATTTTGTGAGCCAGAAACCGGATAAATTCATCCTTGATTTTTTTAAGAAGAAAAAGACACTCGCCACCGCTTATGAGCGCGAGATTGAGGAGAAAGACCTCTCCGGCCTGAGAAAGGCCTTCAACTTTCTGTATCCGGTTTTTGGCCTCGAAGACCCTTTCCTCCTTGCCCTTTTTCACGAGGAGGTGGAAAGAGAAAATTTCAGGGAAATTGTGGAGGATTTTATTCCCCGGCTAACCCGGGCCAGAGATGATATCCGGGCTGCCGGAGATGAAGCCGGGCTTCTAAAGAGGCTCAAGTCCTTCTCAGAGGAAATGCTTTCCCTGGGTGTTGACCTCCTCACCCAGGCAGAGATTCAGAAAATGATTGCTTCGGCGCTTAAAAGATCAGGGGAGAAGAAGGATGGATAAAAAAGATTTCCCACGACCGCAACGCATCCTGCTTCTCTCTATCTTTTTTTTCTTGTTTTTGTTTTCGACCTGCGTTTCTCATCTCGAAGAGGCCAAGCTCTCCTTCACCATGGCCGAGAATTACTCCCGCCAGTATGAGACTGAAAAGGCTGTCGCCTTTTACAAAAAGGCGCTGGAAAAAGCCACACTCGAGGCAAAAAAACGCCCCTCTCCCCAGGCGTATCTTCTAAAGGGCATGGCTGAGCTGGAGCTTAAAAGGTGGAAGGATGCCCGGGAGAGTTTTCTGCGCGCTTTTTCCTACGGGTTTGAGAAAGGTGAGGAGTGGGCTCACGAGACCTCCCTCATGGGCCTGGCTGCTGTTCTTGAGAAGTTCGGGATGGAGGCGGCAGTGCTTGAGGTTTACACCAACATCCTCGATTCTTCGAAGCTGAGGCAGGTTTCGATCTATGCTGCTCAGAGATACATGGAGATTGTCCTCGGGAAAGCGGTAAAAAGTGCTGAAGAAGAAAGGGAGAAACTTCTCCAGCAGGCGCTGCGCATAACGGAAAAGCTCATCCGCAAGGACATGAGCTGCGGCTTTTACCATTATTTGAAGAGCCAGGTGCTCGGTCACCTCTCAGACTACAGGAAAAGCTTTGAAGAGGCAGTTATGGCCAGGGAACTCGGTCTTCCATCTGAGAAAATCCTTCGAGACAACGACCTTCAGGTTGTTTTCTGCTACCGCATGCTCAAGGAGCAGCTTTCAGGGAAAGAGTGGGAGGAATTTTCATCTATGTATGCAGAATTGATGAGGAGGTGGGGCTGGCCTGACCCTGAAACCCCTTCCTGGAAGGAGAAGAGAGAGGATGCTTCCCTCGATTGAATGGAAAGATGGTAAAGTGGTCATGATTGACCAGCGGAAGCTACCGCGTGAAGAGGTCTATGTCGAGTGCACTGCTTATGAAGAGATAGCAGAAGCGGTGGAGAAGATGGTTATCAGAGGTGCTCCTGCCATCGGTGTGGCTGCAGCCTTTGGGGTGGCGCTCGGGCTTTTGAGGCTGGAGAGCGGGGAAGAGACAGAGGAGAAACTGGAAAAGATTATCGGCCGCTTCAAAAAAACCCGTCCCACTGCTCGCAATCTCTTCTGGGCTCTGGAGCGGATGAAAGAGGTTTTCGAGACTAACAGGCATCTTTCTCTCGCCCGCCTTAAGGAGAAGATGGTTGAAGAGGCTCTAGCGCTTGAAAAAGAGGATGTGGAGGTGAATAAAAAGATTGGCTATTTCGGAAAAGACCTGCTGAAGGACGGGCACTCTGTTCTCACCTACTGCAACACCGGATCTCTGGCCACTGCTGGTTTTGGAACAGCTCTGGGAGTCATCCGGGCTGCTGTGAAGGAAAGGAAGAGGATAAAGGTTTATGCATCTGAGACGCGGCCCTTTCTCCAGGGAGCAAGGCTTACCTGCTGGGAGCTGACAAGAGATGGCATCCCTGCTGTCCTCATCACTGATAATGCTGCCGGCTTTCTGATGCAAAGAGGAGAAGTCTCGCTCGTTATCACGGGTGCTGACAGGGTGGCTCGCAACGGAGACACAGCCAACAAGATTGGCACTTATTCTCTGGCTGTCCTCGCCCGGGAGTGTGGAGTGCCGTTTTACATCGCCTCCCCTCTGAGCAGTGTCGATTTCAGCCTGAGAAGCGGCCAGCAGATTCCCGTTGAAGAGAGAAACCCAGATGAGGTAAAAAAGATTGCTGGCAAGTGTCTCACTTTGCCCGAGGTAGAGGTATTCAATCCTTCGTTTGACATCACTCCTGCCCGCTACATATCAGCCATCATAACCGAGCATGGCTTCGCCCGGCCTCCATTTGAGAAGTCCCTCAGCAGGCTGAGGGATAGAATTTAAATACATACCTGGAGAGGGAGATGTTTGTCCTGGGGATTGAAACTTCATGCGATGAGACAGCGGCTGCAGTTTTGACCGATGATTTTCAGATTCTGAGCGATGTTGTTCTCACCCAGGACGAGATTCATGCTCCCTTCGGGGGTGTGGTGCCCGAGCTCGCTTCCCGCAGGCACCTTGAGTCCATCGTCTATGTGGTGGAGGAAAGTCTTCGACGCGCCATGCTCAAGCTCGACCAGGTCGATGCTTTTGCCGTTACTCAAGGTCCTGGTCTTATCGGCTCACTTCTTGTCGGTCTCTCTTTTGCCAAGGCTCTTGCCTATTATTTCAAAAAGCCACTCATCCCTGTCGACCATCTTGAAGCTCACATCCAGTCAGCTCTGCTTAAGGCCGGAGAAGTGCCTTACCCGGCTCTGGCGCTTGTCGTTTCAGGCGGACATACTCAAGCTTTTCTGATGAAGGGAAAACTGGACTACATGGATGTGAGCAGGACGCGGGATGATGCTGCTGGAGAGGCTCTGGATAAAATTTCAAAGTTTCTCCACCTCGGATATCCAGGCGGCCCGGTGATCGAAAGGCTGGCAGAGAAAGGGAATCCAGATGCCTTCCAGTTTTCAATCCCGCGCATGACAGACGGGAGCCTTGATTTTAGCTTCAGCGGTATTAAAACCGAAGCCATAAAGAAGGTGAGAGACTCGGGCATCGACAGGCATGATGCTCGGCTATCTGATTTCCTGGCCAGTTTTGAGCAGGGTGTGGTCAGAGCTCTCATTTTTAACCTCGAGCAGGCAGTGGGAGTGTACGAGCCTCAATCCCTCATCCTCTGCGGTGGCGTCTCGAGGAACAGAAGGCTGAGGCGTGAATTCCAAGAGCTTGCACGCAGGAAAAAGCTTGAGTTTTTTATGCCCCAGCCCCGGTTTTCTACCGATAACGGAGTCATGGTTGCCGCTCTTGGTGTGGAGAAACTCGCTCGGCACTGTCATACCTCTTTTCCCCTTTCTTTGAATGCCTATGCCAGGCGCCCTTCTCTCAGAGGAAAGTCCTGAGAAAGATACCCAAGATACAAAAAAAATGCCTCTTTTAGAGAAAATCTAAACTCCCAAGGGAGATAATCGTATTTTTCTTAAAGGGAGGGGAAACTCCCCTCTTTTCTAGGAGGACAAAATGAGACTTAGAATGGCAGTTGTTGCTTTACTCTCTTTTTTTCTTTCCACCCTACCCCTTTTTGCCGAGAGGGAGCCGGTGCTTTCGCTCACGCTTGAAGATTGTATTAACAAAGCACTTAAGAACAACCTCTCAGTGGTCATCGAATCATTCAATCCCGTGATTGCAGATTATGGTTTGACCAGGGCCAGAGAAGTTTTCATGCCGCGCCTTGAATTTTCCTACAGTAGTCAGAAAACCCAGAATCCTCCTTACTGGTGGATTGAAGGCGCGGACACAGTCAGGACCAGGTATTCGAATTTCAATGCTTCTCTTGTCCAGCAAATACCCTCCGGCGGGAGTCTCTCTCTCAGCCTTTCAGGTTACAAATCTAACACCAATCAGAGTTTCCAGCTTCTCAATCCCCGCTACGGGAGTACGCTTCAGTTTGACTTCACCCAGCCGCTGCTGAGAAACTTCGGAGCCAGAATAAGCAGGAAGGACATCATAATTGCCAGGAATAACAAGGATATTTCCGACTATAACTTTAAAGCGCTTCTCCTGGACACCATTTATTCAGTCCAGGAAGCTTACTGGAGCCTTGTCTATGCAAGGGAGAACCTTAAGGTCAAGGAATATTCCCTCAAGCTCGCCCGAAATCTTCTGGAGAAGAACAGAAAGGAAGTTGAACTGGGAAAGCTGGCACCGATTGAAATCCTGAATGCAGAGTCAGAGGTGGCTTCACGCGAAGCAGACGTTATCCAGGCTATGAGCCAGGTGAGGAGAAGTGCGGATTCGCTGAGAGCTATTCTCAACCTGGAAAAAGAACACAAGGGAAGGGCGAAGATAATTCCTCTCGACAGGCCTGAGTTTACAAAAAAAGAGGTCTCTCTCGATGAAGCGCTGAAGATAGTGGCTGAGAGGAGGCCCGAGCTCCTGGCTGCCAGCGTTGATGTTGACTCAAAGGAGCTCAACCTGGCTGTGGCTAAAAATAGAATGCTTCCCCAGCTTGACCTTAATTTCTCCTACTGGAGTCCTGGTATTTCTGGGGACAGGCTTCTCTACCTGAATGACAATCCTTTTACCGGAATTATTGTTGGCAAAGAAGATGGGAGTGCTTTTGATTCTGTCCGGGACACTTTCAGGTTTCTCTATTCAAACTGGACACTAAGCCTCTCGCTTTCACTCCCGCTCAGCAGTCTCACTACCAGGGCAGAATACGGCCAGGCTCAGTTAGAACTCAAACAGAGTCTGGCCCGCAAGGAAAGGCTTGCTCAAGATGTTATGCTCGAGGTTAGGAATGCTGTCAGGGATATCGAGGCCAATGCCAAGCGCGTTGAGGCTTATCGTATGGCACGGGAACTAGCTGAAAAAACTCTAAAAGCCGAGGAGAAAAAGCTGGAAGTAGGACTGAGCACCAACTATTTTGTTCTCCAGTACCAGGAGAAGCTGGCCAATGCCCGCTCGATGGAGCTCAAGGCGCTGGTGGATTACAATCTTTCCCTTGCTGCTCTAGAGAAGGCAGTCGGTACCTCACTTGAAAAGAGGAATATCAAAATCGAAAAATGGTAAAAAGAAGATAATTGTTACATTTTTGCCCCTGTGATAATATATTTCAGATGAAAATTACAGCGGCTGTTATCACCCGGAACGAGGAGAAAAGGCTTGAGCCAGCCCTGAAGAGCGTGGCTGAGGTTGCTGACGAAATTGTAGTCGTGGATAGCTACAGCGATGATGAAACACTGAAGATTGCCAGGAGATACAACTGCCGAATCTTCCACAGGAAGTGGAAAGATTATGCTGATCAGAAAAACTACGCTTCCAGCCGGGCAAGGCATCCCTGGATATTTTCTCTTGATGCTGATGAGAGAATCTCTCCTGAGCTTAAAGCGGAAATACTCTCGCTCAAAGATAGAGACCATAGTTATTCAGGTTTTTCTATTCCGGTAAGTAATTACTATCTCGGCAAGTGGATACGCCATACAGGCTGGTATGCGGCCAGACAGATTCGCCTCTTCCTCAAGGAAAGAGCTCACTGGGAGGGGGAAAGCATTAACGAGACTCTCGTTATCGAGGGCGAGGTGGGGAAGTTAAGGGGAAAGATCCATCACTTTGCCTTTCGCTCCATTTCGAACGAGCTCAAGAGAATGGACAAGTACTCGGGGCTGGAAGCTAAAAAGCTTTACACTGCCGGGAAGAAGTGCCGCCTTTTTCACCTTCTTTTTTCACCTTTTTCTGGATTTATGAAAGTTTATTTTTTCAGACTGGGTTTTCTCGACGGGTTTGCCGGGCTGGTTATCTCTGTCTTCAACGGTTATGAGAGGTTTATCCGCTACGCCAAGCTCAGGGAAATATGGCACAAGGGAGAGAGAATTGAGCCTTTTCCTTATTGATGCTGAAAAAGAGTGGAAAACCGGGCAGAAGCAGACTTTTTTTATCGCCCGGGAGTTGAAAAAAAGGGGATACAGCTTCCTACTTGTTGCCCAGCCAGAGAGCTGTCTTCACCACAAAGCACTGGAGGAAGAGCTTCCTGTCCTTCCTTTAAAAATGGGTTTCACGGCGAGGGTCTTTTTAGCCAGGGAGATGAAGAAGCACAACTGTCTTGTGGCTCATTTCGATGATGGTTGTGGTTTCAGGGCTGGGGCGGCCGCATCTCAGATGGCTCATGTGCCTCTCAGGATACTCTCGACCAGGAAAGCTTCTTTTCAGCGGAATTTTTTTTCCTGGCGGAGATACCGAAAGGGTATCGACCGCATTGTTGCACCCTCGGAGGGAGTAAGGATGATGCTCATGCGCAGGGGGCTTGAAGCACGCTTAATCGAGATCATTCCCTGTGGGGTTGATTTTTCTCCCTTTGAGAAAGCTTACTCGTCAAACTACTTTCACCGGGAATTTTCAGTTGAAACTGATAAGTACCTAGTGGGCATTCTCTCCCATCTTCCAGATGAAGCTGCTCACTATCATCTCCTCCACACGGCAAGAATTCTGCGTGAATTCACCGAGAGGATTAAGGTCATAGTCATAAGCGATGGACCTCTGAATATTGATTTGCGCACACAAACGAGAGAGCTTGATGGAGGAAGCATGATATACATCCTTGGTCTTCGCCAGCATCTTCCTCACATCCTCTCCTCGCTCGATGTGTTTGTAATTTCTTCTTTTCCCCGAGGACTGGGGAATTCCCTCCTGGATGCCATGGCCTCTCGTATTCCTGTCATTGTGGAGAAAGCGGAAGACATCCCCCACCTCATCATCCACGGCGAAACAGGGCTTTTTGTTCCTCCTGGCGATTCTTCCTATCTTGCCAGCACCATCCTCGCCCTGTTTAAAAACCGCGAGCTTGCCAGCCGTCTTGGGGAAAGGGGCTATGAGTTTGTTAAAAAAAATTACTCTGCCCGGTCTATGGCTGAAAGGGTGATTTCTCTCTACGAAAGAGAGGCTGAGCGAAAGAAAATTTCCCTGGCTCAAATGCCGGTTGTTTAGCCTGAAATGGAGATGGATAAAGAAAGATTGCTGAAAGACCTCATCAGGGTTTACAGGGATAAACACCCCAAATCTGAGGAGTTTTCCAGGAGAGCTACCCTCTCTCTTGTCAAAGGGGGAAGTCATAACCTCCGCCTTTTCGAACCCTTCCCTTTTTATGACTTTCGCTCCCAGGGCTCTCGGGTGGTCGATATCGACGGCAACACCTATGTGGATTTCTGGCAGGGTCATTTTGCCAATATCCTCGGCCATAATCCTGACGAGGTGGTGAAGGCTTTGAGAGAATATTTCGAGGAAGGGCAGGGTCTGGCTACAGGTTTTCCAGGGCTTTATCAGAAGGAGCTGGCCGAGCTCCTCGTAAGGCAGGTGGGAAGGGGCAGGGTACGTTTCACCACTTCAGGGACCCTGGCCACAATGTACGCTGTCATGCTGGCCAGAGCTTACACTGGCCGAGATCTGGTGCTTAAGGTAGGTGGAGGCTGGCATGGAGCCCATCCCTACCTGCTCAAAGGGATTTCTGTCTATGATGATTCGCGGAGAGTGGTAGAGTCTGCCGGTCTTCCCCGCGGCATGGACTCCCAGATACTGGTTACCAGGTTCCAGGAGAGGGAAGAGCTTGAAGATGTGTTCAGGAAAAATGGGGAAAGGATTGCCTGCTTTATCGTCGAGCCTTTCATCGGTGCCGGAGGATTTATTTTTGCTGAGAAAGAATATCTTGAAAGGGCAAGGCAGCTCACAAGAGAATACGGTTCACTCCTCATATTCGATGAAGTTGTTTCTGGCTTCAGGTTTCATGCCGGCGGCGTGCAGAATCTTTACGGGGTGAAGCCTGACCTCTCGGTATTTGGGAAAGCGATCGGTGGCGGCATGCCGGTTAGTGCTGTGCTCGGAAGAGAGGAAATAATGGAGTACTGTCTTCCAGGGAAAAAGCCCTGGGAAAAGGTAAAATTCGAGGGCGGAACTTTCTCCGCCCACCCGGCTTCCATGCTGGCCGGTCTGCGGTCGCTCAGCTACTTAATTGAGCATGAGGATGAAGTATACCCACGGATAGGAAGACTGGGGGAAATGGTGCGGGTCCAGATGGAGGAAATCTTCAACTCCTACGGGTTCAAGGTCAGATGCACTGGTGGAGGAGGTTCTGTTGCCAAAAATAGTTCTGTGGTCGGAGTTCATTTCCTCAAGAAGGATGTGGAAAGAATTAATTCGCCCGAGCAGGTCTGGAACCCAGAGATATGCGACGTTGAACTCAGAGAAAAGATATTCAAGCTGGCTATGCTCAATGAAGGCTTCAACATCTTCCACGGCTACGGCGCGGTTTCTGCGGCTCACACTGAAGAGGAAATCCAGGCATCGCTCGATGCCTCAGAGAGGGTTGCCAGGGAGTGGAAAAAATACGTTTAGAAGGGGGAGTTAACGATTGAAAGTGGAAAAAGTCGAGCTTCTACTCCTCAAACTTCCCTATGTTCACTTTTTTGAAACGAGTCTCGGCCGGGAAGAAGAAAGGACATTTATCCTGGTTAGGGTTTATGCCCAAGGCATCTGCGGCTGGGGCGAGGCGGTGGCTGACAGGAGCCCTCTCTACAGTTACGAGACAACAACCACTGCCTGGCACATATTGAAGGACTTCCTTGTTCCCCTCCTGGAGGCAGAATCTATCTCCGAGCCGGAGGAATTCTCTGAGAAAGCCCGTATATTCCGCGGTCATCCCATGGCCAAGGCAGGGCTTGAGCTTGCGCTCTGGGATCTGAAAGCGAAGAAAGCAGGCCTTCCCCTCTCAAAGCTTTATGGCGGGAAAAAAAGAGAAGTTCAATCCGGGGTCAGCATCGGCATTCAGGATTCTATTCGGGAATTAAAGGGAAGAATAAGCTTCTTCCTCGAGCAGGGCTACAGGAGAGTAAAACTCAAGATTAAGCCCAGCTGGGACATCGAGGTCCTCAAAGATGTGCGGCAGGATTTTCCTGACATACCTCTTCAGGTCGATGCCAACGGCGCCTATTCTCCTCAGGATTTCGGCAGGCTGAAAGACCTGGACAGATTTAAGCTGCTCATGCTCGAACAGCCTTTCCCTCCCTACGACCTCTGGGATCACAGCAGGTTTCAGAAGGAGATAAAAACACCTCTCTGTCTAGACGAAAGTATCCTCTCCGCCTCCTCAGCACGGCAGGCACTGGAGATGGGAAGCTGTCGGGTGATAAACATCAAGGTGGGCCGGGTGGGAGGTTTTGTCGAAGCAAGGAAAATTCACGATCTGTGCCAAAAAAAGGGTATTCCCGTCTGGTGCGGGGGTATGCTTGAGTCGGGAATCGGTAGAGCCCACAATATCCATCTCGCTACCCTTCCCAATTTTTCCCTCCCCAATGACCTTTCGGCAAGCTCCAGATACTACCGGGAGGACCTGATAGAGCCTCCTCTGGAACTTACTGCCCGGGGAACGATAGAGGTGCCGCAAGCACCTGGCATAGGTGTCTTTCCCCAGGGAGAAAGGATTAAGAGAGCCACTATTGCCCGCTGGCACTACGGGGTCAGGTCTTGAATTACGACAATTGTGGAAAGTGAGAGGTGGCTGCTCCCCTGTTTTTGTGTTATAAATCAGAGTTGAGTGAGTGAGGATGAAAAAAGTCACTTACAAGGATTCAGGCGTTGACATCGATAGCGCCCGGCTCTTCATTGAGAGCATTAAGCCCCTCGTTGCCAAGACAGGAAGAAAGGAAGTGCTGGGGAAAATAGGAGGATTTTCCGGGTTTTTCAAGCCTGAGTTAAAAAAAATCAAAAATCCTGTGCTTGTTTCTTCCACAGACGGAGTAGGAACCAAGCTCATGCTTGCAGACCTTCAGGGTAAGTATGATACGATTGGCATTGACCTGGTGGCCATGTGTGCCGATGATGTGGTTGTCACTGGAGCAGAGCCTCTCTTTTTCCTCGATTACGTTGCCTGCGGCAGACTTGACCGGGAAAAGCTGTATGAGGTGATGAAGGGCATTGTAAAGGGCTGCCAGAAGGCAGGGTGTGCCCTTCTCGGTGGAGAAACAGCAGAGCTTCCCGGGATGTATGCCCGAAAATCTTTTGACCTGGCCGGGTTCTGCGTGGGAATCGTTGCTAAGGAGAGGATAATCGACGGCCGCAAGATAAGAAAGGGAGATAAGGTGCTGGGACTTGCCTCGAGCGGAGTTCACAGCAATGGCTTTTCCCTCATCAGGAAGATTTTTTCCGAAGATGATCTGAAAGGCAAGCTCGGCAGGGAATTTCTCAAGCCGACCAGGATTTACACCCCTTCTTTGCTCGAAGTGATGAAGGAGAGCGAGCTGAAGGGCCTGGCTCACATAACGGGAGGCGGTTTCTTTGACAACATTTACCGCATCCTACCGCATGGGACAGGGGTCAGAATTGATAAAAATTCCTGGCCACTTCCTCTTCTTTTCCGCCGCATTCAGGAGAGAGGGAAAATCGATGAAGAAGAGATGTTCAGGACATTCAACATGGGAGTGGGAATGATTGTCGTTGTCAGTACTCAGGAAGTGGAGAAAGTCATGAGGCTTTTCTCACGCCGGGGAGAGAAAACCTGGCTTATCGGTGAAATAATTTCAGGCAAAAAAGAGGTGGTTATCGCCTAAAAAAGGAAAGAGGCTATCTCCTGTCAGCCACAAACCTTTTCCATTCAAAAAGATTCTTCTCGAGCTGATAATTTTCCAGAGCAGAGGCAGTTTGTGGAGAGAAAGTCCTAAGCCAGGCGCTGATGGAATTTATTCTTTCTATGCTGATTTCAACCATGGAGAGAACCGAAGTGTTGATTTCAGTTCTCTGGAAACGTCCCTTTTTTTGCTCGAGCAGAAATTGAATCATTCGTGAATTGGGATTGAGATAAGCAAGGGGAGAAATTCCATATTCGCTGAAAGCCTTCTTCCAGAGCGGCAGGGAATAGCCGTAATGGGTGCAGTTCAGGCTGACAAAAAGAGGGACTTGTGGCGGTTCAAGATTCTGGAGAGCCTCACCCACGTAAGCTGTGATGAGCATTGCTGTCTCTTCGCTCTCAGGTCCTCTCTCGATGTAGTTCACGAGTTCAGGGCATGCCTGGGTGATATATCTTTCATCTGCAAAACCCTGTTTTCGAAGCTCAGACTGGTAATTGGCCTCTTCAATTGTTGTCTGAGTTGCAAAGATAATCACTTTTGAGTCAGGAATATCCCTCAAGCTGCTGGAAATTAACTCTGTTCCTGCTTCTATGATACCGACCACAGGAATGGATGTTTTTCTGGAAAACTTTGTTTTTCCATACAGGGTGGAGAGGGTGTTGCAGCCGATGAGGATTAAATCCGGGTGGGATTTTTTCCCCAGGCTTTTGAGGGCACTGTTGAAGATGAGAACCTTTTCCCGGCTTGTTTTCAGGCTGTTATAACCGCCCTCGGTGGAGAAGAGAGCGTTGAAGAAGATAAGGTCAACCTGACGAAAAATTCCGGCTTCTTTTATTTTCTCCGCCAGTTCCGCCATGATCGAAAGTCCTCCCAGGCCTGAGTCGGTGACAGCGATGACAACCTTTTCCTTTTCAAAGAAGTGCTCAAGATTGGCAGCAAGGTCATGCTTTCTCTTAGAGCAGGTGCCGAGAAGGAGGATTAAGATTAGAAGGGCGTAAGAAAATATTTTAAATTTTCTCATTTTTTCCTCACCAAACAGGCAATGTTTCAGAGGAGAAAAACTTCAGGGCCTAGGATATGTTTTCTCTCCTGGCATCTTGCTCTTTACTTCTCCTTATTCTATTCGCGTCTAGCATTAAGTTCAACACGGAAGCATCTTTTTTTCCGTGATAATTATAAGAGGCATATAAAAGTATGGTTATAATATAAAATATGATAAAAGTGATAGATAAAAGAGATAAAAGATTTAAGAGATAAAAGGGGACGGGCCTCACTAATTTCAGTATTATCAGTAAGATAGATGCAAATAAGTAGCCGATTTTATGGCTTAGACTTCATTTTTGGGGTCAAAAATGGGCTTTAAGGATTTTCTTAAAATCACTTCAAGTTTAAAATTGATTTTTGCCCTTAAAAATCGCATTTAAGGCCTTTTTTAGGGTTAAAATATTACGTAATTTGTTGATTATAAATAAATTGCTGCGGCCCGTCCCCTTTTTTCCCTTTTTTTTCCCTTTTTTCTTTTTTTTCTTTGATATTAGGGTTGATTATCACGGAAAAAAAGATGCTTACGTTCAACACGTATCTCGAATTCCGTGATAATTGTGCTCTGAAAAAGCCCCTCCCTTCCCGCCCAGGTGCACGGGGCGGGTGGGTCTGCGTCCTCGTTCCCTTGACTTATGTACATTTTTATGGTGGAGTTATCAGGCAGCAAATAAAAAAATTAGAGTTTGTTTATTAACGAGTAGATTGAAATTAAAAGGAGCGAGAATATGTTTGCGCGGGCTTTATCAGTGTGTTTGATTCTTCTCCTTCTTCTAAGCTGCGCCTCAACAGGCGTGATTAAAGAAAGGACAAGGTACTTTGAGAGATACACGTTTGACCAGGTCTGGGAGGCATCACTGGCCGCTTTAAAAGACCTCAATTATGAAATCATGGAAACCGCCAGGTGGCGGGGTTTTATCTACGCCGAGAGAAAGAACCTCCCTCATTCAACCCTCAGACTGCCTCTTCAATTGAGTGTCCACATAGGTGAGGACGAGGAGCTGGGATGGATAAAGGTTGACTGTGAGGCCATTCTGGTAGGCTCAAAAAAGGACTATTCAGAAGTTAAGAGGAGAACAGAGAGTCAATTTTTCACCGCACTTCGAAAAAGAGTTAAAGGCAAGGTTTAAGAGAATCGCTAAGCCTTTTACACTTCCCTTTCTCTGAATTCGCCCAGGACTGTTGTAAAAAGGATAAAGACGAGTATGCCAACAACAAGGTGAGCACCCACCAGATACCAGATGTATTCCGGATGGCGAAACTTCTGGGTGAAGAGTTCAAACAGGGGCTGGTAGATGAGACCGCTGAAGGCTCCCAGCCCGACTGCCAGAAAGTTAGCCCCCATGTATAGCCCTGCCTTCTCTTTGGGCGCAAGCCAGGTTATATACTCCTGGATTCTGGGCGAGGAAATCATTTCACCCAGGGCAAAGAGGAAGATGCCTAAAAATACCCACGTGGCCGCACTCACATTGGCTAACCCGATGAGCATCAAACCCGCAGCAGCCACAAACATGCCGAAAAGGAAAGTTGAGATAGCTCTCAACTTCTCGAACACGCGCGAAACGATGAACTGAAAAATCATGATGATGTAGCCTGTATGTCCGATTGTTTCGCCTATAATTCTTCTCACTCCCTCGTCATCCACCCGGGAGAGGAGGTGAGCGAGAAAAGCGCCGATAAGAGGCACGCTCTTTATATCCAAGTAAAGCCGGGCTGTGTCGAGGTTTAAATCTATGTACATGGCAATCATGTTGAAGAAACCCCAGAAAGGAATCCAGAAGAAGAGACCGAGCAGGATCAGGAAAAACAGAAATTTTGCGTCTGAAAGGGCCACTCCCAGGTCAGCGAATTTCTGACGGAGAGTAATACCCTCTATCTCCCTTTTCGGCTCCCTGTAGAAGAGAATGGTGATGAGAAGCATGACTCCGATGCCTATAGCCGCCATGAGAAAGGCATAGTTCCAGGAAACCACTCTCAGCTTCCCGGCGATGAGGGGACCGAATGAGGCTCCGAGGTTTACCATCTGGTAGAAGATGCCGAATCCCAGGGTCTTGTTTGTTCTGTCTGTGACCGCCCTCACAGTGCCTGAAATGAGCGGCTTGAAAATTCCTGCCGCGAGACCGATGCTGAGCATGGTGAGTGCGATTCCCGAGAACGACCTGGTGACAAGCAGGAGCAGTATCGAAGGAAGGTAGGCAAGATAGGAAACTATGAGTACTTTTTTGAAACCGTACCTGTCGGCAAACGTGCCTGAGATGATGGGAATCATGTAGGAGACGAGGATGAATATTGTCTGGACAATCCCCAGCTGGGATTTGCTGTAGCCGAGATGGGACATGTAAATTCCAAATCCCATGTAAATCCCGTAATAGGCAAATCTTTCAAGCACTTCGACAGAATTTGCCACCCAGAAAACAGGTGGAAAAGGTGTTCTTTTGGCCATAACTCCCTCACATGATGTATTTTTAATCTTCTTGAATGGATGCGAAGATTAAATTTGGAGCAATATTATACAGGCGGTATCAACGCTCGTCCACTCTGGGGAGGACTAATTCTCTAATCTTCTCTTCGATGCGCTGGAAAAAAGGATCGGTGGCGTTTTTCATCTCCACGGTATGGATTTTTTCTCCGTATCTGGCCGCGATAAAGGAGGTGATTCCTCCTGAGACTCCTGAGCGGGATTTGAGCTCCAGGAAGTGGTTATCAGCAAGAACTCTCTCTATTTCTTCAAGTTCTGAGTCTGCAAGCACGAATTTTTTCTGTATGGAGATGCCTGTTCTCGACCGCTTGCGCAAGGCACCCTCGCCTGAGCGCCTGATTTCTATCAGTACCTGCCAGCCTGGCTCTCCCACCGGGCCGTATCCATAACGAAGAAAGACTTCTCTCGATTTTTTCTCCATTCTTTTTTCGCCGGGAGTTTTAACCCACTCCAGAGGGTCAGCCTCGATGTTTACTTCAATAACAAGTTCTTTATCGATGTACAGATAGCGGTAAGACCAGCCATAAAGACCAATACCCTCCATGTCCCAGGAAATGGCAGGATGACCCACCACTTCATCGGGTTGACCTGACTTCTTTGTCCATTCGCTCCAGCCTTTAAGAAACTCAATCACAGGGGTAGTATCAAGTATAATTTTTTCTTCCTCTGTGAGCGGGCAGTAGAAGACGGAGACTTCTTCCTTTATTTCTTCAGCCCTTATCTTCTGGAAGACAAGCTCTCCGCAAGGGTCATCGTAGGATGGGAGAGTTTCGCCTGTTTTTTCCCACTCATCCGGAAGGAAACCGATGAGAGGCTTAATCATGCCCTTGATGAATTCAACCTGGAGGCTCTCAGCCACCTGTGCGGCCTCGGACTTGAGTGGATGCCACCTGTCTCTTTCAGGGAGGATTTGCCAGAAATTCTCGACACAGTAAATCTCGTTTTCATCTCTTATGAAAAATTTCCAGTCAGGTTTTTTGAGGGGAATAATGAACTCATCGCCTGCTTCAAGTCTCTCAGGGTCCTTTCCCTCTTCTGTGAAGGTAAGCTCTGCTACCTCATGGTTTGTCGTCGGAGTGACGAGCAGGAAGCGCGTTTTAAGCGGATTTTCAAGCCTTATGCGGGTTATGCTCACCTGGGCGTCGTAATAGCCTGAAGAAGGATTTTCTCTGAGCTCAACCAGGCTGCATTCAAAGGGTTCGTGCTGCTCGAAAAGAACGCAGTTTGAACTCAGAAGAAAAAAAACGAGCAGCGCGCCAAGACCAGGAGCGAGAAAAGCTTCTCTTGTTTCTCTTTTCATCATTTTTTTCTTTCCTTTGTCCTTAAATTAGTTCGA
Organism: Candidatus Aminicenantales bacterium; assembly: GCA_046760305.1. Classification (GTDB taxonomy): domain Bacteria; phylum Acidobacteriota; class Aminicenantia; order Aminicenantales; family Aminicenantaceae; genus JBHIDX01. Next base: position 49,706 of record JBHIDX010000004.1, read on the forward strand.
AAATGCCCTATGTCATTGCGAGCGCAGCGAAGCAAGCGTGGCAATCCGTCGTTGCGAGCCCTGAAAGGGCGTGGCAATCTCATCATATTCGGGAGTGATTGGGGTTGCCACGCTTCGCTCGCAATGACAGGGCGAATGTCATTTTCATGGTTCGTGGGTGTGCCTTGGACATGATAAATTTCTTAAAAATTACCTTTTTTTAAAGCTTCCCGCACAGCTTCCTTGAACTTAGAGTTGACCTTTGCCCCGTACTCTTGTGCTTTTTTCAGGCATTCCCATGCTTTTTCGTAATTTTTTGCCAGAAAATAAATATTTGCCAGATTGTTGTAAGCGTTTCCGTGTTTGGGGTCGATCCTTATCGCTTCCTGATACTGATTGAATGCTTCCTGAAATTTGTTCTGCCTGATGAGAATATTTCCGTGATGATAGAAGTAGTTGGCCGGCAGTTCTGGCGGCTCTTTTTGTTCGTCGAGATATTTGCGAATTTCGATATCGATGGTTTTGATTTTGTCTCCAACTTTCCAGATTTCTCCTTTTAATTTTCCCTGCTGTTCCTGGTCGGATGCCTTGCCCAGCTCGTTTCTGAGAAATTCCTGGTAACGGGTAAGCTTATCTCTCTGATTCCGGAGTTGAATGAGATACTGGTGTTCTCTGTTAAGGTTTACTTTGATCAGAAATTTGTAGTTCTTTTTGGCTTTTTCGATACAGGCCAAAGCTTTATCCAGGTCTCCCTGATTGTAGTAGATTTGAGAAAGGTAGAAATCAGCGTCTGCGTACTCGGACATAGCCTCCAGACATTTCATAAACTCAGCCTCTGCCTTTCTGTAGTTTTTCTTGAGAAAGAATTTTTTGCCCTTCTCAAAGATACCTTTAGCCATCTTGAACTTCTGGAGGAGCTTGTATTCTTCGCGTGTCCAGTCTTCTTCCTGAGTGAAGAGAAGGAGAGTTCCGGATAAGAAAACCGCCACTAAGAATATTGAAGTGAAAATTGTCTTTGTTTTCTTCATCATGTCTTCTCCCTTCCCTGATTATAAAGGTAGGGGTCAGGTCTTGCAATACGACAATTGTGGAAAAATCTGTGGAAAAGTGAAAAAAAGCTCACCTTGTTTTTTCTTGGTAGAAAATTCGTCTTAAAAATGGTAAATTCATAAAGTTAAAAATTTATCAGGGCTGAATCAGTGGGCGGTTAGCTCAGTTGGGAGAGCGCGGCGTTCGCAACGCCGAGGTCGGGGGTTCAAATCCCCTACCGTCCACCATTCTCTCGGCCGGAAATGAGGGATGTTGGGAAGAGAAATTATTATTATTGCTGGGACAGCTGCCACTGTTGGTTTTGTCCACACTCTCCTCGGTCCTGACCATTATCTACCCTTTGTCGTCATCAGCAGGGCGAGGAGATGGTCTCTCCCCAAAACTCTTTTTATTTCCTTTCTCTGTGGGCTGGGTCATGTACTGAGCTCTGTTTTGCTGGGTTTCATCGGAATCGGGGCAGGAGTCGCCCTTTTCAGGCTTGAAAACATCGAGTCATTCCGAGGAGGAATTGCGGCCTGGCTACTCATCGGCTTTGGGCTTAGCTATTTTGTCTGGGGTATTCATCGGGCACTGAGGAAAAAACCTCACCGCCACCTGCATTTCCATGAGGATGGGAGGGAACACGACCATCTTCATACTCACGAGCAAGCTCATGCTCATGTTCATTTAAATGAGAAGAGAGCCAGCATAACTCCATGGATTCTTTTCACCATCTTTGTTTTCGGCCCCTGCGAGCCTTTGATTCCCCTTGTTATGTATCCAGCAGCAAAGCACAACTTGCCTGGATTAATACTCGTCACCCTGACCTTCGGCCTGGTGACCATCGCCACCATGCTGGTTATAATTGCTCTCTCTTCCTGGGGAATAAGTTTTGTCCGTCTTGGAAGGCTGGAAAGGTATGTTCATGCCCTGGCCGGAGCTATGATATTTTTCTCCGGAATAAGTGTTCAATTCCTTGGTCTCTGAGAGAAGGATAAGGTCTTTATTTGAATGAGGAGGGGATACTCCTTTAAAGACATACTCTTGGGGAAAACCTTATTTTTCGAGAATAAATGAGATTTGTTGTTGACTGCATGTGCGGTAAGCTTGCCAAATGGCTCAGGATTCTCGGCTTTGATGTTATATATTTTAGGAAAGTTGAGGATGATAGACTTATTTCTCTGGCCGCCAGAGAGAAAAGGATCATCCTCACTAGAGACACGAGGCTGATTGAGAAAGCCAGAGGAATGAGCACTCTGTTTGTGGAGAGCGAGGAGTGGAAAGAACAGGTAAAACAAGTACTCGAAGAGTTTGATCTCTGGAAAAGAGTTCGGCCTTATTCCCGTTGCCTTGACTGCAATACCGAGCTTAAAAATATTCCCAGGCAAAAGGCGCGGAATCTCGTTTCACCTTTTGTCTACGAGAAATGCCAGTCTTTTGCTCTCTGTCCCAACTGCGGAAGGGTTTTCTGGAAAGGAACGCATTTCCGGGATATGGAGCTAAAGATTGGCCGTTTTTTTAAAAAAGAGAAAAAAAGTTTGAATGGTGATTAAATAATCATAATTCTGAAGGGAGGATGGTATGAAAAGAATCCGCACTATTATTTATGGATGTGGAGTTATGGGACGGGGGATTGCGTCTACCCTCCTTGAAAAGCAGAGTTTTGAGCTGGTGGGGGCGATCGATATCAATCCTGAGCTTGCTGGTAAAGACATCGGCGAAGTGCTGGAACCTCCCAGGCGCACAGGCATAATAATAGAGAAAAACGCTAGTGATCTTTTATCCAGGGTTAATGCACGTGGTGCAGTCCTCACCACAGCTTCACATCTGGAAAAGATTTTTCCCCAGCTTAAGGAGTGCATCGAGGCTGGTCTTAATGTTGTTTCGACCTGTGAGGAATTATCCTATCCTTTTAAGCGCCACCCACATCTCTCAGCAGAAATCGACAGCCTTGCCCGCAAACACGGAGTTACGGTGGTTGGAACTGGCATTAATCCTGGATTCCTCATGGATACTCTTCCCCTTATACTCACTGCTCCCTGCCTTAGCGTGAGCTCAATCAGGGTCACCAGGATGATGAACTCTGCAAGAAGACGAATTCCATTCCAGAAAAAAGTAGGAACTGGTCTTACCCAGGAAGAGTTCAGGCGAAAAATCAAAGAAGGAATCATTACTGGTCATGTTGGGCTCCTGGAATCGACCTACATCATAGCTGACGGGCTTGGCTGGGAGATTGAGGAAGCAGTGGAGCTTCCTCCTCAGCCCGTGGTGGACGATAAAGAAATAGATACTGGTCTTGGGGCCGTCAAACCTGGAGATGTGATTGGCCTGGTGAGTACTGCATTTGGAAGAAAAGATGGAAAAGAAGTCATAACTCTCGAATTCAACGCTAACGCTGCTATCAGCGAGGAGTATGATGAGATAATCATCATCGGAGAGCCCAATATTCACCAGAGAATTATCGGGGGTGTCCACGGCGATACAGGCACAGTGGCGGTGGCTGTTAATACTCTACCCAGGGCTGTAGAGGTTTCGCCCGGACTGAGGCTGATGAAGGATTTGCCACTTCCCTCAGCTACTCCATAGACTACCTCAATATAAAATAATTCCCAATCAGCTTATTCCTGGCCCAAAGGCATCCATTACCGTGGAATTTGTGATGCTTACTCCGCGAGGCACCGCGAGGCCCGGCATTGACAATTGAGGGAGGTTGCTGTAGATAATTCGAGAAGGATGAACTATGCGGGAGGAAACAATGAAGAAAGCGGCTCTACTTCTATTTCTGGCGTCCATTCTTATTTCGCCTTACTCTTGTGCAGCTAATAAAAATAAAGCAAAGGAGAATCCAAACATGGAGGATATCCTTAGAGTCCTGACGAGGAACAGCATTGAATACTATCTTTTCTCCAACGAGTCTGGTAATAGTTTTCTTGTTGTTCCCAAGTTTGGAGCGCGTATCCTGGCTGTTTCGGTGGGAGGAGAGAACCTTTTCTGGACACATCCTGAAATACTCAAGGGTCAAGGAGGGCAGCGTTCCTGGGTTTCTCCAGAAGGCGGGAACAAAGGGTTTATCTTCAAGCCTGACTGGAGCGGAAACAGAGACTTTTCCATGCTTGACCCCGGTAATTACAGGAAGGTGAGCTATGAAGAGAACAAACATCTCATCCTTTCCAACTCTTTCAAGACTACTTCCAATGACGGGAAGGAAAATTACGAGCTGACCCTGACCAGGGAATTCCGTTTTGAACCAGATCCCCTCCAGGATGATGAAGAATTCAGGGGACTCGAGTATGATTATCTGGGCATTGATTTTGTTCATAAGTTGAAGAATAATTCCGAAAAGATGCTCGACCATATCCTTGGACTGTGGTCTTTGATTCAAATTCCTCCTGGAGGAACGATGATAGTTCCCCTTCATGAAGTAAAAAGGGAAGCCTGGCGGGGAAACTATTTTGAGCCTATTCCAGAAGAGTATGCTAAAGCCAATGAGGATTCATATTCTTTCTTTGTCCACGGAAGCCGGCGCTATAAAGTCGGAATTCATCCTCAGTATGCTCAGGGAGTTATCTGCTATCTCAGAGAAACTCAAGAAAGCGAATGTTCACTCGTCTTCATGATATTTCCTGTCAAGCCAGAGGCGCGGTATCCCGATAGGCCCAGAGTAGAACAGGAGACAAACGGTGATGCAATTCAGATTTACAGCCATTTTGAAGAGGGCCTGCTGGCTTTTGGAGAGCTTGAATCTCAATCATGGGCGCTCGAACTTGAACCAGGTCAGGAGGCTGCCTTTCCCATAAAAACATACCTCTATAAAGGGCCTCTCAAAGTGATGAAGAAAGTGGGCAAGAAACTTGTCTGTTCCGGTTTTGAGAGAGCTTACATTTATTGATATTTCTCACCAGGATTTTCCATTCTTCTTTGTTTTCGGATGTGGATTTTGTCGTCATAAATTCCTTCTCAAATTAAAGGATTGATATCTCCTTACCATTTTAGTATAAAAAAGTCTTTGTTAACCTGGACTATTAACAAATAGTCCAGGTTTCCATGAATTATTCATTTAAAACCTGGAAATCAAGGGACACGTCACCGATTTCGGAAAATCGGTACATGTCCCTGATTTCCATACCTTTAGCAATATAACTATGCTAAAAATTTTGATATTTATGAATAATTCAGGTTAACAAATTTCCCCTAATTTGTTAGAATGCCGCAGGTATTATATTAAAGATTGCAGTTTTAAACGCTCAATCTTAGCAGAAGTTAAGAGAATAATTTTTTTTATGTATGGTGAAGAACATACCGTCTGAGAGGTAAAAATGGACCTATTCGCTAAGTGCAACACTGAGGGGGGGTACTTCGGGCAGTTTCGTGCCAGAGGGGACCATTTTTTTACCAGACCCATTCTTGAGCCCTATCCAGGGAACCGTATGATTTTCCAGGGAAAAGAAGTAATCCAATGGTCAATAAATAACTATCTCGGTCTGGCAGGAAACGAGGAAATAAAAGCTCTGGCTGTTAAGGCTGTAGAGAAATACGGCACCTCTTCTCCCATGGGATCCAGAATGATGACCGGAAACACAGAGAAGCATCTCGAGCTGGAGAAAGCTCTGGCTGATTACTGTGAAAAAGATGCTGCCGTTGTTTTCAATTACGGTTATCTGGGCGTTCTGGGAACGATTGCATCTCTTGTTGATAAGGATGATACCATCGTTATCGATGAACTATCGCATGCCTCGATGATTGATGGCACCCATCTGGCCCGGGGAAAATACAGAGTCTTCAAGCATAACGACATGGATGATCTTGAGGGCATACTCAAGGGGCTTGACAGGAAGAGGAAGGGCGGTATTCTCATCGTTACTGAAGGAGTGTTCGGAATGCAGGGAGACCTTGCCTATCTGCCTGGGATATGCGAGCTCAAAGAAAAGTATGAGGCAAGGGTCTACGTGGATGATGCTCACGGATTCGGGGTTATGGGAGAGAGAGGACAGGGAACAGGCTCTTATTTTGGACTCCAGGATAAACTCGATATTTATTTCGGCACCTTTGCCAAAGCCTTTGCAGCTATCGGCGGATTCTCTGCAGCAGAGAAAGGTGTGTGTGAATGGATTCTTTTCAATGCCCGGACCCAGATTTTTGCCAAGAGTCTGCCCATGGTTTACGTGGAGGTACTGCTCAGAACTCTTGAAATAATCAAGAATGATAAAACAAGGCGAAAAAGGATGTGGGAAGTCTCGAGGAAGTTAAAAGAGGGACTCCGAAACCTGGGATACAACGTGGGTGACGTGCCTTCTCCTATTACCCCTGTCTATGTGCCTGTGGGCGATATAACCCTAGGAGGGATGATTGTTATCAAACTCAGACAGATGGGGGTTTTTGTCACAGGTGTGATTTATCCTGTTGTTCCCAAGGGTATCGTCCTTTTCAGGATGATTCCTACCGCAGCTCATACCGATGAAGACGTTGAGGAAACCATAGAAGCTTTTCGAAAAGTCAGGGATGAATTGAATCTCAGCCTGAACTCTCCAGCCGACAAATGATATAATCAGCTCATTTTTCCACAGACTTTTCCACAGCTGTCATAATGTAAGACCTGACCCCTATTCTTTGGGTTCGAAGCCGATTCGGTCGAAGGGGTTGATGACGCTGGTTGTTATGTTCCGCAGGTGAGAGTTGATTCTTTTCAGCCAGCGGACATAGAGAACAAGGGCAGCTGCGTTTCCTGGAGTAATGCTCTTGTCTTTTTCCTTGACCAGCATGGTAACGCAGGTGTCGCAGGCATCATTGACCCACTTGAATTCTTCCAGTGTTTCCCGGGCAAGCTCTGAGTCGCCGGCTTCAAAGCTTTTTTTGGTTTTAGCGAAATTATCTTCGACAGCTCTTTCAATCTTCTGGATTGATTCTTCGAGTCCTCCTCCTTTTAATTTCCCAGGGTGGTCGAGGGCCAGCTCAACCATGTTTTTGGTGTAATCTCCGATACGCTCGATGTCGATGATGATGCTTACCAGCACCAGGCCGGATGGAAGTTTTTCAGGGCCGCTCAGCACCAGGTGGTTGAAGACATCGCGCCTCACTTCCCTTTCGTACCTGTTGACTTCGAGATCCCGATCCCGGATGTCGATATCCACCTCAGTATCTTCTCTGTTCCTCAGCGATTCTTTTGCCTTGAGAAACATATCACGGGTAAGTTCGAGCATGGTGAAGGAGCGCTTGTAGGCACGGTCCATGAGCGTGTCTTTCTTGAATATTGCCAGCCATTTCCTAAACATTGTTCACCCCCTTAGCGGAATAGAGAAATGAGAATAATGGGTATGATGAAAAAGACAATTATGATGTAAAGTATCGGGAGGATTTTTTTTCTTGTCGCAAATTCGGAAAATTTCTGGGCTAAATAGACAGGCACAAATTTGAGCGGCCACCAGACTAACATTCCCGATACATTAAACGTCAGATGCGAGAAAGCAACGATGATAGCTGCCAGATTACCTGTGACCAGGGCCGCCAGGATAGCCGTCACTGTGGTTCCGATGTTTGCTCCCAGAGTGTAGGGAAAAATCTGGATAATAGTCAGAAGTCCTGCTCCTGCCATGGGAACTGCCAGTGAAGTAGTTATCGAGCTGCTTTGAACCATGACTGTCAGCAGCAGCCCGACGAGGAAAGCCCGTACAGCTGTTTTGAATAGATAGCGGTCAAACCAGGCTTCAGCTTTTTTAACCACCAGTACCTTAAGAGATTTTACCATTCTAGTGAGTGAGAAAAGGAGAAGAAGGAGCGAGAGGATAAAGAGAAACCAGGGATGCTTTCCCACAAGGTCTTTGATCAGTTCTACCGCAGGATGGGTAAGGGCCTTCACTGGACTTAAAAATTTAAGCCCTCCGATGTGCTGAAAATTTTCACCGAGGAAAGTAGCAATCAATCCCAGAAAGTTGGTGAAGTACTGGAGGGGAAAGAGCACCATCACGGAGAGGATGTTGAAGAAATCATGGACAATGGCTGCTGAAAACGCCCTTCTGAACTCCAGGCTGCGGCTAATCTGAGTCAGGGAGGCCAGAGTATTCGTCACCGAAGTGCCGATGTTAGCACCCATAATGATGGGGATGGCATTGGCCACGTTGAGAGCTCCGCCTGCCACCATCCCCACCACGATAGAAGTCGTGGACGATGATGACTGGATGATGGAAGTGGAAAGGATGCCGATGAAAAGCCCGACAAAGGGATTTGTTGTTGTTCTGATCAGTGTCTCGGCAAACCCCCGGCCGAACATCTTGAGCGAGGTACCCATCAATTCCAGGCTGAAGATGAAAAAGTAGAGGAAGACGAATAGGAATAAAAGATTAAAGAGAACGGTATGGCGCCTGTAGAACTCTGTCAGCGGCTTAATCAGACTTTTTTTCAATTTCTTAAGTGCTCTTTATTTTTAAAGTTTAATGTATATGTTTTTCCTTTCCAGGCTTCTGGCCACAAGAAAGCAGGCAGAAAGGAGGATAAGGCCGAAGAGAATAACGATTGTTCCTCTGAGATCGGGCTTGAGGACGGACTTTGAGAGCTCAACGAGAACGCCATGGAACATGTAAATAAAGAGCGGATTTTTTCCCATTGTTTTGAGGGGCGGGAACTTTCCAGGGAAATAATTTTCAGTGTTTACGAATAAGGCCAGTGCTGCCACTGCCACTGCGTAGCTCAGCAGGATGTAAGACATGGAAGCCAGAGGCTTGTTTGGCTGAGCAACAAGCGAGACAGCCGCTGAGATGATGATAGAAGCCAGTGAAACTACCAGGGCATGAAGGTTTATTTTTTTAGTGTTCCCTTCTTTAATCAGGGGCCACCACCAGGAAGCCATCAGAATCAGGCCCCCCCAGGAGAGAGCGGCGAAGTAGCCGCCCATATCAACGGCCAGAATCTTTTCTGAGTATTGGGGGAGAATTATGAACTGGTAACCGAGTAGAAGCAGGACTCCAGCCCCCATTCTGTAAGGGGGCTTTAAAAACATAAGAGGAAATACAACTAGACCGGAGAAGCCGAGAGCCATGAGTACATTCCAACCAAAAACGAGGTCGAAGGAGAGAATAAGCACACCCAGAAAGCCGAATATCCAAAGGGTCCCATAGCGCAGGATAAAATGAATGATTGACTTTTTAAGGCCGTGGCCAAGGAGCCTTTTTTCGAGAGAGAGAGCAAAACCTATACCCAGGATGAAAAAGAAAATGGGGGCACCAAGGTCGATAAAATTAAGGCCTTCGAAAAGACCGGCATGTTTCAGCCAGCCAGGAATCGTCTCAAAGTAGTGGAAGAAGTTGGCCAGAATCATGAGGGAGATGACTGTTCCCCTGTAGAAATCAATACTTGGAATCCTCTTGTATTCTCCAGGCATTATCACCTTCTTTAGGACGGCCGTGATTGACGAATTATATCTGGACAGAATCGCTGACGTCAATATAAAATGTCTTTAGCTGCACCTCAGACCGATTAAGGTCTGATTACAAACTTCAATGAAGAGTCGAAATAACATCCTTTTAATAATCGTTGATTGCCTGAGAGCAGACTTTGTCCAGAACTCAGAGAAACTTCTTCTTCAGACCATCACCAGATTAAAGAAAAATGGATTTTACCTTCTTAGCGCCATCTCTTCCACGAGCACCACTAGTCCTTCTTTCTCGAGCATACTCACCGGCCTTTATCCTTATGAAACGGGTGTAAGAACTCTTGCCGGATTCTCCCTGAGAGAAGATGTAGTCACCTTGCCACAGGTGTTGAAAGAAAGCGGTTATCATACCTATGCAGAGGTGACCGGCCCTCTGGTGGCGGAGATTGGACTCTGTAGAGGATTTGAGAGATACCATTACCGGAGCAGAAGAAGGACGATTCACACTGATTGGGGAAGAGAGCTTGTCCGCAAATTTAAAAATTTTTACAAGCCCCCCTGGTTTGTCCTCCTTCATATCTGGCCTCTTCACGACCAGAAGACTTACTATGAAGGGTTATACACCAGAGAACTGGGGCGAATAGACAGGTATTTGAGTAACCTCTTTTCATCCTTAGACGAAAAGACCGTCATCATCCTTACCAGCGACCACGGTGAAGAAATCGAGAAAAGAGTAATAGCTCTGACCTGGAAAAGAGCAGGGAGGACAATTTACAAGGCAGCAAAGAAGCGAGGATTGATCAAGACGCACTATGGCAAGGGATTGAGGAAGCTGAGGCTAGATTTGGGCCATGGACACGGTTTATATGAGCCGCAGGTTAGAATTCCCCTCATATTTTTTCATCCCAGTTTTCTGGCCCCTGGATGCTCAACCTACCAGGTAAGACAGATAGATATATTCCCTACAATAGTAGACCTGGCTGGAATAGACTGTAAGATGGAAGTCACGGGAAAAAGTCTTCTCCCTATCATGGAAGGAAGGGATAAGAGGCACAGAGATGCTTATCTTGAAGCAACGGGACGGATAATCGCTAGAAAGAATGAGTGGGTAGCTGGCCTCAGGGTGGACAACAAATTCAAATACATCTATTCTCCTTTCAGGGAGGACTATGAGGAAGAGCTCTACGACCTTGAGCAGGACCCGGAAGAAAGGGAGAATATTGCCCCAAAAAAAAGGGAGCTGGCTTTAAGGCTGAGAAGGAGAATCGAGCGCATGAAAACCGAAGCCATGAGAGGGAAAGAAATGGACAGAGAAGAACAGAAGAAACTGGTAAAGAAGCTCAGAGACCTAGGCTATACAGATTGAATTAGATGAATTATTCATAATTATCAATATTTTCAATATTTTTAGCATCATTATATTGGTAAAAAACATGGAAATCAGGAACATGTACCGATTTTCCAAAATCGGCACCTATGGCTTGATTCTCCGTTGACTTTCATATTTTTAATATAGATGAAGGAGGAAATTTATTTTCTCTTCAATCTCAAAACCAGATAGTTTATTCCTATCCCCATAAGGATTCCGAAAAATCCATACATTAAGTCTGTTTGGGTGTCAAACAAGCCCGTGTCACCATATCCATACTGGAAAAACCCTTCTCCAGAACCAAACAATAATGTACCTGATACCTCTACGATTTCTGAGATAGCATTTATTCCCATCACGACAAGAATTGTTAATGTTATTTTTGTTGATGTTTTGACGTTCAATTTTTTCTGGAAGTAATGAAGGGTGATTAAAGAAAGAATAATTCCAGAATAGAGATGAGTTACTAAATCCCATTCAATGCCGAGAAATCGTCTTGAATAGAAGCCGAAGGTGCCCAAGTTGTGCAAAATAATTATGAGCAAAGCAAAAGGATACAAAACAGCTGTCACCTCTATTTTTTTATGAAGGGAATAAAAGAGAAAGACAATAAAAAGAGCTATTAAATTGTCAGGGAGCCATTCAGGTTCTGCTCTCTTTGAATAAAGGGCAAAATAAATCAAGAGAAGGACAACAACTGAGGTAGATATCAAAACTATAATGTTATTGTTGAAAATTTTTTTGTTCATTTGATTTCAAGCAATTTTAAAACACATTATAGTAAAATTTATTGAAATTGCAGGAAGGAAGCAAATTTCTCGTAGAATAAGAAAACCGGAAATTATAAATATTTTTCAATTCCTGCAATAATTTTTTTTGCTGCTTCTTCTCCTGCTCGGATGGCTTCTTTTGCTTTGAAGAATTCCCTTGAGTTTATGCTGGACGTGTCTGGTTCAACGAGGAAATCAGGTTTATTTCTTTCCAGTCTCAGCTTAATAATCTCCTCCTCAAATATAGTTATGGTGTTGAAGATAATGTTGATTAAATTAGGAGGAATATGTTTATCTTTTTCCTCTTTTTTAAAAACTTCACTTATCTTGGAAAAATTTGCTAAATGGTCTATTTTATTCTTGATATAATCTGCTACCGCAATATTAATTTTTTGGGAATTTATCTCTTCTTTCTTCTTAATAATTTTTTCTTTTCGCATTTTTTCTTTCCTCAATATTGAAGGAGTAGGAGGGATAACATTTACGGCAATGACCATCTCTGCTCCCATTTTTCTGGCTGTATCAACAGGTACCGGATTCACTATTCCTCCATCCACTAGAAATCTGTTTCGATGATAGACAGGAGTGAAAATGGCAGGAATGGAAATACTAGCTCGGATGGCTTCAACAAGCGAGCCCTGATCGATGACTATTTCTTCTCCAGTGTGAATGTCTGTAGCAACACAGGCAAATTTTTTATCTAAATCTTCTATGTTTCTATTACCAATCACAGTTTCTAAAAATTCCTTTATCCTCTTTCCATCCACAAAACCTGAAAGAGAGATCGTGGGCGAAAACATCTTTGCTGTCAGCTTCCAGTCAGTATTTAAAGCGATTTCTTCCATAACACTCACTTCTATACCAGCAGCATAGGCGCCGCCGATGAAAGCACCCATACTTGTTCCTGTTACTATATCCACAGGTATTTTGTGATTTTCCAGAATTTTCAAAACTCCTATGTGTGCCAGTCCCCGGGCAGCACCACACCCTAAAGCTAATCCTATTTTCATTCGGTTCATTTTTATGAATTTATCATGTCCAAGCGCACCCACGAACAATGAAAATGACGTTTACCTTGTCATTGCGAGGCACGAAGTGCCGTGGCAATCCCATACACCGGCCGCCTCTCGTCATTGCGAGCCACGAAGTGCCGAAGCAATCCCATACACCGGCCGCCTCTCGTCATTGCGAGCCCTGAAAGGGCGAAGCAATCTCCTACACTGGTGGATATGATGAGATTGCCACGCTTCGCTCGCAACGACGGATTGCCACTCCTTTTCAGGGCTCGCAATGACAAGGCGCATTATTGGTATTTGTGCATGTACTTTTTGAAGAAACTTTATTGGTCAGAAAAATTGATGAAAACAGAGTGGTGGGCGATACAGGATTTGAACCTGTGACTTCTACCGTGTGAAGGTAGCACTCTACCTCTGAGTTAATCGCCCACGCTCTTATTGCTGTTTTATTTTATTGCTTCTTCCCTCACGATTTCAAGGGTTTTTTTAGTGGGGTCAGGTCTTGCAATCCAACATTTATGAAAAACTATTCTCGTCTGTGTCTATAAAAATTTGGATTCGTTGGATTGCAAGACCTGACCCCCATTGACAATAAGTTTTTTTCCCGATATAAATAAAGCAATGGCTATAAAAAAGTGTCCTTACTGCAAAGCAATCATCGACGAGAGTGCTCAGTACTGTGCTAACTGCGGTACTCAACTCCTTTTTCCCGAGGATGAAGAAATCGAAGAAGGAATTCCCGGAGATAAGATTGTGGAAGAAGAGGAAAAGGCAGAGGAGAAAGAAACCGCAGAAGCTGCTGAGGGGATGGTGGAAAGTACTCAGGAAGAGCAGGAAGTGGAGTGGAAGAAGAGGAAGGTTTCTTCAGAGGAAGAAGTAATTGAGGAAGAATCAAGAACGCGGGAAGAACTGGAGAGTCTTGTGGGCAGGAAAAAGGAAGAGACCGCCGAGGAAAGACCTCATTCGCAAGAATTATCCGGCGAGTCCCAGAAAAAGGAGCAGATAGAGGAAATAGGAGAGGTTGGTGATAAAGCTTTTGAGACAGCAGACCTGGAGAGGATTGAGGATGCGGGGGAAGTTAAGCAGGAAGAAGTAGAAGGGATACTCTCAGAATTCAGAAAAAAAGAAAAAGAAGAAACAGCGATTGAGGAAGAGATACCTGAGAAGGCCGAAGAACTCCCGCCCTGGGCCGAGAAGATAAAAGAAGTTCCAGCTCCAGAGATCTCTGTTGAGTTCGATGAACTCGAGAAAAGAGAATCGGTTTCTCCTCCTAAAGAAGTTCTTCCTCCCGAGGAAGATAGGGTGAGCATTCCACCCGCTGAAGAGAGCAAAGAAGAGCCACTTCCTCCTGGAGAGGAAGAAGAGTTGCTGGAAAAAGCTTCGCTTGAAGCTCAGGGTGTGACCACTGAATCAGGGATCGGCTTACCTGAAGAGGAGGAAGAAGAACAGAGAGGTTTACCTTTTGAAGAAGAAGAAGAGTTCGAAGAGGATGAGTTAGATCGAGGCGGCTACAGCTTCAGTATTGCGCGTTTCTCGCGGTTTAAAGCACGACTCTTTGATATTGGCTTCATTACAGTTCTCTGGTTGGTAACTATCTGGTATGCTTCTCGATTGATTGAAGTCTCCCTCGGCACCCTGGTTCGAAACTCAGCTCCAGCTGTCTTCGGCTTCTACATCATTCTCATAGCCTGCTATTTTTTCCTCTTTCTCTTTTTTCTTGGGAGAACCTTGGGAGACCGCCTTTTCTTTCCTGAGGTTTAGTTTCATTTCCTAGTCTCTAGCTTGAAATCTTTGCCCAGAAACCTTTCTTTTGCTTCTTGACTTAAAGCTATTTCTTCCGGACCCCCCTCGACAAGTATTTTCCCGCTGTCAATGATATATGCCCGGTTGACAATGGAAAGAGTATCTCTCACATTGTGGTCTGAAAGGATTATTCCGATTCCTTTTTTGCTCAACTTCCCTAGGATTTTCTGGAGCTCAATTATGGTCAGAGGGTCAATTCCGGTGAAGGGCTCATCGAGAATCAGGAAGCGTGGCTTAAGAATAAGAGAGCGGCAGATTTCTAGCCTTCGGCGTTCCCCCCCGGAGAGGCTGTAAGCAGGCTGTCTGGCAAGAGCGAGAAGACCCAGCTCTTCTAAAAGATCTTTTGTCCGTTCTTCTATTTCCTCTCTTCTATAACCTTTGAGCTCGAGTACCATCCTCAGGTTATTCTCGACTGATGTCTTCAGGAAGACAGAACTTTCCTGAGGGAGATAGGTGATTCCCTTTATTGCCCTTTGGCAGGTTGTGGCCGAAGAAATGTTTAATCTGTCGATAAACAATTGGCCCTGGTCGGGTTTAAGCAGCCCGATCATCATCTGGAAGGTGGTGGTTTTGCCTGCTCCGTTTCTTCCGAGAAGGGCTATGATTTCTCCCGAGTTTATCTCGATACTTACCCTGTCCACCACAACACGTCCATCAAAGCTCTTTACCAGGTTGAGCGCTTTGAGGGCCGACATTGAATAATTCTTCTCCTTTCGTTTACAATACTAGGGTCTTCATCACAGGCTGTCAACAATGAAGGTTATCAGTGCTTCCCGTCGCACAGACCTGGTTGCCTTTTTCCCGGAATGGCTCTCCTCGGTTCTCGATAAAGAGAGAGCTTATGTCCGCGGCCCATCGGGTCATGTCTTCAGCGCTGATTTGAATCCTGAGAGGGTGCATACTCTTGTGCTCTGGTCAAAGAATTTTCAGAACCTGATTGATAATCGTTTTAACCTGAAAAACTTGTTGAAGAGATACAGCCAGCTCTACTTCCATTTTACTCTCACCGGGCTGGGCGGGACTCTGGCCGAAGAAGGAGTTCCCGAGCCGACATCCACCTTCCCTCAGCTTGAAATGCTGGTGGAAATAGCCGGGCTTGCCCGGAGAGTATCAGTTCGGTTCGACCCCATTGTTTTCTGGAGAGAGGGAAGAAGGATAAGGACTAACCTCTATTACTTTGAGAAACTTGCTCCCAGGCTTGCCTCAATCGGGATTGAAGACATAAGGTTCAGCTTTGCTCAGTGGTACAGAAAGGCAAAGAGAAGAGCTTTTAAGCACGGATTTATTTATCTTGATCCACCCCAGGAAGAGAAGCTGGAGCACGCCCGTTATCTTACCCGCGTTGCCAGTGCGTGGGGATTGAAGCTTTACGCCTGCAGCCAGGAATTTTTGACCGCTGTCGAAGGAGTGGAGGCTTCTTCCTGCATTGACGGCCGCCTCTTTCAGAGACTTCACCCTTCAAGAGCGCCTGCTTCTCACAAGAAGGATGAAAGTCAGAGGAAAGAATGCCGCTGTACAGAGTCAATCGATATCGGAAGCTACACCCAGAAGTGTCCTCACAGATGCATCTACTGCTACGCAAACTAATACAAACGCAATTATAGCTGTTACATAGTCATTGCGAGCGACCGAAGGGAGCGTGGCAATCTCATCCTATTATAACGAGATTGCTTCGTCACTTCGTTCCTCGCAATGACACTTCATTTAATGCGTTTGTATTAGCTTTCAGCCTCAAGCCTGAGAAGATATTTTTTGAGCCAGAGTCCAGCGGAAAAGCCTCCCAGACTTCCATCCGAGCAGAGAACACGATGGCAGGGGATAATTATGAGCAGAGGATTGCGGCTCAGCGCCTGTCCCACACTTCTGTATCCTTTTGAGTTAATTCTCAGAGCAAGGGATTTATAGGTTCCTGTCTTTCCGTATGGAATTTTTCTCGCCTCAGCCCAGACTTTTTTCTGAAAGGGAGAGGCGGAGAGAAGGTCGAGAGAGAGTGAGTTGAAATCGGTTCTTTTTCCGCTAAAATAGAGGTCGAAAAGTCGTTTTTCCTCTTCGAATTCATTCTCAGTGGGAGTGAGGAATATTCCTCTCTTTTTGAGTGAATCAACTGTTATTCCCAGATGTTCATCATCTTTAATATACTGACAGATGCTCAGTCCCTTCTCGCTTTTAACAAGGAGGAGTCTTCCTTCAGGAAACTCATAGAGGAATGAAAACATGGCTGCTGTTTTTTATCAAATGCCGAGAGCGAGTCTCTCTGAAAGGGCTGCGGGGAGGTTATTTTCCCTTATTTTTTTCTGGGCTTCTTCAATATCATACTCGAGGCGGTAGAATTTGATGGTTCTCGCCTCAGAGTCATAGATAGCACAGGCGGCTCGAGGGTTTCTGTCCCGCGGCTGTCCGACTGAGCCCGGGTTAATCAAATATTTAACATCTTTTTCAATCTTGAGCTCATTTTCGTTTCCGACAAGAAATGTTCCCTCTGCTCCATAATCTCTGTCCGTGTAGACATAGGGAAAGTGAGTGTGGCCGAAAAAACAGATGGGGGTCTTGAAGTGCTTAAAGGCCTCAGTGGCATCGTATTCTCCGAAAATATAGTAGTCCTCGTCGAATGGGGCACCGTGGCAGATAGTGATGTATTCGTGAACAACCATGGGACCTTTTTTGAGCCGCGAAAGATAGTCCAGACTTTTCTTCTTTAGATTTTTTTGAGTCCAAAAAATTGCAGAGGCTGCAATGGGATTGAATGCATCGAGAGCATCGAGACCACAGACCGCTTTATCATGGTTTCCCCGTATCATGGACATAGGTTTAAGCTGCTGAATTTTCTGGATTATTTCCTCAGGAGAAGCTCCATAGCCGACGAGGTCTCCGAGGAAAAGATAGTAATCAATCTTTTTTCTTTTTATGAATTTTAAGACAGCAAGAAATGCTTCCAGGTTGCCGTGAATATCGGTAAAGACTAAATATCGCATCTTGTTTCTTCCCTTCTTTTTTGCAGGTTTTGATACATTTTCGAAGCGTTAAAAGAACTTCGAACAAGAGGGCCGGATTCTACCGCCAGAAAGCCAAAATCAAGCGCAATGTGCTTGAGCTGAGTAAATTCCAGGGGTGAATAATATTTTTTTACCCGCACATTTTCAACCCCGGGCTGAAGGTATTGTCCGATGGTAAGAAGTTCGCAGGAAACATTCCTCAGGTCAGAAAAAGTCTGCAGTATTTCTTCCTTTTCCTCTCCCAGGCCTAGCATCAGCCCTGATTTTGTGACTGCTCCGCCTCTTTTCAGAGCCTCAAGTACTGAAAGCGACCTCCAGTAGTTTTCGCGCCGCCTGCCTATGGAGGAGTAAAGAGCCTCGACTGTTTCGAGGTTGTGACTGACCACATCAGGTGCTGAATCGAGAACAGTTTTGATAGCCTCGAGAGAGCCATTGAAATCGGGGATCAGAGCCTCAATCCTGATTCCGGTGACTTTCTTTCTCACGGCTATGATGGTTGTTGCAAAGTGACTCGCTCCGCCATCCGGAAGGTCGTCTCTTGTAACGGAAGTGATTACAGCATAGCGGAGATTCAGAGATTTTGCCGCTTCAGCAACCCCAAGCGGCTCCTTCTCGTCAGGAGGAAGCGGTGATGCTTTTCTTATTGCACAGAATTTACAGCTTCGGGTGCACATTTCACCCAGGATGAGAAATGTTGCTGTTTTCTCCGACCAGCATTTAGAGATGTTAGGACACCTAGCACTCTGACAGATTGTAGAAAGCTTGTGCTGCCTTACTATGTTGGAAACAAGAAAGAAATTTTGATGGGAAGGAAATTTTACTTTAAGCCAGGGAGGCTTTCTTTCCGTTTTTCTCTCTCCTTGAGGAGGGTGAATTAGTATTCGAACTCTCTCTCTCTTCTCAGGCGTCTTCTCATTCTTTTGCGGGCCTGAGCTTCTTTCATTCTTTTTCTCTCTCCAGGCTTGTAGTAGACAGAGTGCTTCTTGATTTCTTTGATGATTGCTTCCTGCTGGACTTTTCTTTTGAATCGCTTCAGAGCGCTCTCCAGGGATTCTCCTTCTTCAACTACGACGAATGCCAAAGAGACTCACCTCCTTGAAGTAAATTATCTGTTTTTATAGCTTATATAATAAACCTTGTCAAGAAAAACAGGGGAAAAAACAGGGTGGAAGCGAGCAGGTAATGAGCGAAGAGGGTATTTGGTCGGAAGAAGCGCAGTCAGGTGGCGATTCGACCCTTCAGCTCGATCTTGTAGCCGGCCTTCCTGATGCAGCTCAGAGCTGTGATGTAAAGGGGGTCAATAAAAGGCACAGATATATCTTTTTTCTTGAGGACAAGAGAGATTTCAGTACAGCCTGCGATTATTGCTTCTGCTCCCTGGCCGATGAGCCTTGAGGCAGAGGAAAGAATAATCTCTCTCGGGTAGCCTGAAGTGAAGCCGGCTTTTATTCCTTTTCTCCCAAAAATTGCATCCATCACAAGAGTCTGCTCTTCCTCGAGCGGGGTGATGATTTCGACTGCTTCGCGGGCGAACGTTTTGTGGAAAAGGCGGGATTCTACGGTTCCAGTGCTGGCCAGAAGGCCTGCTCTTGATAGGTGGGGAAAATTTTTCTTGGTAAAGTGCAGTGATTCCTCGAGGAGGCTGACAACAGGAATTTTAGCCCAGCCAGCTAGCTCTTCATAATAGTAGTGAGCAGTAACACAGGGCATGATGATAAAATCCACTCCGGCCTTGGTTAGAATCTCTATTCCTTCCTTAAGGTGGGGAAGAGGACTTTCTCCTTTTTTGAGGATGGCATCTGTGCGGGGAGGAATTTTCGGGTTGGAGTAGATGATGGTTTTAATGTGATTCTGATCACAGTGTGCCTTTGTGTGCCTGATGATTAATTCGTAGAAATAGATAGTTGCTTCAGGTCCCATCCCGCCCAGGATGCCTATTGTTTTGCCTGTTGTCTTATCCCTTGTTTTGCCCATTCCTTCCCCCTTTTTTTCTCATTCCTTTTTCTTTTTTTGCTCTTCTGTGATTTCTCTCAATTTGTCCAGGGGCAGTGCTTCGACCCGGTGGCCATTCATCCCTTCCATTGGTCCTGATTTGAACATGGAGTTCAAGATTGCTTCTTCAGTTGCTTCAACCACGGCCAGGAAGAGAGGAGAGATGCGCTCATTGCGGAGCACCTCTTTCTGGGCTGTTGGTGAGGAAGAACGGTGGGGGATTCTCAGTTTCTCGGCTGTGGAGAAAGCGATGACATAATCGCCGCTGCCGTTGGAATTGAAGCTTCCTGTGCGTGCCATTCCCAGGATAGCCCTTTTAGCCAATCGTTTGAGGTTGCGGCTGTCGAGCGGAGCATCTGTGGCAACAACAATCATGCACGAACCGTCTGCTGGTTGTTGGAGGTCCCTTTTCATGTAGTATTTTCCAAGTTTGACACCGACTGGATAGCCGAGAATGTTGAGCACGCCTCCGAAATTTGTCTGAACAACAACACCTACAGTGTATCCTCCCCTGGATTGTGGGAGCAGGCGCGAAGAGGTTCCTATTCCTCCCTTGAAGCCGAAACAGATGGTGCCTGTTCCTGCACCGACTGACCCTTCCTCAACAGGTCCTGAACTCGCCTTTTTTATGGCCTCGAGGACATGGGCTTTTTTCACGTGCTTTCCCCGGATGTCGTTCAGATATCCATCGTTTGTTTCTCCGACTACAGGGTTTACGGAAAACACCTCCTCGTTTCCTGGAAGCGAGAGAGTGTAATCAATCAGAGCATCAGCTGCCAAGGGGACGCTCAGGGTGTTGGTGAGGATGATCGGGGTTTCAATGTTGCCTAGTTCTTCTATCTGGGTTGAGCCTGTCAGCTTTCCAAAGCCGTTTCCTATGTACACAGCGGCAGGCACCTTTTCCTGGTATATGTTGCCCCCATGGGGCAGGATTGCTGTCACACCTGTCCTCACGTTCTTTCCCCTGATAAGGGTTACATGCCCTACTTTTACCCCAGGCACATCGGTGATGGCGTTAAACTTCCCTGGTGGGAGTATTCCAGGTTTTAGTCCAAAATCCCTCAGCCGCGGTCGCTCACCAGAAGCGTGGAAGGCTACAGTAAAGAGAAAAAAAATTGCAAATGGAAATGAGAGTGTTTTCATTTTTCCAGCCTCTTTGTGATTTTCATTGTTTTGCTCATCTCGATGTTAGTTAATCATTCCTGAAAAATCAACCTGCTCCTAGATTTCCACAGATTTTTCCACAGTTGTTATTTTGCAAGACCTGACCCCGAGTTGAAAAAGGGGGGGAATTCTGCTACTTTTCTCTCCCATGTCAAGAAGCAAACTTCCTTCAGAAATATTTTCTGTCCAGTTTCTCGTCCTGATGAGCTATTCTTCCATCGCTTTTCTCACCCTGCTGCCACTCTATCTGAAGCATCTTGGAGGTGGTCCGAAGGAAATTGGTTTTTTTATCAGCCTCTTCTCTTTTGCATCTCTTTTTTCACGACCCATTGGCGGGTGGCTTGTCACCAGGTTTCATCCCAAAAAAATACTGGTTTCAGGCCTTTTTTTACTGCTGATAGCAACAATCACCTACCTTTTTATCCGACGCCTTGACTGGAGCCTGGGGCTTGTCCGCATAGTTCATGGAGTAGGCTTTTCTATCTTTATCATTGCGGGTCTTTTAATCGTGGTCCTCAAAACAGGAACAAAGGAGGCAGCTTATGCCATCGGAGTGGTTTCGACCGGGTTCATGCTGCCGCTTCTTGTGATTCCATTTCTGGGAGAGAAGATTATAGAAAAATTCGGCTATTTTGTTTTTTTTATGGCTGCTGTAAGCCTGGCCCTGATTCCTTTTTTCTATGCGCTTTTCGCAAAATTCTCTCTTCCTGTCGAATCCGGATACTCCTCGCGGAAAGGTTTGAGTTACTTCACGCTTCTGAAGGAAGGAAGGATTATCATCATTTTTCTCCTTACATTTCTGTTTGAAGTTACTCTCAGCTCCGGCCTGGCCTTTGTTCCCCTTCTCGCTCACACAGGGACATCGATGAAGGCAGGTTTTTACTTCACCTTTCTCGGGCTGACCGCAGTGATTCTCAGGCTTTACGGAGGAAAGTATCTTCCGCTTTGGGGAAGTGAAAAGCTTGTTCTGCCCGCTTTCTTTTTCCTTTCGGGTGGTGGGATTCTCACCTCTCTGGCTTTCAGCAACGCATTCCTCGCCTCCTCGGCTGTGGTCTGGGGGATCGGTGTGGGAATCCTTTATCCTCACATGTCGGCTCTGAGTGTGGAAAGAGTTAGCCCGGAAAATAAAGGGAAAGTATTGAGCCTTTTTGCTGCTTCGGTTGACATGGGTTTTGCTTTCGGGCCCCTGAGTTTTGGCCTTGTGAGCCAGCTTTTCGGGCTGAGGAAAGCCTTTGTTTTTCTCTCTTTTTTCATCATCGTTGCCTCTTCTTTGCTCATTGCCGTTTATGCAAGAATAAAGAAGGTTAAAGAGATCTAGCCTAATTATTTATCAAATCTTTTGATTCCCTCAGCTCTGGCCATCTTCACGGCTTCGATATACTCCTCTGAAGTAATCCTCCGTCCGAGTGGTGTGCCAGGAGAAACTTCTCCACAGGGATAGTATTGAGCCATGATGTTCACGTACACATTGGGTGAGATTTCCCTCGCCAGAAAGCGCATCACTTCCTTTGTCCCGGCCAGGCCAGAAGGAAGCACAAGATGCCTGACGAGCAGTCCTCTTCTGGCAATGCCTCTCTCGTCAAAAACAAGGTCCCCTACCTGACGTTGCATTTCTTTGAGTGCCTTTTTTGCGGCCTCAAAGTAGTCCGGAGCACTGGAGTATTTCCGAGCTGCCTCTCGAGAGCTGTATTTTACATCCGGCATATAAATGTCGATCACTCCATCAAGAAGTTTTATCGTTTCAAGGGCATCGTAGCCACCTGTGTTGTAAACAAGAGGAAGGGTAAGTCCTTTCTCCACAGCCAGAGGAAGGGCTTTCAGGATTTGAGGAACAAAGTGTGTGGGGCTTACGAAATTTATGTTGTGGCAACCCATCCTCTCCAGTTTGACCATCATTGAAGCCAGACGCTCCCAAGATACCTCCTCTCCTTCTCCAAGGTGGCTTATGGAATAGTTCTGACAGAAGATGCATCCCAGGTTGCAGTGGGTGAGAAAGATTGTTCCCGAGCCATGGATTCCTACCAGAGGTCGCTCTTCTCCAAAATGAGGCGCAAACGAGGAAACTTTGGGCATGAGACCGCCTTCGCAGACTCCCTTTTCTCCTTTGAGTCTGTTTACCTGGCAGCGGCGCGGACAGAGGGTGCAGGATTCGAGAATTGAAAAGGCTCTTTTAATTTTCTCCTCGAGCTTTCTCTCACGGTAGGTGCGTAAATATGAAGCTTCCATGGGGTCAGGTCTTACATTATGACATTTCCTCCTTGACTTAGTAAATTCATTTCGATTGATCAAACAAAAACTCCTCTAACCTGGATTAGCCTGAATCATTCATAAAAAATGCCGTCAATACCATTTAACCTCAATACAATCAATAGGCTAGAATGATTTCTCAACTTATCATAGGCGAATAACTTTTCTTCTTTATTTTATTCATAATTGACGGCATTTTTTATGAATAATTCAGGTGAATAAAATAATAAAAAAAAATGTCATAATACAAGATCTGATCCCTTATTATATATTGTGTTAGCCAAAGCAGGAAATTGACAGGAAATTGAAATTGAATAATGATTTACACTTTTGTATGAAAAAAATGTCATAATGTAAGACCTGACCCCTTATTAAGTAAAGATGGCTGGTGGAAAAAGAGCTGATTATCTTACCCTTCCTGCTCTGGAGCGAATTCACTCCATTATCCATGGGTTTGCAGCTCTATGCCAGGAAGAGGATGAACTTAAAAAAATTCCTGCCCTTAAATATGCCAGAGTAGTTTTTCTCGAGCAGATTCACTCCAGTATCGTTCATATTATCCATGATTTGCCGCCTCAGAAACTGAGTGGCGACGCGCTTATCACTGCCCGGACAAACACTGTGCTCGCCGTTAAAACGGCTGACTGCCTGCCTGTGCTCATGGCTGACGAGAAAGCCCGCCTGGTTGCTGCTGTTCACTGTGGCTGGAAAGGAACTAGCAGGAGGGTACTCTTGAAAGCAGTTCAGGCCTTAAAGGAGAAGTTTGGAGTTGATCCCGCCTCTCTTCTAGTCGGGCTCGGTCCCTGTATCGGGCCTTGGTGTTATGAGGTAGGCAGGGAGGTTGAAGAGAGTTTCAGGGAAACAGGACTTCCCCTCTCTCATTTCACTCCTCATCCTGAAAGGAAAGAGAAATATTTCCTTGACCTGAAGGGAGCTAACCTCTCCCAGCTCATCCGGGCCGGAGTGGAGAGAGAAAACATTCACTCTCTGGATTTCTGCAGCCACTGCCTCAAGCGCTATCCCTCCTGGCGTCGCAACCACGAGAGCTCAAAGAGGATGATAAGCTTCATCGCTCGGGTTTCCGCAGAGATGGTTGCTTTTTGAATATATTTTAATTATGCTTTATCTATTATGGCCGTAGCGGAGATAAATATTCCCGAGTTTCCCGTCCACAAAAGGGGGAAAGTACGCGATATCTTTGACCTTGATGATAAACTCCTCATAGTAGCCACAGACAGAATTTCTGCCTTTGACTTTGTTCTGCCTTCTCTCATTCCCGAAAAAGGAAAGGTGCTTACCCAGCTTTCTAAATTCTGGTTTGATTTCACCTCGCTCG
The DNA here is from genome assembly GCA_046760305.1 of Candidatus Aminicenantales bacterium. Classification (GTDB taxonomy): domain Bacteria; phylum Acidobacteriota; class Aminicenantia; order Aminicenantales; family Aminicenantaceae; genus JBHIDX01. Next base: position 73,766 of record JBHIDX010000004.1, read on the forward strand.
TGTGTACAAACCATTTTATCACCGCCGAGATTGATGAATTTCCTGTTCCTCTAAGGAAGTACAGGGATATTCTCGATAAGCGCTCGATGCTGGTGAAAAAAACTCTGGTTATCCCGGTAGAGTGCGTTGTGCGCGGCTATGTAGCCGGTTCTGGATGGAAAGAGTACCAAACAACGGGGAAAATAAGCGGTGTAAAGCTTCCCTCCGGCCTTCAGGAAGCAGCCAAGCTGGATGAGAATATTTTCACTCCAGCGACAAAGGCCGAGGAAGGACACGACCAGAACATTTCTTTCAGGGAAATGAAAAAGATTGTCGGCTCTGAGCTCGCCACAAAGATTAAAAAAATCAGCCTGGAACTCTACCGAAAAGCTTCTCTCCATGCGCTTTCAAAGGGCATAATCATAGCCGACACCAAGTTTGAATTCGGTCTCATCGGAGACGAGCTGGTGCTCATAGATGAAATCTTTACGCCTGATTCCTCTCGGTTCTGGCCGCTGGCTGGATACTCTCCCGGAAAACCACAGCCGAACTTAGATAAACAGTTCGTGCGAGATTATCTCGAGGGCACAAGCTGGGATAAGAAAGCGGCGCCTCCTCCGCTTCCACCTTCCATCATTGAACAGACGAGAAAAAGATATCTGGAAATTTTTTCTCTTCTCACCGGCAAAGAAACATTGTGATGAGGGGTGAAGTCGACCTTCATGTCCATTCAAACAGGAGCAGTGACGGTGATTTTTCTCCATTTCATCTCATTCAGCTCGCTCGAGGAAAAAAGCTTAAAGCGATCTCGATTACTGACCATGACACCCTTGCTGCCTACCCTGAAGCACTGGAGATGGGTAAAAAGGCGGGTGTGGAAGTCATCCCTGGCGTAGAACTCACAACCATTTATGACGGCCGAGAATTCCATCTTCTTCTTCTCTTCCTGAACTGGAAGAGCAAGACTATTCCCAGGGTGTTGTCAACGATTGCCAGGAGGAGAATTGAAGAAGCCCGGGAGAGGGTGAAAAAACTCCAGCGCCTGGGATTTGATATCGGATGGAAAGAGGTAAAAGCAGCCACCAAATCTATTCCACCTCTGGGGGTTGTGATTGCCCAGGTCCTGCTCGAGAAAAGTGGGAAGAAAGAGGACAAGAGGCTGGAAAGATATCTGAATGGAAAAGATAATTTGCTCGCACCTTATATGTTTTACAGGGATTTTTTTACTGAGGGAAAGGCGGCTTATGTGCCCAAAAGAAACATAAGCCTGGTCGCACTGCTGGGACTGATTCCTGAGATAGGTGGGGTTCCTGTTCTTGCCCATCCAGGTGCCTATTTTCAGAAAGTAAGAGAAAAGGATATCAGCTCTCTCAGAGAAAAAGGGCTTGAAGGACTTGAGGTCTACACACCCTACCACGATTCAAAGCAGATTGACTTCTATAAAAAGCTGGCAGAAAAATACAATCTCATAGCCACAGCCGGGTCTGATTTTCACGGCAGAATAAAGCCCCATATTCCTTTTGGCTCGGCGAAAAATGGTGACTATGCGATGGTCGAAGCACTCAGGCAGAGGAGGAAATGAGTGTATAACTGGCTGGATATTGTCATCGGTATCATTTTAATCATCACTTTTTTAATGGGCCTGGCAAAGGGGCTGGTAAGGCAGATTATCGGCATTTTGGCTGTGATTGCTGGTCTCATTCTGGCCGTAAACTACTACTCCGATATTTCGCGATTTCTCGAGCGCTTCATCCTCAACGAGCTTGTGTCTGATTTTCTTGGATTCATCATTATCTTTCTCGGCGTTCTTTTTTTCGGTGGCCTGATTTCTCACCTCTTCTCAAAGCTGGCCAAGGGGCCTTTTAGGTTCTTCGACCGTCTTCTGGGTGCTGGCCTGGGTCTGCTCAAGGGAGTTCTAATCTCAGCCATCATTGTCTTTGCTCTGCTTGTTTTCCCTGTGAATAAGACTGTGGTCAAAGAGAGCCAGCTTGCTCCTTTTACCCTGGGAGTGACAAAGGCCCTTATCCATCTTATTCCCCAGGAACTAAAGGAGAAATTCCGTGAAAAATACAGGGAAATCTCAAGAAAGGTTAAGAAGCATGAGAAAAGAATTTGAAGAGCTCACTATCCATCAGAAAATGGTAATTTTGGCCCAGGAGATGGTCGATAAAGAACTCCACCTTAAAGATTCTTTGCGTGAGTTCGAGAGGGTCTTCCTTCTGATTGCTTCCCGAAAGTACAGGGGTAACACGACCAGGATGGCTAAAGCTCTGGGCATCCACCGCAACACCCTCCACAACCGGGTAAAGTTACTCAAGATTAAATAATTTTAGCACTCTTATCAAGAAACTGCTAAAAAATTCAAAATTTCCTCTTGACAGAAAAAAAATTTTTTTTTAAAATTAGCACTCTCTCATCAGATCTGCTAATAATCTTGATCAAATTTAAAAAAAGGAGGTACGGATGAAGGTTACCCCATTACACGACAGAGTACTTCTCCGAAGAATTGAGGAAAAAGAGGTGAAGAAGGGCGGAATAATCATTCCTGACACAGCCAAGGAAAAGCCTCAGGAAGCAGAAGTTATTGAAGTAGGAAAAGGCCGGGTGACAGAAGATGGAAAAGTTATTCCGCTCGAGGTGAAGAAAGGTGACAGGGTTCTGATAGGAAAATTTTCTGGAACAGAGGTCACAATCGGTGATGTTGAGCACATTATCGTTCGTGAAGAAGAAATACTGGCGAGAGTCACCTGAAAGGAGTGAAAGGAGGAAAAATGGCAAAAGAAATAACATTAGGTGAAGATGCAAGACAGGCCCTTTTAAGGGGAATCAACGCTTTAAGCAATGTTGTTAAGGAGACTCTTGGTCCAAGAGGTAAGAATGTAGTTCTCGAGAAAAAGTTCGGTTCTCCAACCAGTACCAAGGACGGAGTGACGGTGGCCAAGGAAATTGAGCTCAAAGACCCGATCGAGAATATGGGGGCCCAGCTTGTAAAAGAGGTTGCTTCGAAGACTTCAGATGTTGCTGGTGACGGGACAACAACTGCCACGGTTTTGGCCCAGATTATTTACTCCGAAGGTTTGAAGTATGTCACTGCCGGCGCCAACCCAATGCTGATTAAAAAGGGAGTCGATAAAGCAGTCGAGGTTGTTGTTGATGGGCTTAAAAAGCTGAGTCGCGAGGTGAGCGGCGAGATGATTGCTCAGGTGGGGGCAATTTCTGCCAACAATGATGAATCCATCGGGAAAATTATTGCCGAAGCTATGGACAAAGTGGGAAAGGATGGTGTAATCACTGTTGAAGAAGCGCAGAGTTTGGAGACAACGATGGAAATTGTTGAGGGGATGCAGTTTGACAGGGGCTACCTGTCTCCCTATTTCATCACCGATGCCGACAGGATGGAATGTGTTCTTGAGGACCCGCTCATCCTTCTCCACGAGAAAAAAATAAGTAATCTGAGGGAATTTCTCCCCCTGCTGGAGAATGTGGCCAAAATGGGCAAGCCGCTCCTGGTTATTGCTGAAGAGGTCGAAGGCGAAGCACTTGCTACCCTTGTTGTCAACAAGCTCAAGGGAACAATAAGCTGTGCTGCGGTGAAAGCACCAGGATTTGGTGACCGCAGAAAAGCCATGCTTGAGGACATCGCCATCCTTACCGGAGGAAAAGTAATCACCGAAGATATCGGCGTCAAGCTCGAGAACGTTGGCATTGACTGGCTGGGTCAAGCCAAGAAAGTTGTCATCGACAAAGACAATACTACCATCGTTGAAGGAAAAGGAAAGCAGGAAGAAGTTCAGGCCAGGATTAAGCAGATAAGAACCCAGATCGAAGAGACCACCTCAGATTACGACCGGGAAAAGCTTCAGGAGAGGCTGGCAAAGATGGTGGGAGGAGTTGCCCTGATTAGAGTTGGAGCTGCTACAGAGACCGAGCTCAAAGAAAAGAAGGCACGGGTCGAAGATGCCATGCATGCTACCAAGGCTGCTGTAGAAGAAGGAATAGTTCCTGGTGGAGGAGTAGCTCTCCTCAGATCACAGAAGGCTCTGGATCAGCTTAAAGTGGATGGAGACATGCAGATTGGTGTTAACATCATAAGAAGAGCACTCGAAGAACCGATTCGCCAGATTGCTGATAATGCCGGTCATGAAGGTTCAATTATAGTCGAGAAAGTGAAGGAAAAAGAGCAGGATTTCGGGTTCAACGCACTGACAGAAAAATTTGAGGACATGATTAAAGTCGGTGTACTGGACCCGACAAAAGTTGTCCGCATCGCTCTCCAGAATGCTTCGAGTATTGCTGGATTGCTCCTCACCACAGAGGGTCTGGTGTCAGAAATTCCTGAAGAGGAAAAAGGACCGAAATATCCGCCACCATCCCCTGATATGTACTGACCTGAACTATTCATAAAAAATGCCGGCAATGCTATTTAATTTAAAAACAATAAAGAGGCTATAAAGGTTTCTCAACTTATTAGGGGCGAAAAACTTTTTTTCTTTATAATTGCCGGCATTTTTACCCTTCGGGCGAGCCGATCTTACCGCATCTGCTTCGTTGTGGCCTGTTCGCGGTGGGCGACCACAGCTTCACAGTCCACGCCTCGCATCTACGGCAACCTCGGCTCGTGAATAATCCAGGTTAAAAGCCTGAACATCGAAGAGGAAACCCCTGCTCTTGAGAGAGGGCAGGGGTTTTCTTTTTTTAGCCTCCTTTCTATGCTATATTGACTTTCGTGCTCAAAAGGTTTGACCTATATCTGATAAAAGAAATTATTCCTCCCTTTATAGTGGGCATACTTCTTTTCAGTTTTGTCCTCCTCATGAACGAGGTTCTTCTCCTTTCAGACCTTTTAATATCAAAGGGAGTACCTTTCAAGGCTGCGGTTAAAATTTTTACTTATCTCCTGCCCTCTATACTCGTTTTTACTTTCCCCATGGCCATCCTTGCCGGTGTCCTGGGCGGGCTGAGCCGGATGTCATCGGATTCAGAAGTGGTAGCTTTTAAGACATTGGGCATCGGATTCAAGAGGCTCCTGAAGCCTGTTTTTCTTCTTTCTTTCCTGGGATGCTTTTTTACCTTTTTTCTCACTCTCTACCTTGCGCCCCGCTTCAACCACAAATGTGTCAGAACGCTGAGCACTTCAGTTCTCTCAAAAGTCCAGTTAAGGATTAATCCCAGGGAATTCAACGAACTGATACCGGAGACGATGATTTTTATCCAGGATGTCACTCTCAGCGGCCGATGGAAGAATATATTTGTCCATTCAACCCAGAATCCTTCTGAAGAGAGGGTAATTTTAGCCAGGGAGGGTAACCTCAGATTCTACCCTGAGGAGAAGAGAGCGACGATTGAGCTTAAAAGAGGTGAGCTCCACTCGTATCCTCCGGGTGAGCCCGAAAAATACAGTTTCACAGAATTTGAGGAATTCGAGCAGGAAATCGAGGTGGAAAGGTTATTTGCCGGCTTTTCCGTAAAAAAAAGGGTGAGAGAGAAGGATATTGGAGAACTCCTGGCTGGCCTGAGGGAGATAAAAGGTGAACTGGAAAGGATTGAAGAGGAGAAGGCTGAGTTGATGAAGAGCCGAGATAAAGCACAGAGCTCTCGCCTCAAAGAATTCGAGACAGCAATGGCGAGCATGAGAAGAGCCAGGGTTTATCATCTGGTAGAGATTCACAAACGTTTTGCCTTTCCGCTTGCAGCCGTCATCTTCGGCTTTCTGGCCCTTCCACTCGGCATCTCCACCAGAAAAGGGGGGAGGATGAGCGGTTTTACCATCAGTCTTGGAGTGATAATAATATACTATGTATTCATCACCGGAGGTGAAGCTCTGGCAAAAGACGGGAAAATTCCTCCTTTTATCGGTGTGTGGGGAGGAAATTTTATTCTTTTCCTTGTTGCATTTTATTCATTCTTACAAATGATGAGAGAGGCTCCTCTTTTTCCCTGGATGAAAGGAGTATTAAGAAAAAAACCAGAGCCAACAGCTCGAGCGAGAAAAAAGAAGCTTTCCTCGAGCCAGGTTCGCTTTACCATCAATTTCCCTGGAGTGCTTGACCGCTATCTTATCAAGAAGTTCGCGGCTATTTTCTTTATCGTCTTTGTGGCCGTTACTCTAGTCTTCGCTGTCGTCACTTTTCTGGAGCGTGTGGATGATATTACTGAGCAAAATACTCCTCTCATTCTTGTTTTTGAAGAGATTTTTTATGACCTTCCTGCCTTCATTCACGCTAATATCCTTCCCACATCAATCCTGGCCGCCACCCTCCTCACTCTGGGTCTTCTCACCAAGTCTAACGAAATAACTGCCATAAAAGCCTGCGGAATAAGTGTTTACAGACTCATCATTCCTCTTGTACTCATCGGAATTCTGGCCAGCCTTTTTTCTTTCTATCTCCAGGAGAATGTCCTTCCTCATACCAACCGCAGGCGAGAAGAAGCCTGGAACAGGATGCATAATCTTCCTGCTCGAAGTTATGCTTATCTTGACAGGAGGTGGGTTCTGAGCAGGAGCAAGGAGAGGATATTCCATTATCACTATTTTGACCGTGAAAGAGGTATTTTCAGCAATCTTACCGTATATGATATCAATCCTCAAATCTGGTCTTTGAAAAGAAATCTTCACTCTGAGAAGGCCTATCTGAGTGATCCGATTCTTAGGCTTGAGAACTGCTGGTTCAGGGATTTCTCTGAGGGAATTCCGATAACCTACCAGAAAAAAGAGAGGATGGAGATTGAAGTGGACGAGGGAAGAGATTATTTCTTCAAAGAACTCAAAGAACCAGACCAGATGAATTTTAAAGAACTGCGAGGTTATATCAGGGATATCGAAGAAAGCGGTTTTGAAACCCGGAAGTTCAGGGTTGACCTCTATTTCAAAACTTCGTTTCCATTCGTAAGCCTTATCATCACCATTTTTGCCATCCCCTTCGCTTTTTCGATGGGAAAAAAGGGGACTTTAGTCGGTATAGGTCTGACAATTGTTATCGCCATGGTCTACTGGGGTGTGATTGGCATATCCAGGTCTTTGGGCTACACCGGTTTTCTTCCCCCTCTGCTCGCAGCCTGGGGACCGAACATTATCTTTGGCCTTGTGGGTGTCTACTTTCTTTTTTCGGTAAAAACCTAGGGAAATAAGCTTCTTGAGGAAAACGGGGGAGAGGCGCGCCCTCACATCTTGTACTTACCGAAGTCCTCTGGCTTGAGGTTTTCAAGCCATTTTTTCAACCTCTCTGAGGTTTCCAGGTTCTCGTCGAACTTTAGGCTATGTGATTTCTTGACCACTTCATTTTCGACAAAGATGGGAGAATTCGTTCTCAGAGCTAGAGCAATGGCATCAGAGGGGCGGGAATCGATGGTAAATTTTTTCTTGTTGTATGTGCAATGAATGAGAGCGTAGAAGGTGTTATCCCTGACATCATTGACCACGATTTTGTCCACGCTGATTTTAAGCTCATCAAGCATGTTTTTCAAGAGGTCATGGGTCATAGGCCTAGGAGTGGTGATATCTTCAATCTTGAGAGCAATGGCATTGGCTTCAAAAACACCAATCCAGATGGGAAGCATTCTCTCGCTTTTGAGGTCTTCGAGGACTATGATTGGCATTTTTGATATAGGGTCGACAACAAGCCCCTTAATTTTCATTTCAATTTCCATTGCTCTCTCCTAATTTCTGCTTATGATTATGGATTTAATATAAGTATTGAAGGAGAAATTGTCAAGGGAAAGAGTTTTTTGATTTTTCCACTGCCTGCTTCATTCTTTTCAAACTCTCTGCATGCCCGGCCACGACAAGCAGGTCTCCTTTTTTAATCACCTCCTCGGCCGAAGGAACTGTTATCGTCTGAGGAGGGTACTTTCTCTTGATGAGCAGGATATCTATCCTGTAGGAGGCCTTGAGGTTAAGCTCTCTTAGATTCTTGTCCCAGAATGAAGGGGGTGCATCCATCTCCATTATCCTGTAGCCCAGACCAAGGTCAATCGTCTTACTCACAGCCGTAAACTTTAACTTCTGGACAAGGCCAGAGGCAGCTTCACGCTTGGCAACCTCCTGGTTGTACGCTTCGATGACGTCCTTTCGCTTGACCACTCCGACAAGCTTTTTATCTTTTAGGACCGGAATTTCGGCCACATCTTTTCTTCCGAATATCTCCATTGCCTGTTCGAGATTATCCTCATAGTCGACTTTTATGCCTGGAACGCCAAGGTCTTCGGCGATGATGAGAGAGTCAAGGAGGTCTTTCTGAAGAAGAGCATTTTTAAGCTGGTTAAGAGCAAAACAGCCGATGTAGTTATTCTGAGCATCAACTATCTGGAAAGAGTGGTGTTTGCTCCCCAGGGCTCTGTCGATGATGTTTCCCACGTGCTCTGTGTTGATGAACTTTTCGTAGTCATGACTGATGAAATCTTTAACCTGCATCGACCTCAGGATGTTTGCTTCTTTTCCTTCTTTGAGGATAATGCCCCGGCGCTTGAGCTTCATGGTGTAGATGGATTCCCGGTGAATTCCCACTGTCAGTAAAGAGGCGATGATGCTTGAGAGCATGAGAGGAAGGATGATTTTATAGTCACCTGTCAGCTCGAAGATGATAACGATGGCAGTTATCGGGGCATGGGTAGCTCCAGCTACCACTGCTCCCATGCCGACGAGGGCAAAAGCTCCAGGCGATGAGATGGAGGCTGGAAAGTAGCGGTGGAAGATGGAACCGATAAAGTTTCCGGTCATGGCTCCCATGAAGAGAGAGGGGGCGAATATACCTCCAGAACCGCCCGAGCCAAGAGTGAGGGATGTGCCCAGAACTTTAGCGAAAATCAGGATAAAGGCCAGCCAGAACCCGATTCTGTTCTGTAGACAGGCATCCATACTCTCGTAGCTTACGCCAAAGATATGCGGCACACCAAGTCCAATCAAACCCACTGCCAGGCCCCCCAGAGCCGGTTTAAAAAGAGGATGGATACGGAGATTATCAAATTTGTCTTCCAGAAAGTAGAGACATTCAATGAAGAGGATTGCTACCAGCCCGCTTACTACTCCCAGCAGAATGTAGGGACCTATCTCCCACACGCTGCTCAAGGTGTAAGCAGGGACAGTGAAGGCAGAAAAATCGCCGATGAGTAATCGAGAGATGAGGGTGGCGATGACAGAAGCGATGATTATAGGGCTGAAAGAGTAGACAGCGAATTCACCCAAAATAACCTCAACGGCAAACAGAGCGCCCGCAATCGGAGCGTTAAAAGTGGCGCCGATGCCAGCTCCTGCTCCAGCAGCAACGAGAGTGCGCATACCGCGTTCCCTGATTCTAAAAAACTGGCCAATGGAGGAAGCCAGACTGGCGCTTATCTGAACGATGGGGCCTTCCCGTCCAGTTGAGCCTCCAGAGCCGATGCAGATGGAAGAGGCGAGTGCCTTGACGAAGCCCACCTGATTTCTGATTTTTCCACTTTTGAAAATCAAGGCTTCCATGATTTCAGGAACTCCATGGCCTTTTGCTTCTCGTGCTCCATAATAGATGAGGGGACCGATAATAAGCCCGCCCAGAGCTGGAATGAGAATGGTGAGAATCCAGGGCTGGGATGAGACAGCTGAAAGAAAGTCAGGCGCTCGCCAGAAAAGCTTCTGGAAGAAGTGAATCATGAGCTTGAATGCCACTGAGCTCAGGCCAGCAATTGTGCCCACAAAAACAGCCAGAAGAGAAAGACGGATGTGGGAGATAAATTCGTTGTCTCCCAGAGAAATTTTCATGTTTTTAAATCTCCATTAGTCTCATCTCTTGGACAACCTGTTTCCCGGGATGGGGCAGGAAATAGCAGAAAGAGCGGTATTGCTCTTTGAAGTTTTTAAAAAAGAGAGAGCTGTCCTTCTGCCTCTTCTTTCTGCTCTTTTTCCTCAAAAAGACTTATTTTTCCGAAGCAGCCATCGTGACCAGGAGTAATATCTACCATCCCTCTTCTCATTCTCTCAATTCCTATGCTTACCTTCTCAGGGCTTATGGCGCTCAACTCTTTTATTGGTATTTTGGTCAGGATTGTATGCTCATCCCTAAACTCATGGATAAAGCGGAAGTAGATGTCCCAGACACTCTTGCACTCCGCTGTTTTCTCCACAGCCTCAGCAATGATTTCGTTCAAGGGGATAAGATTCTTGAAAGGAATTCTGTGAGGTGAAGTTTCTCCTTTTTTCCGGTCCGAAAGCTTCTCGACTCGGTGCATGACTCCTACTGTTAGTTTTTTTCCGCATTCAGGACAGATGTATCTATGCTGAATTGTCTCAGCAGGAGAGAAGATAACACCGCACTTACGGTGCCCGTCAAAGTGGTATTTCCCTTCTTCAGGGTAGAATTCAACGGTATACAGAAATTTTTCAGGGTCTTTTCTCTTTAACGCCTCAATTACACCCTGGTAGCTGAACTCTGTGTTGAAAACATTTGCCTCCCTGCCTATTTTTGAGGGCGAGTGGGCGTCAGAGTTGGAGACAAGGGTGTATTTGTCCAGGGCTGAGAGACGCCAGTTCATGGCTGGATCAGAAGAAAGGCCTGTCTCCAGGGCAAAGATAAAAGGAGTCATTTCTTCAAAGCAGTCTTCGATAGCGTCGAAGCCTGAATTTGCTCCAAAGAGTGAGAACCATGGAGTCCATATGTGGGCCGGAATGACCACACATTCAGGACAGAGGTCAGCCACTATTTTTACAAAATGCCTGGCATCGAGTCCCAGAATCGGACGTCCGTCAGAACGGAGGTTTCCCAGGGCTGAGAGCTTGGTGTTTATCCTGTCCACTGAATGGAAGTCAGGAGCAAGGAGGATGAGGTGTATTTTCCTCACTTTTTCTTTTTTAGAGTAGATAAAGCTTATCTCAGTGGAAAGAATAAAAGCGACATCGTCTGCAGAAAAAGAGATGTTCTTCAGATAGTCATTATTCTGGGGAATGAGTTTTTTCAGGCGGTAGAATCCATCGCCGCGTGGCTCTAGTTTTTCCTTGAGGAGAAAAAGCCATTCAGGATGGGTAAAATCTCCGGTAGCAAGAAGGGAGATGCCCTTTATTTTTGCCCAGGCAGCAAGAGTGTCGAGTGTCATCTGGCGGGAAGTGGCCCTTGAAAATTTGGAATGAAGATGGAGGTCAGCCACGAATTTCATAGTTTTGATAAGATACTAAGTTTAAGAGATATAAGTTTACATTTCAAGTTATTTGGGGTCAGGTCTTACAATCCAACACCTGTTGAAAACTTCTTAAGG
>JBHIDX010000005.1:0-83753 GCA_046760305.1 Candidatus Aminicenantales bacterium
CAGGTGTTAGGAAACGTTGATAGGTTTTCATCCACATTCACTTTACAATACCTATATTTTCTTTATCAACACCCTGGATTCTTTTGCTGCATATGCGGTTTAATGCTTTCTAGCTTTTAATATTATCTCTTATATCTTCAATTAATTCTTAGATACATTCTCCCTGTGGAGAGAAACATAGAGAGAGAGGAACTTCCAGACTGTGGGCCTCGAGGAGCTCTTTATTTTTCAATATCTCTAAGGCATGTCCTCTGGCTATGACCATTCCTCTATCCAGAAGAACAACTTTTGAACACAGCTCAAAGGCCAGGTCCAAATCATGGGTGCCGATAACTTTTGTGGCTTTTGTATTTTTAAGAATCCCGATAAATGTTCTTCTTGCTCCAGGGTCGAGCCCTGAAACAGGTTCGTCGAGAACAAGTATCTCAGGCTCAAGAACAAGCACAGTTGCCAGGCTGATTTTCTTCATCTCGCCCAGGCTCATACGATAAGAAGGCTTATTTTCGCTTCCCACAAGCGCAAGTCTCCTGAGAATCGAATTGACTCTCCTCCCAACCTCTGCTCTTTCCAGCCCCATGTTAAGAGGACCGAAGGCAATATCATCGAAAACATGGGGCATGAAAAGCTGGTCATTCGGGTCCTGGAATACCATCCCCACCTTTGAGCGTATTTTTTTCAGGTTTTTTCTGGAAATCTCTTCTCCCTGAATCTTAACTCTACCCTCACCTCTGAGGATTCCATTCAGATGAAGAAGCAGGGTGGATTTGCCGGCACCATTAGGACCTATGATGGCACAGACTTCTCCTCTGGAAACAGAGAAGTTGATGTTTTTTAAGGCAGGGGTTTTGTCGGGATAAGAATAGTTTAGATTTTCGACCTCGATAGCTTTTTCCATCATAGCACAACTAAAATGACGGTTAAGATAGAGAGCAGTGCAGAAATAAAGAGGAAATCGTTCTTTGACAGTTTGAAAGAGCTTAAGGTCTGAATTTTGCCCCTGTAGCCCCTTGAGAGCATGGCTGCATAAATCCTCTCGCTTCTCAAGAAAGTTCGGAGGAAAAGGTGAGGGATAAGGCTGGAGAGGGTTTTTATTTCTTGTCCTTTCCTCTTTTTTTCAAAGCTCCGGGCTTCCCTGGCCATGTTCAACCTCTCTGCTTCCCTTTTTAAAAGAGAGCTGTAGCGGAAGCCAAAAAGAAGCAGCGAAGTAATTATGTGCGGTATCTTCAGTTGTTCCAGTCCTTTTATTAAAGAATAAAATTCTGTCGTAGAACTCAAGAGTATAAGAGTGAAAAAGCTCAAGGAGGACTTAATGAAAATATTCCATAGTGTGTCGAGATTATGATGAAATTGGTTTTTTCCGAAAAGTATGACCGAAAGAGCGAGAAAAAAAAGAAGCGGAAAGAGTAACAGGAGTTTTTTTATTATCTCTCCGATAGAAATTCTAGTCGTAATTATCATTACTGCTAGCATCACACAGTAGGCCAGGAACTTAAGGTAATGGCGGAAGGGAGTAAAAATAATCACAAACATAAAGATAATAAAAGATACGAATTTTACCCTGGGGTCTAAACTGTCCAGAAATGCCCTTCTGGAACCTGGTTTTTCTGAGGTGATAGATATCATGCTCTGGCCTTGACAAAATAAAAGTGTGGCCTGTTAATGACGGTCAACTCGCAGAAGCCGGTCGATGAAAAAAGTTTTTCCATCTCTCTCTCGTGGGGAAGAAAATCTTTCTCCACCGGTCCCCTGATCTGAGAATGAAACCTGTTAAGTTCCTCTCTGCTCATGGGATGGGCGATGAAAAGCTGTTTTCCGGGCTTGAGAATGCGGTGAAACTCCTTGAGTGCTCTCTTTTTGTCCGCAAGATGGGCGAAGAGTCCAAAGCAGATGAGAGCATCAAAAATATTTTCTTTTAAAGGCATGCTCTGGGCATCTGCATGAATGAAGTAAAGATTCTGCTGCTTAAATTTGGCCTTTGCAATTCTCAGCATTTCTCCTGCGAAATCGCATTCAACCAGCAGAGCTTTGGAGCCAATTTTTTTCCTGATATAGGGAATAAGCCTTCCTGTGCCGCAGCCAGCATCCATAACAGAATTTCCTTCAGAGAGATAAAAATGGCTGAAGATTTCTTCCAGGCGTTCTTTTTCTTCCTGCTTCTCGTGCTCCTGCTCCCATTGCTGTGCAATTTCATTAAAAAATTCTCTTCTGTTCATAAGAGTTATTCCAGTAAAGGCATTCTTTGCAGTGCCTCTTCAAGTTTTTTGACAAGGGGAGGGACGATTAAGAAGATGAGAATGATACCCGGGAGGCTTCGGAGCAGGGATGCAATTCCCAGCACTCCCTCTGGAAGCGAGAGCCACCGGGCTGAGAAGTATACTGCTGCGAGGAGCACCACTCTCTCGGCAAATATGGCAAGAGCGAGAGTGGGGAGTATTTTGAGCTTATACTTCTGGTAAAATACGGCAGGAATCACGGCCAGCACCAGGCCTTCTGCCATCATGATGAAGGCAAGAGGAGGAAATAAAGGAGGCATGCCTGTGAGAACTGCCGAGGTTAGGGGAGCGAGAAACCCGACCGCAGCCGCTACGGGTAAAGCGACCAGGAAGCCTGATATAATTATGGGATAGAACATGGGCAGAAAAACGCTTCCCAATCCCAGGGCATGGAAAAGCAGGGGCAGAATAAGAGCCAGCGCCAGGAGCAGGCCTCCTGTAAGGAAGTCCCGTCCAGAATATTTCACTTTTTGATCCTTATTCCAAGATTGAAGTTGCGGCCAGGCATGGGATAAGCTCCAGCAGCCATGCCGGGCAGATCGACATAAATCATGTAACTGCTGTTGAGAATGTTGTTGATTTCAAAGAAAAGGTCGAGGAAGGAGAGGATATTCATCTCGAAGCGGGAGTTGAGAAGAAAATATGAGGGGAGTGCAGAGAGTGAGAAGTCGTGAGCATAGTAATCGGTCACGTATTGAGCCTGGAGAGAGGCAAAAAACAGTCGTTTTTCGATACGGAGAGAAAAATCCCATTTCTGACCCGCTCTTCCCCGGGTTTTTTCTCCTGGATCAAGATAGGTGTAAAAAAGAAGTGCAGAGATCCCGCTGCTGATATCAGCTCTTAAGCTTAGTTCTAGGCCCTGAAAAGTGAATTCACCCCTGTTTTCAAATTTGAACTTTGGCGGTGGAGAGGGGTTGAGGTTCATTTCAATGAGGTTGGAGCCCTTCATTCGATAAACGGCTAACCCTGTTGTCATCCAGGTTCCTATGCCCTGGTAAATTCCGACCTCGTAGTTCCAGACTCTTTCTGGTTTTAAATTTGGATTCGCGGCTGGAAACATGTAGAGCTCGTTGAGCTGTGGGGAACGGAATCCTTTGTTAATCGAGGCTCTGAGTGTTGTTTTTTCGCCTGTCTTAAACACAACTCCTAGGTGGGGACAGCTTTCTATTCCAAAGAGAGAGTCCCAGTGAAGACGTAATCCAGCAGAGAGAATCCATCTCCTGTGAATTACATATTCATCCTGCATGAAAACAGCTGCTTCATTTTTATCCCATTGTCCCTGAGGCCAGTTATAGCTCTTTCCGCCCAGGGTGCGAAAATCCAGACCGAATGTCAATTCATTGTTCTTGATTCTGTGTGTTGTGCAGTGGAAGATTCCACCGTTGACAAAATCCCTCGAGTGCCAGCCGTCAGAGAATCTGTGGTGCCCGAAATTTCTGTAAAGCTTGAGCAGGAATTCATCCTTCTCTGATCTTCCTTTTAAACTCAGATCAACTGCTCCTCTCTGGTATTCATTCCAGAAGTCATTGAGGGGAAAGTCAAGAGTACCTGCTTCATGTTTTTTCCCTTCGAAATATTTTCCTTGAAATGATAAATGCAGGTGGTCGGAAAAATCATAGCTAAATTTTCCGGTAAATGTGTTTCCTTTATAACCTGAATTTTCGCGATGTCCGCTGCTCCTCCTTCTGTCAAAGGTGAGGTAATAACTCCACTTTTCCTTCTTCCCTCCCTGACGGAGATTGAATTGCTGGGTATTGAAGCTTCCAAAAGAACTGAAGAGTTCTGTCTCGGATTGTTTTTCTGGATTATGGGTGATTATGTTGACCACGCCTCCCAGGGCTTCAGAACCGTAGAGAACAGAGGAAGGACCCCTGACCACCTCTATCCTTTCCACGTTATCCAGAGGGAAAGCATGGGTAACAGCGCATCCAAACAAACCCATCTTCTCAGGCCGGCCATCAACCAGGATGTTAATCCTTCGACCTCTCTGTCCTATTCCTCTTATGTTTACATCAGCACGGCCAAAATCACCCGTTCTTTGAACGAAGATGCCGGGAAGGAAATTGAGTAAATTTAAAGCATTGCTGGCTGCAACAGATTTTATATCCTGAGGCCCGATGACACTCACCGAGGCCGAACAGTCTCTTACAGCCTTCCGTGTTGCCGTGGCTGTGACGACGACGACCTCGTGAGGATGGAAAATACCTTTCTCCTTCTTTTTCTCGGGTTTTTCGGAAACTTTGGTATTCTCAGGGAAGGAGAAAACACTGGCTGTTCCAATAAAAATCAGGATGGCTGTGATCAGAATTTTTTTCTTCATAAATCCTCCTCATATAGTGTTACTATTTTCATAATAGTAACACTATATGAGGAAATGTCAACCTTTTTCAGGATCCATTTCCAGTTGTAGAAGAAAGTACAATCTTTTGTCCTTCATCCACTTGCTTTTAGCTCGAGTTGACATCACTTTGAGTCATGATTTATCATCAAAAAACATTGGAGGAGGCAGAGGAAAAAATTATTTTCGTTCTCACTGGAAAAGTTCATTCCGGAAAAACAGGATTTCTTAAAGATTTATGCAGGCTGTTGAAGGAGGATTAAAGGAGGGTGAAGCACAGTGGGAAAAGAGTGGGCCTTTCTACTTTGTTACTGTCCCTGAATCATTGTGGCTCGTAATACTTCTGACCTTTATGGATGACGATTTTAATTTTGCCTTCCTCGAGAAGAAAATTCAGGTACTTTATGATTTCATTCCTGTGCTTTCCTAAGGAGGAAGATAACTCAGAAAGGGTCATGGGTCTTCTCTGAATGATGGAAAAAATTAATGCTTTAAGGTTTTCAGCAGGCGGCTTTTGTTCTTTTTTATTGAATTCGGCGATGATTTCACATTTACCACCTATTGCCTTTTTTATTTTATCCATTTCTTTTACGCTCAGAGCAGCGGCAAATTTTTCAGCAGGTGGCCTGATAACTGTGTTGAGCTGAACTTTATCCGGGTCTATAGCGTCAATTGCCTCCTTTAGCTCTTTTATGTGGGAGGCAGAATCGTTAACTCCTTTAACCAGCATGATTTCCAGCCAGATAGAGCCCTTGAATTGTTGACGGAATTGCTTAAGACATTCGATAATTTTTTCAATTCTGAGCGATGGGTGGGGACGGTTGACGTAAGCGAATATTTTTTGATTTGCTGCATCCAGTGAGGGGACGACAAGGTCAGCAGCCCTGAGTGCCTTTCTTACGCTTTTTAAATCCAGAAGAGAGCTGTTGGTCAAAACAGCCACAGGAATTGTGGTCATTTTTTTTATTTCCCTGATCATGTGTCCTATTTTTGAGTTTAGAGTTGGCTCACCTGAACCGGAGAAAGTGATATAGTCTATTCGAGTGCCCGAGTGGAGTGTGTGCTTTATCTGAGAAAGAACCTCTGAGGAGGGAAAGTATTCTTTTCTGTTGATTGTCTTTTGTGGAGTACGTCCCAGCTGGCAGTAAACGCAGTTAAAGGAGCAGGTCTTAAAGGGAATGATATCGATACCCAGCGAGAATCCGAGTCGTCTTGATGGGACAGGACCGTAGATGTGGGCGATATCAGTGGTTTTTTTTAATTTTTCCAAAGTGCTCCTTCAGATTCTGTCTTTGCAGACAGCCATAGAATTTTATGGGATGCACTATATTTTTTTTTTCATTCGATGCTTTCATGAGCTGACTCATTTACCAAATAACGGGCCTGGTTCAGATGCTTTTTTACTGTCAGCTGGGTATTATATCAAAAAAACTGAGGAAAAAATTGGATATTGTGTCCTTAACCATACATTCATAAAATATTTGTAAACTATGGAACTCTGGGAAGCTGTATACATTGCCAGGAACCTAAAAGCCATCTATTATCCTCACCCTCTTAGTAGGGAAGAAGATGTCAAATTCCTGAAGAAGAAGTTCAGGTATCGCCGCCTCGGTGTTCTCGAGGAGGATCTTCAGGAAATTAAAACCGCTCATCAGGTCCCTTTCCATCCTTTGAAGTCAGATATTATTCCTTCTTCACTCATTTTTACCGACATCCCGGATAAACTCCAGCAGCTTCTTCCTCTTTCCTCATTCTTCATGATGCCCCTCCTCTGCTCTGCATCTCTGAGAGAGGAGATGGTGGAATTTTTTCTCTGGTCGCTGCAGCTTGAGCGTTCTCTGGCCTCCTCCGAGTTTCGTTTTGCCCTTCGCCTTCTCTCCTATATTCCTGTTGATATGGCATCAAGGGATGCGCTCGAACAGAGGAATGCTGTTGAATCAGGCCAATGGAACTTATACAGGAAGAGAAGGTCAGATAAGATTAAAGAGGATGCGATGAAACGTTTCTGGAGATTAAAAACTGAGTCTGGCTCAGGTCCTGTTAGAGTCGGTATTATTGATCCCCTTCAGTTTTTATCTGGCGAAGCTGGTGAAAAGGACATTCCCTTTCTTCTTCCTTCCGGAATAATTTTTATTGAAGAACAATAAGATTTTAAAATTACGTGTCGTGATGCCTAAGGTGCCCATTTGTGCAGCGCAGCTGGAAAAGCTGATAAGGGAATTCGCTCCATTGACATTGTTTCTTCAGCTGTATAAGCTGGATAAAAACATGGTGCATAGGTTCAACCTTTTGTTGGCAAATCCCACTCAAATTTGCGAAGGAAATTCTATTTTCACAATCCTATTAGGACCTGAGGCTGATGCTAACTAACGAAGGTCACCGTCTGGCACGGGTTGTGGTCTGCAGTCCGGGAAAGGAATATTTCGGTGTCTCAAATCTTAAGGCTCACAACATTCTAGAGAAGGCGGATCCTCAAAAGGCAGGAGAGCAGCATAAAAGATTAAAGACTGTGATCGCAGAATTCGGGGCAGAAGTCATCGATGCCGATGAGCTTGGCGGACATCCCAACTCTGTCTTCACCCGCGACACCTCTCTCTGCACGCCTCAGGGATACATCCACCTGAGGATGGGCCTTGCAACCAGGCGGGGTGAGGAGGAATGGATGGCTGAAATCCTGGACGGGATGGATGAACCTCAAGCGGCCAAGATACACCCGCCCGGGACAGTGGAGGGCGGAGATATCATTCTGGCCGGCGGGGTGGCTTTTATCGGCCATTCCCGAAGAACAAACAAAGAGGGTGTTCTACAGGTTTCAGGTATGTTGAAGAAGATGGGCTATGAGGTCAGGATAGCAGCCATCTCACCGCCCCATCTTCATCTGGGTGGGCTGATGAGCCTGGTGGGCGAAGAACATGTTCTCTGCTCGAGGGGTTTTTTCGAGGACGATTTTTTCAGAGGCTTTGATCTGATTGAAGTTGAGTGCGAGATGTTTGTCAGCGCCAATGTCATCTGTCTGGGTGAGGGAGAATTGATTGCTGAGGTGTCCAACACCATAGCTGTTGAAGCTCTCGAAAAGAGGAGATTTAAAGTCCATACGCTCGACCTTTCTGAATTCATTAAAGGTCAGGGCGGGCCGAGCTGCCTCATCCTTCCCGTGAGCCGGGTAGCATAGAATAACATTCCTGACGATGTGGCGGCTAGCTCAGAGTGTATGGCTATAAAATATTTTTTAGATTTGTAAAGGAGGTACATTTTTATATAATTGTTGATACTCGCAAACGCATGGGATGGCCGCGCTATGTTCGCAACAGAGGATTGCTTTGGCACTTCGCGCCTTGCAATGACAGCGTGGTCGAAAATTGATAAAAGGAGGGAAATATGGGCAACGGAGTTTTACCAGGATATTTGAGGTCAGCCAGGCCGAATCCCGAGGATAAAAGAGCACCCTGGTATAAAAACACAGCACCTTCTTATGCGGGGATTTTCCTTTCAGTGCCTTTTATGGCAGGAATGGTGGGAGCTCTCCAGTTTGGGAGTATCTGGGCAGCCATAGTCGGTCTTATTCTGGGCGCTCTTTTCTGTTTTGTCCTCTTTTACGTTCCCGGTATTCTGGGCATGCAGACAGGTATGCCGCTCTATGTAGTTGGCACCTCGACTTTCGGCACAAAAGGCGGTCTTCTCATCCCCGGACTTTTAATGGGCTTTCTCCAGATAGGCTGGCATGCTGTGTTTACATTTTCAGCGGCCTCGTTCTTCATGTCTGCCATTCGCTCTGAGGCCGGTGCCAATAGCCTCGAGTTTTGGCTGGTGTGCATAGTATGGGGGTTTACGCTCGCCTTGGTAGGTGCGGTCGGCATCCGCTGGCTGGCCTGGCTTTCGAGCTGGATACCTGTCTTTCCTCTGCTGATTATAATCATTGCCGCTTTTTCCAATTTAAAGGGCCTCGGTAATTTCAGCATCTCTGTTTCAGTGGCTGAGGGAGTAGCAGCCATAATTCCGATCATGGCCTTAGGGGCTTTTGCAGCTCTTCAGTCAGCTGCAGGCTTTTTTGCCACTGCAGGAGCTGCAGGTGCTGATTTCACCCTCAACAACCGCCACCGAAAGGATGTAGTTCTTGGTGGCTTTTTTGGTATCACCTTAGCCGCCCTGGTGGCAGGCATTTTCGCCCTTCTGACCATTGCTGGTGCTGTGGGCCGCAATCCTCAGATTGCAGTCGAGGCCGGGATGGGTACCCCTGGCGTTGATGTCTTTTCAGCTTTCATCAATTCAATCGGCGAGGTGGGAGGTGTGGTGGCGCTCATCATGTTCTGGATTTTCGTCATCGCCTGCATCTGTCCCACAGGATTCTGCGCCTTCCTGGCTGGAAATGCATTCTCGACCATGTTTCCCAGGTTGAAGAGAATTGGCCTCACCCTTGGAGCAGGTGCTGTGGGCACAGTTCTGGCAGCAACAGGCGTGGCTCAGAACCTTGTCGGCTTCTTTCTTATTATCGGTGCCTCCTTTGGTCCTATTGTTGGCGCCATGACCGCTGATTACCTGCGAAACGGTAAATGGACTGGACCGAGGCAGGGGATTAACTGGGCAGGATACATAGCCTGGGCTGTTGGTTTTATGATCGGAATATTCGGTATCATACCAGGTATAGGGTTTCCCTACGGGCTGGAAACTCTCATCTCTTTTGTTGTAGGATTTACAGTGTATCTTATTCTGAGCGACCTCGGTCTCGAGCCCGGCGTCGTTCAGCTTAGCCCTGGAGAATGATCCCGGCCAGACCGGGAAAATCTAAAATAAAAGGATGATAGCCATGAAGAAGGAAAAAGAAAAGCTCTCATCAAAAAAAACTACCCTCACCCGGCGGCAGTTTCTGGGCAGCACAGCCACGGCCGCGGCAGGGATGATGATTGTCCCCCGTCATGTACTCGGCGGGAAAGGCTACAGACCGCCCAGCGACACTCTGAATATCGCCTGCGTTGGTATCGGCGGCCAGGGTCCATGGGATGTGAGAAAGGTCAGCACGGAGAATGTGGTGGCCTTGTGCGATGTCGATGACATGCAGATAGCGAATTTCCTCAAGTCCGACAAGAACGACCCCAAGCATGTGGAAATGTACCAGAAAGCAAAAAAATACAGGGATTTCCGCATTATGCTCGACAAGGAAAAAAACATCGATGCCATTACTGTCACCACTCCTGACCACAACCACGCTGTTATTTCTATGGCAGCCATAAAGCTCGGCAAACATGTTTTCTGTCAGAAGCCCCTGACCCATACTGTCAAGGAAGCCCGGCTGCTTGCCAAGGCGGCGAGGGAGGCGAAGGTGGTTACCCAGATGGGAAATCAGGGACATGCAGGTGAAGGCGCCCGTTTGATAAACGAATGGATATGGGATGGCGCTATCGGTGACGTGCGCGAGGTGCATGTCTGGACAAACCGTCCCATATGGCCGCAGGGAATTGAAGCACCACAAGAAATTCCTTCGGTTCCCTCCACTCTCGACTGGAACTTGTGGCTCGGCCCCGCACCTTTCCGTCCCTATCATCCAGCCTACTTGCATTTTGTCTGGAGAGGCTGGTGGGATTTCGGTACAGGTGCTCTGGGTGATATGGGAGCCCACCTCATCGACCATCCATTCTGGGCCCTCAATCTCGGACATCCATCAACCATTCAGGCCAGCTCCACCAAGTTCACCAAGGATTCCTATCCCCTGGCAGAGATGGTAACTTACGAATTTCCCGCCAGGGGAAAGATGCCTCCTGTTACTCTTACCTGGTACGACGGAGGGTTAATGCCTCCCAGACCAGATGTGCTCGAAGAAGGACGGATGATGGGAGATGATAGCGGCGGAGTGCTCTTTGTCGGAGAGAAGGGGATGCTGATGTGCAGCACCTACGGCAAAAACCCGCGTCTTATTCCCGAATCAAGAATGAAAGAGTACACCAGACCTAAGGAAACCATTCCCCGCTCACCCGGAATCCACGAGGAGTGGATCGAGGCCATCAAGGCCGGCAAAAAATCAACCACCGATTTTTCTTACTCTGCCAGGCTAACGGAGATGATGCTTCTGGGAATAATCGCGGTCCGCATGAAAGATCGTAACACCAAGCTGCGCTGGGATGGAGAGAAGATGGAGTTTACCAATCTTCCTGAGGCAAATCAGTATCTCCACAAAGAATACCGGCCGGGTTGGTCGCTTTAAAAATATCTTTATCGAATATCAGGAGGTTAGGAATGCTGAAAAGGAGTGCGGCTCTGCTTCTGATTCTTTTTCTCAGCCTGACGGGCTGCTGTCAGAGAGAGAAGACTGAAGGAGAGGGAAAGGCAGCAGCGACTGAATGGAGGATTCATGACCCTGACCGTCCCCAACCTCCAGTTGTAGACCCCGGTCCTGCTGGAAAACCTGTGCCTGCTCCCTCCGATGCTGTCATTCTTTTTGATGGCCGGGATTTATCCGGCTGGACAGACAGCAAGGGTCAACCCGCGGCCTGGAAGGTTGAGAACGGTTACATGGAAGTGGTGAAGAAGACAGGTTCTCTCCACACAGTCGAAAGATTCGGAGACTGCCAGCTTCATCTTGAATGGGCAGCTCCTCTTCCTCCTTCTGGCGAGGGACAGGAAAGAGGGAACAGCGGCGTTTTCCTGATGGGAAAGTATGAGGTTCAGATTCTCGATTGTTACCAGAACAGAACTTACGCTGATGGAATGACAGCCGCTATTTACGGCCAGTATCCACCGCTGGTCAATGCCTGCCGGCCTCCGGGTGAATGGCAGACTTATGATATTGTCTTCCGCAGGCCGCGCTTTGACAGAGAGGGCAGTCTCGTTCAGCCGGCAAGGATGACCATCTTTCATAACGGAGTACTCGTCCACGAAAATGTCGAGCTCCTGGGTCCCACAGCCCATAAGGTTCGATTGCCTTACAAACCCCATCCTGACAGGCTTCCCCTTTCTCTTCAGGACCATGGGAGCCCGGTCCGCTTCAGGAATATCTGGATTCGTGACCTTGAAGAGAAATCAGACCCTTCCCTGACGGAAATTCTGGCCAGAAACATTGAAGCTGGAGGAGGAAAAGAAAGGCTCAACCGCATCCGCTGTTTTTCCTTCAAAACAGACTCAAAAACTTACTACTTTTCCACCGATGGCAGAATGAAAATCACAGAAGGCGAAGAGCCGATAATCACCGAGGCTGTTGTCGTTGACAGGAAAAGTGTGAGGAGATACCGGCTGCTTACTCCCAGCTCAAAAAGGAAGGAAAGGTGCGCTTCACAGGTTTTTCCACCCACAATCCCAAACTCACCCTTCCTCAGGCTCTAAAATCTGACTTTGCTCAGGTCATTCTTCTCATTTACAATCATATGGAAGGCAAAGAGATAGAGCCTCTGATAGAAAAGGTGCGGAAGAAAGGATGCGGGATTGTGGCCATGAAAGTCTTTGCCGGGGGCAAGCAGGGTAACCTCAGGTCTTTTGTCAGCAGAGAAGTGAGCTATCCTCAGGCTGCCATCCGCTGGGTGCTGGCCAATCCTTACATCGACTGTCTGATTGCCAACATGAGCAGCTACTCTCACGTGGAGGAGTATGTGGCAGCCTCGGCCAGACCACTGGAGAGAGCTGACCTGGAGGTTATAGCAGCTTACAGGCATGAGGCAGGGAAAAAGTACTGCCGCCTGAGCTGCAGCCAGTGTCTTTCCGCCTGTCCTTCTGGAGTTGCGGTCAATGAAGTCCTCCGCTTCAGAATGTATTTTGAGGATTACAGAATGGAAAAAGAGGCTCTCCGCTATTATGCTGAGCTGGGAGAGGAGAAGAAACCTCTAAGCTGCAGCCGATGTCAGGCTCCATGTGAGAGGGCATGTCCCTACGGACTCAGAGTGAGGGAAATGCTCATCACGGCTCATGAAATGCTGACTGCCTGAGATAAAAAAATCTTTATCTACAATAAAGGCTGAAAGGAGGTTCGGCCATGACAAGATTACCGATAGCGGCAATGGCTGTTTTCCTCGCTGCTTTTCTTGCGCTGTACGGTCAGCAGAAGTTCGAAGAAGATGTCATTTCAACCTCTGGCGGTGAGTTAAAGATTGCTTTTATCGGTCATGCAACCCTGATTTTCGAGTTTGGAGGAAAGGTAATCCATGTTGACCCTGTAAGCCGTTATGCTGATTATGGAAAGCTGCCTCGAGCAAACATCATCCTCGTCACTCATGAACACGGTGACCATTTTGACCCGCAAGCAATCTCCCTTATCCGTACTGAAAAAACAGATATTATTCTAACCGAGAAATGTGCGGAGAAGATCAGAGGAGGAACCATAATCAGGAACGGAGAGAGAAGAGTCGTTCAGGGAATTCCGATTGAGGCTGTTCCTGCCTACAACATCGTCCATAAGCGGAGAAGCGGCATTCCCTTTCATCCCAGGGGAGAAGGAAACGGCTACATCATCACTTTTGCTGATAAAAGAGTCTATGTGGCCGGCGATACAGAAAACACCCCTGAAATGAAAAAGATAAAAGATATCGATATTGCCTTCCTGCCCATGAATCTTCCCTATACCATGACTCCGGAAATGGTGGCCGATGCAGCTAAAGCCTTCAGGCCTAAAATCCTCTACCCCTATCACTACGGGAACACAGACACCTCCAGGCTTGTCCTCCTTCTTAAAGACGAAAGAGAGATCGAGGTTCGTATGCGGAAGATGAAATAGGCTCAATCGTTGAGGACTGAGGTCCACAGGTCTTCTCTTATGTAAAGAACGAGGAGTGTTTCTGGCCTGAGTCCGTAGTATTCAGGCTGATATCTTTTTCCAAGGACAAGATTCAGTTTTTCCGTAAAAGCGGTAGAGGAGATGATGAGAGGTACGCCTCGCAGTTCTCCGGCCTCATTCACATCCTGCCAGTATCCCACCCGGCTGAATCCCCTCAGGTACCAGGGAAGAGGCCAGGCTTCATCAGGTGTGGTTATTATTTTTATCAGCATCCTTTTGCCCTCTGGGTGGTGAAGGGCGACATCATTGATTCTCCTTACCAGGTTCAGAAAATCACGGCTTGTCTGCGCATAGACATAGGGGTTGCGGGGATCGGATTCATATTTTAAGTTGGCGCGGTAACTCTGAAGGCCAAGGTGAAAAACACCCACACAGAGAGCGGAAATAACAACGGTCTGAAAAAGGAGACTTTTTGCCGCTCTCAGAATAAAAGAAACTCCGCAGCCGGCGAGAAGGATGACCCCGAGATAGAAAGGAAGCATATTCCAGGGAGTTTTGTAAGGAATCAGAGAAAAAGAAACTGTTGTGAAGAGCGTGTAGAAGAAAAGAAACCTGGAGAGTGGGTGGCTGCTGTTTTCTTTACGAGGTCCAGTCGAGAAAGCAGCCACACATCCAGCAAGAGCCATGCCCAGGATAAGGGCTTCGCTCCACACAGGGCCTGAGCCGTATCGGGAGAGGCCGAGCATTTTCAGGTAATAGTACCAGGGATGAGCATGAATTCCAGCCGCTGTCGTTTTCCTAAAATAGGAGAAAAATGCAAGAAAAGAATCCACGAAACCGCCCGGGTTCCGGAAAAATGATGAGTAAAAAAGAAAGGAGATAGAAAGAGCCACGGTCAAAAATACCGAGAGATGGAGAAAGGATGATTTCAGAGAAATTTTCCCCAGCGCCTCTTCTCGTGCGGAGGTAAGCCGGGTGAAAACAAGTGAGGCAATAAAGGCGGTGAAGATAATAACGCTCGTTTCTTTAGTGGCATACATCATCCCGAGGAAAAAGCCGGTGGCGGCTGCCCAACCCAGACTCCTGCTTCGGGCATAACGCCAGCCGCTGGCGATGGCGCCCAGGGCAAAGAAAAAAAGAAGCATCTCCTGGATGTAGAACCTGCTGTAAAAAACCAGAGCAGGTGAGAGGGCAGCGAAAAGTGCGGAGAAGAAAATCTCTTCTGAATTAAATCCTCCTTTAAAAAGAAGGAGGAGTAAGATTGCGCCTGTACCGAAGAAGCCTGTTACCAGACGCAGGGTTTTCTCGTTTAAAGCAGCAAATGAACTACCTGAGCTCAGCCAGGCAAAGGGAATGGTGAGGTAGTAGAGGGTAGGGCCATGGTGTTCATGCTTATCATAGCGGTATTCGCCTTTTTCCAGAAGGTTACCGAATTTGACAGCCTGGTTAGCTTCGTCGTGATGCATGGGCCGCAGGTCAAGCTTTACCAGCCTGAAAATCAGTGCGGCGCAGAGAACGAGGAGAAAAAAAAGGTAAAAAGTTGTTTTTTTCTTCATCTGGCCGCTAAGCCGTAAACCTCCACTTCCACATAGTGGTTCATATCATTTGAAGTGTTTCCCCTGCTGTAGAGCCGCACATATCTTGCCTTCACTCCCCGGGCGTCGATGAGACGGCCCTCGTATGTTTCTATATATTCTTTGTCCTTTCCGATACCAAGGCCGGCAGAGTTGTCGTGGTCGTTGTTGAAGAGGGTTGTTACAGCGGTGATAAAGTCCGGATCATCAGAGACCTGGACAATTACATCCCGGTAGACACGGGCCTGGCTGTGGTAGTGCCAGACGAGAATGACATGGAGGTTGAAAGATTGCCCGAGATCAATCTGCACCCACTGCACGCCCGGGCCGAGCTCGACGTAATATCCTTCTTCGCCCGATTTTTCCCCATCTGTCACGTATTCAAGCTCGCCGATAACGGGTTCGGTGTCGCTGGCTGTCACCCTTTTTCCCAGCGAAAGAAGCTCTGTGCCCTGGGGAACAAAGAAAGGCCCGCGGGGTTTTCCGGTTATTTTTTCAAGGTTCGGGCTTCGGATATTCCTCGGAGTGCCGACAAACATCGGCTTGGGAAGTTCCAGCTTGAGTTCTACTTTTTTCTTTTCTTCCTGGAGGCTTATTCCTCCTCCTAGAGAAAAAGAGATAAAGAAGACCACCGAAATGATAATAAACAGCATCTTTTTTCTCATCCCTCACTCCTTATTCAAAAACCTCAAACCTTTCAGGGTCGATGATAACCATGGCCCATACCTCTGGATGCTCACAGCAGAAAGCCCTAACCTCTTCGGTACTCATGGCCATGAAGGCTGTGCTCAGGGCGTCAGAGACTGCGGCCGAAGGGTGTGAGGCCCAGGCAGCAAGATGGCCTGAGGCTGTTTCTCCTTTTCTGGGATCGAAAATATGGCTTCCCTTGACCTCAGTACCTGAACCGCTCAGGGCCCTGTCCTTGAGCAGAAATTCTTTCTTCATCTTTTTAATTTTCCATTTCCCGCCCACTCCTACCATCCATCCCTCTCTCTCAGAAGAATTATGGGCTGGAGAGCCTAGAGCAAGGGCTGTGCTCGTTCCTGCGTGGAGAAGAGCCCGCTCGAGGCCCCAGTCAGAAACTATTTCCGCTGCTCTATCGAGGGCAAACCCTTTTCCGATTCCGCCGAGGTCAATACAAGCTCCCTGGCCTTCTTCTTTTTTAAAACGAGGTGAGTACTTCAATCTGAATCCCCTCCAGGTGCGGCTGAGTTCTATTGACTGCAGACTACCAGCCTTATCAACGGGGAGGGCTTTATCTTTTTCCTCTTTGTATGTTAACAGAGAGGCGAAGGAGATATCAAAAGCTCCCCTGGTTTCAGACCAGATACTGAGTGCTGTTTTTAAACATTCGTATGTTTCGACTCCAATCATCAGACTCTGTCCGGGTTTGAGGAGGTTTATCTGGCCTATTTCACTGCAGGGGTCAAACCTGTTGAAGAGTCTCTCGAGTCGGTCAACCTCAGCAAAGACGGCCTGTGAAACCTGGCGTGCGTACTCCTCGTCACCGCCTGGGGTCAGGAGCTCAAATGTTGTTGCCATGGAAAAGTGGGAAAAGCGGAGAACTCTGACCTCTTTTTTTCTCATCCGTGGTTTTCCTCAAAAAACGACAAATAGAAAAAGGCAATGGCTGAAAGCAAGGCAACAAGACCACTGTACTCGTGGGCTCTGAAAATATCAATCTCAACACTCAGAGCAAAGAGGGGAAGCATGAGGCTTAAGGCGGTTAGGATCTGGGTCAGTCCACACAGAGTAAAAATCCAGAAGGCTGCACACAGCCTCAGGCCTGAGGTGCTGGTTTTATCGTCAGGAGACTTTTCATCGAACCTGTAGAAGCGGGCCCTGAGCACGACCACTGCCCCAAGGGAGAGAGCAAAAAGGCTGCCGAAAAAAACATGCAGCACCAGGAATATGCCTGAGAGCCTCAGACCTCCCACAGCCGGCACCATACCGCTCAGCACCAGGTAGGAGAAGCTTCCTGCCAGGGTGAAAAAAATCCATCTCTGCTCCCGAGGATAACTGAGCTTGAGCCAGTCTGAGAAGTGCCTCACCGCCTTTTTCCTGCCCTCATTTTTAAAGAGGTCCGCTGTTGTGCGCCAGAGCCAGGAGGGATAGGTGAGGAGAAAAGACCTTGAATTTCTGACAGCGGAAAATTGTCTTTTTCTGAAACGCAGGAAGGTGAGGATGAGAAGAAGTCCGAACAAAGAGGCTGCAGTGATAAGGCCGAACATGAGGGGCTATCTCCTTTTCTCGATGAGTCCTGATAATTTTCCGATTGACAGTAAGAAGAGGAGGAAAACAACAGTTCCGATCACAGTTGCCGAGATAAAAAGGGCTGTCTTCAGGAGAGGCCTCAGTCTGAAGGAGAGTCCGAATAATTTCTGGTAAGGTTTGCTGAGGCCCATCAGCGAATGGCCTGAGATCTTAACCGGATTCTGTATTTTAAGCGCTCCCACTGCTCTTACCTTATGAAAAAAAAACGATGAGTTTGCTGAGTGACAGTCCCTGCAGCCGCTGCTTCCCAGGGACTGCTGGGCTGGCCGCACGTGGTGAGCCAGAGGCCAGACAACAGGCCCTGCTGCCCTGTGTTTGAGTGAGATGAGATCTCCTTCAGGGCCCAGCCTGAACATCCTCCCTCCGGAGACATAGAAAAAGAAAGAGGAGGGGGAAGAAGCGCTGTTTTTTTTCTGCCGGGAAAGAGAATCGAGGATGAGTTTTACCTGTTCTTCAGTGAGCGTATATTCTGTGCCCACAGTAGAAACAACTGTCCTCACCTGGAAATTTGAGACAAGGGGCATTGTCCCTTCTTTAACCACCCAGACCAACTCCGGGTAATCTTTTGCTTTCCTGGGCGCTGGCTTCTTTTCAAGATAGCCATCCTTAATCACGTAGAGCACATCTCGGCACAGCAGGGCAGGAGGGCCAGGGACTTCCTCCATTTTTTCCAGAGCGTCGAGCACGCTGAGGATGATTTCCTCCACCCCAGCCTCTGATTCCTCGCTTTTGGGGTCGAACTGAGGGATTAAAGGACTTATTTTTCCTTCTTTCTTTACTCCCCACCAGGTATCAGCTCTTAAAGGCTGCGGCACAAGAGAAGAGACGTCAAGCCTGCCATCCACATTCGGCTCGTAAGCTTTTCCCCTGGCGACAAAAACCGGGATTCCCTCAAGCTCAGCGTAGAGGGCAAGAGCAGTGAGGATACGCACCACTTGCTCCTCGGCATAAAGAATATCTCCACCAGCCTGGCGTATGTCTGAGGGTGGGAGGAGCGTAATTTTTTCCCCATCCGAGAGGCCCCAGAAAGCGGGCCACATTAATCGGTGGGGATGGATTTTACCTGAACTATCTTTTAGATAAACAGGCTCGAAGATGTAGGGCATTTCGGTCGACCAGCGGGCAATGCCGTAAATACCGAGACGATTAGCACGCGAGGTGCGCACTCTCACTGGACTCTTGGCCGGTCTGAAGCCAGCGTGGCACACAGTGCAGGATAGCCTCTCGAAATGCACAGCCGGAATTCCCCGATGACGCGGATAGGGTGCACCCAGCCGTCCGGTTTCGGAACGACTCTTCCTGGCCAAGTTCCTTCCCATGTGACATCCCTGGCAGGTGAATTCAGCCGCATCCTCCCTTCCGTAGCCAGCATATTCTGCCTCATAGCCGCGTATCATGTTATGACTTATGTCATTTCGGTGGCAGTCTACACATTCCTTTCCAGCGGCTGAATGAACATCTTCTACGGCTGTGAATTTTTTCGACCCTGCTCTTGAGACTGAGTGACAGGTAAGGCATCGGCTGTCATCAGGTTCTCCGCTGATGTCAAAGAACACACGATGCTGGCTGTCAAAGTGCCAGGTTTTGTACCTTACATAGGGAACAACAGCCCATTCTGTATCATCAGGATTTGGCCCGTCGATTATATCCCATGTATCTGGAAGGCGGGAGGCCATGCCTCCTACCTCCCCCAGGCCTGAAGCAGCCGTTGCTGCCCAGCGGAAATTCTGGCGGAGCACCTGTTTGGCCCATTCACTGTGGCTCTGGATCCTGGAGGCGTTATGGCAGGCCATGCAGTTTATTTCAAGTTTTCCAGAAACATTCCAGCGGGATTCAGGGCTCACTTCCTCACTCGGCTCACCAACTCCACCGCCTGCCATGTGTCTTCCGAAAAGGAGAGTGAAATTCCAGGGACTCAGCCCTACATCCTCGGGATTCCATACTCCTGGCCAGTTATGGTAGGAGAGGGGAAGGATGGTTCCTGTTTTTGGCTCAACCCAGACCCATGGCTCTCCTGGCCGACCGTCCTCAGGAGAGGAAGAAGCATTGAAGTGAAGACCCTGGTTGATAAGCTCATAGTCATGACAGGGGGCACAGGTAAAGCGGGTTGAATAAGGCAGGGGGTAAGGAAGGGTGGGAACGATGAGCTGGTCAAACTCATCCCTGAGTTGAATGAGGTGAACCGGGGTGGTACGGCTTCCATCCCAAGCCTTGGTTTTCTGTTGACACAACAATGTGCTCCCATCCACAACAAGGGGAAAGAAAAGGATGAGATAAATAAATTTTTTTTTCATGTTCGAAAATGCTCTGGCCGGAATTTAAACATGCGTCTGTTTTTAACCACCTCGTTAGCCTTAAGCACAGCTACGGCTGTTTCATACCCCACTTCAGCCGGGCAGTTCAGCGGTGTGCCGTGGATGATGGCGTTGAAGAAATTTTCAAGATGTGGCTGGTGAGGCGGCTTTGCCAGCTCCACGGGCAGAGGCCATCGTCCCGCCTCAGCCGTCACTCTCACATCGAGGAAAATGTTCTTTGTCTCCAGTTTCTGAAGAGGAGGTTTTTCGGATTTGAGAAGTCCGAGCCTCACCAGAGAATCCCATTCAGGCGCATGTGCTTCCCGCATAGCCCAGTTTCCCCTTTGAGGCACTTCGGAAATGACGAGGGAACCGTTATCTCCCATGAAGGCTTCGTAAAAACCCCCATGCTTGGTCGTGGTCTGAACCTGGTAGAAGGCACGTACACACCGCTCACCTGTCTCAAACTCGTAGATGGTCATGACATTGTCATACCATTCCCTGTCCGGGTAGTAATCGCGTCCGCCGCTGGCTATTACTGCCGATGGGTTTTTTCTCATCACCCAGCTGAAGAGGTCTATCTGATGTGAACCGAGGTCAACCAGGGGACCTCCGCCGTATTTTTTAAACCAGCGCCAGTTTCTGAACTCAACCATGGAGCGGTAGCCGTATTTGGCGAGTTTTTCTGGGCTGATGGTGTATTTTTTCGGCCAGCCGAGCATGTCGCTCCTGGCTCGGCACCACTGGGCATAGAGGGATGTAATCTGTCCGAGAAGCTTATGTTCATGGATAAGGCGTTCGATGGCGTGGATGTAGCGGGGATTGCTGCGGCGCTGGTGCCCGATCTGGAGAAGTTTTCCTGTCCTACGAGCTGTCTCGACCATCGACCTCGCCTTTTCGAGGGAGTTGGACATCTCTTTCTCGCAGTAGACATGGAGCCCTGCTTCAAGACAGGCGTCAGTGTGTTCGGCATGCATCCAATCAGGGGTGGCGACGATGACAGCATCGAGGTTCTTTTCGCTGGTAAGCATCTCCCTGTAGTCCTCGTAGACATTCACCTCGTAGCCGTATTTTTTGAGGTACTGACTTGCATACCTCTGGCTGTATTCCCAGATGTCGCATACAGCTACAATCTGCACCGTGGGGATGCGGAGGCATGAGTCGATTAAAACCCTGCCCTGTACCCCGGCGCCGATGATGGCCACTGCCAGCTCGGCTGATTTCTTCTTCTGCGGAGCGCTTCCTCCCGGAGGACGGACAGCCGCCTTTCCAGCCAGGGCAACGCCAAGGCTGGCCGAGGCCGAGCTTTTGAGAAAATCCCTTCTTGTCAATTTTCTTATCTTACCCTTATTTTTTAAGCTGGACATTTTCCCCTTCTTTATATTTTGAGTTTATTTTTTCATTTCTTTATCGAAGGCAATCTCTGAAGGAGAAAAGTTTATGCTTCTTATGAATTCGAGCGATTCCTGGGCACCGAATTCACGCTCCATTCCGTTGTCTTCCCACTCAACTGAGAGAGGGCCTTCGTATCCTATCTCATTCAGGGCCCGGATTATTTCCTCGAAGTTAACGTCACCATGTCCCAGGGAGCGGAAATTCCATCCCCGCCTTATGTCACCAAAGGGGAGATGGGAGCCGAGAATTCCAGCTTTTCCGTCCAGGTTGAGAGCCACATCCTTCATGTGGGTGTGGTAGATGCGCTCAGGGAATTCGAGGATGAAGAGATGAGGCTCCATTCCCTGCCAGAGAAGGTGGCTGGGGTCAAAGTTAAGTCCGAGTGTTGGTCTGTGGTCAAAGACCTCGAAGAGGCGCTTTGTTGTGTAGAGGTCAAAAGCAATTTCAGTCGGATGGACCTCGAGGCCGAATTTTACCCCGCAGCGCTCGAACTCATCAAGAATTGGCGTCCAGAGCTCGTGAATCTTCCTGAACCCTTCTTCGACCATTTCCTCGGTTGTGGGCGGGAAAGAATACCAGAACTTCCAGATCGGAGAGCCCATGAAACCGTTGACCACCGAACAGCCCATGTTTCTGGCAGCTCTGGCCGTATGCTTCATCTCCTCGATGGCCCATTCGCGGATCCGGTCGGGTTTACCCTTCACCTCCTCAGGCACAAACACATCCAGACGCTCGTCATACCTGTCGCCGACACACTGACCGGCAAGATGGGCGCCCAGGGCCCAGCATCTCAGATTGTTTTTTTCGAGCATCTTCTTTTTTCCCTTTACATAATCCCCGTCTTCAGATGCTTTGCGCACCTCCATGTGGTCTCCCCAGCAGGCGATTTCCAGGCCCTCATAGCCCCAGCTGCCGGCTTTCTTGCACATCTCAGTAAAAGGCAGATCCGCCCACTGGCCTGTAAATAAGGTCACAGGTCTTGCCATGGCTTCCTCCTTGGTATGAATGATTAAAAATCTATCCAAACAGCGCCTTTTTTGGAACTCTCGACGCACTTTTCGATGAACTTCACACCGCGCACTCCCTCCTCGACGTGGGGATAATCCAGCTCTTCTTCGCTCAGCGATTCGCCTCTAAGCTTTTTGCTCAGAGCCTGACAGAAGGTGGAGTAAATGTTGGCGAAGGCTTCAAAATACCCCTCCGGGTGACCGGCAGGGATGCGTGAGAAGCTCTGGGCCTGGGGGTAAAGAGTGTCGCGTCCGCGTGAAATTATTTCAGCAGGCCTTTCCAGGTAACAAATACGGGCATAATTGGGATTTTCCTGGCACCATTCGAGCGAACCTCTGGTTCCGTAGATTCTGACTCTGAGTCCGTTGTCGTGGCCGACTGCGATCTGTGAACTCCAGTAAAGGCCTTTTGCTCCACCTTCATAGTTAACAAGAATTGAAGCGTTGTCATCCAGCACTCTACCCTCGACAAAAGTGTCAAGGCGGGCGCAGAGCGAGCTGATCTTCAATCCGCTGAGATAAGAAACCATGTTCTCAATATGACTCCCGATGTCTCCGACACAGTTTGAGATACCCGAGCGGGAAGGGTCTGTTCTCCATTCAGCCTGCTTCTGACCTGTTTTCTCCAGCGCGGTGCTCAACCATTCCTGGGGATATTCAGCGTTAACGAACCTGATGTTTCCCAGCTCTCCCTTAGCAACCATTTCTCTCAAATGCTTGACCAGTGGATAACCTGTGTAGGTGTAAGTGACGCAGAAAAGAAGTCCTTTTTCCCCCGAGAGACGCTCGAGCTCCTCTGCTTCCTTGCTGCTGGTAGTGAGTGGCTTATCGCATACAACGTGAAAATCATGCTCGAGAGCAAGTCTGGAGATAGAATAGTGTGAATCATTAGGGGTGACGATGACCACGAAGTCAATCCCATCCTCCCGTCCTGCTTCTTTGCGGAACATTTCTTCAAAGGAAGAGTAAAGACGCTCCTCGTCCAGTCCAAGGCTTTTCCCGGTGGCGAGAGTGTTTTCATAATTCCTCGAAAAACAACCGGCAACCAGCTTTGCCTTGCCGTCCATGGCAATTGCCTTGCGGTGCACATCTCCGATGAAGGCACCCTGGCCGCCGCCGACCATGCCGTAGGTGAGCGTGGTCTTCCCCTTACCGCTTGCACTTGCCTCGATCATGGACCACCTCCTTTTTATGTTCTCATTTTTTTAACTCTTTTTCTATCTTTTCCACAGCAGCTCTAGCCTCCTCCTCCACTCCTTCCTCTTCAACCAGGGAGCGGGCGAACTCAAGCGCCTCCTGGCAGGGAAAGATAGGTAGAATGCTGAGCACCAGCTTTTTTTCCTCCATCCGTGCCAATCCCATGGTGTTTTTAAGCTCCCTGACTGCATGTTGTGGCAAGCGGTAGGGCTCAAGGCCAATCATCCTGATGTAGGCTCTAAGGGCGAGGAACTTGAGGACTTTGTTTTTTAATTTCAGGCTCAACTCGAGCAGGTCTTCTTTTGGAGTGGTGGTAGGCCAGTCAGCCAGAGCACGTATGGCAGCCTCTCTTTCTTCAGGCGTCCCACTTGACACAGCCCTGCGGAGAGAGGGGAGAGAGCTCTCATCTCCAATTCTGCCCAGAACTCTGAGCAGAGCGCAGCGGTCGCTTATGTCCGCTGTTGAATCAAGCGCTTCCACCACTGGCCGTGCGCGGCCAGGCCCTCCTTTTTGCTTTCCAGCCACAGCAGCAATTGTGTTGGCCATTTCTTCTCGTTCTTTTTCCTGAGTTGAAGCAAGCATTATATCTACCAGATGTGGAAGGTGGGCAGGAGTGGCAATGTTTTTAAGAGATTTTATGGCCTGAAGCCGGATTTCAGCCTCTGAGAAGCGAGCCCGGGAAAGAAGTAGGCTTATCCCCTCCTTAATCCGTCGTTCGCCGATGGAGCGGATAAGCTCCTGCCGAACACGTGGGTCAGGCAGTTTAATAAGGTTTAAGAGAATCGCTCTCTCAACTTCTTTCCCGGGCAGCCAGTCGAGGCTTTCCCGGGCCGCCTTCTTTTCTTCTCCAGAACTCAGCGCAGCGCCACGGGCAAGGAGTTCTACGGTGGAGTAGTCACCGAGAGTTTTAAGGGCTCTTAAGGCAGCTACCCTCACCTCCTTTTGCTTGCTCTGTGCCGCCTGGACAACGGATGAGAGCACTCCAGGTTTGCGGTAGCCGGAGAGAACTTCGAGCAGCATGACCTGGCTTGAAGGGGGGAGAGAGGGAAGCAGAGCGCTTACAGCCTCTATATTTTCGAGGTCAAAAAAATCCCTGATGAGGGTTATAGCTGGTTGGTGCCATTCGATATTCTTTCCTTCCAGTGCTCTGATTATTATCTCCGAGGCGTTAGCGGCCGAAGATATTTTTCCTCTCATGGCAGCCTGACGAAGGTTGAGGGGAAGTTTCGAGGATATGAGTGCTTCATACATTCTTGAAGCTTCCTCGCTCTTCCCGGCTTCAAGGCGGTTCTCGGCACATTTAAGCACAGAAGAAGCAACGACTGCTTTTACTTCGCCTGAGGTTTTGTTCATATTTTTGAGGAGAAATTCTGCTGCCTGCGCAGTTCCCACCTGGCCCATCGCTCTGGCAGCAGCAGCGGCTGTCTCAGGCTGAGCGCCGCGGAGCAGCTTTGAAAGCTGAGGCAGCGAATTCTCAGACTTTCTGTTTCCCAGAGAAGAGATGATACCCAGCCTCACTTTCCCTCTGCTTTTTGAAAGCGCCTTTATGAGTGCCTTGGCTGCATCCTGACCGGGAATTTTTTCTAGAGCATACCTTGCAATGTCAGACGTTTGGAGATGAAGCAGCATTTTCTCCAGCCAAGGAACAGAGAGCGAGGTGCCGATTTCTCTTAACTGCCGCGAGGCTGCCATTTTTGCTGCCAGGGTAGCATCTGACGCAAGAAAATGGGCAAGGCGTGTCTCACATTCTGCTCTGGATTGAGGTGAATTGCGGTGAGCTCTCACATAGTCCCTGAGCCGGGAGAGTATTTCTTCGTCCTGACCGTATTCGTAGCTGGCAAGCTCTTTTAGTATTTCCTCCAGCCTCTCAGGCCTGAAATTCTTCCATCGCCTGACATCATCAGGAGTGCCCGATTCGCGGTAGAGAGCTGGAAAATCTCCTGGTACTTTCTGGGTTACGCTGCCCGTGGCTGCCCATTCTGCACCGCGCTGGAAAGTGACGATAAAGCCCACGCATTCCATCGATGGGGGATGTTTTTCTCCCATGGCATGGCCAAGGACTGTATGGAAGATTCTCCCCTTACCATACCTGACCGTGAAAAGCACTGGTTCATGCCTCCCTGTTCCCAGCTGAGCAGGGTCGCTGTAGGCTGTGGCCAGGACATGAACCTCTTCAGCCGGCCCGCGCAGGAGACTGTAGAGTTCGTCTCTGGCATGCATCCATCTCTCAGGCAGTCCCCTGGTGATAGGATGAGAGGAGTCACGGTTGACGACCACAAAAGCGTGCTGGTAGCCGTGGTAGCCGGCAATCCCGGGACTCTTATCCCTGACAATTCTCCCCTTTTCCCAGTAGAGATAGGGTCCGGTAGATTCATCGCGGTTTCCCCATCCCCCTAGCCCTATGATTCTGTTGTATTCCTTCCACTGGGGGAAAGAATTGTCAGCCGCGTGGTAGACGACAACACCTCCACCCTGTCTGACATAGCGAACAAATGCCTCCTGGGTAGAAGAAGACCAGGCATCTCCGTTGTAATCGAGGACAACTACCTGGTAGGAGTCAAACTCGGGCCTGAAAAGGGACATGTCCTTTCCCCTGGGAGGGCTGGCCGCCACCTCCACCTCAAACATACCCGTCTCCTCTAATATCTTTTTAAGGATGGAGCTGCTTGTCTTCCAGTCGTGATTGTTCTGTCCCGTGACAATCAGTGCCTTAAGAGAAGAGGCTGAAAGTGGTGAAGAAAAGGATGCCCAAAAGAGAAGGGCCAGGATAATGGGGGTGAGAATGAATTTTGTTTTTTTTGCTTTTTTTATGCCCATTTTATTCACCTTTTGACGCTCGTTTTCTCAGAGGCCGAGCTGCCAGGGACTCCTGTAGGAGCGTCCTAGCAGGCGCGCTGCCTCCGCATCGCCGATAATTTCCTCCTTTTCCGGATTAAAACGAATCTTGCGCCCCAGTTCCATGGCTATCCCACCCAGATGACCGACACTTGCTGAGCGGTGGGCGACTTCGATCGGAGTTATCGTCTGCCTCCTGCTTTTCACGCAGTCGAGAAAATTCTGGTAGTGGTCCCTGCTTCTGTAGAGACGAATCTCATTCGGTCCGATTCGTTCATTGAGAATCTCCTGAGGATGAGCCTCAAGTCCTCCTCGGTTAACCCAGATCCACCCGTATTCTCCTATCCATTTTGTGCCAGGTCGAATCTCTTCGTGTCCGCCCGCAATATCCATCGGCGTGCCGTCTGCGTACCTGGCTTTAAGGTAGTAACGGGTGGGACTGTTCCACACGCCCCGCCTCGGGAATTCGCCCCAGCCCTCGATCTCAACAGGTCCGGTGAGGTCAAAACCCAGACCCCAGTGAGCAATGTCGACATGATGGCCGACCCAGTCCATGAGCTGGCCGCCGCCAAAATCCATGACCCAGCGCCAGTTCCTGTGCACCTTTGCCGGACAGTAAGGCGAATAGGGAGCAGGTCCCACCCAGAAATCATAATCGAGTTCTGAGGGAGGAGGCCCTATTTTCTCCTGCCCTTTTGTCCCGGCAAAGTCATAGTGACCTGATGGAAGTCCAACCTCGACTTTGAGAATCTTCCCCATGCGGCCGTTGCGGACGAGCTCGCAGGCGTGATGGAAGTTTTCCACTGAGCGCTGCCAGCTTCCTGTCTGCCAGATGCGGCTGTAGCGCTTTACTGCCTCACACATTGCTCGACCCTCGAGGAGGCTGTGGGAGAGAGGCTTTTCGCCGTAAATATCAAATCCTGCGCGGGCACACTCGATAGCAGGAATGGCATGCCAGTGGTCTGGCAGAGCGATGGAGACAGCATCTATGTCAGTTCGCTGGCAGAGCTCCCTGAAATCCTTGTAGGTGGCACAGTCTCTGTTGCCGTACTTCTGGTTTACGATATCCCGGGCTTGGCGCAGGTGGTTTTCGTCCACGTCACACACTGCTACCCATTGAACCTCCTTTTTTTCCAGGAAGGCTTTCATGTTGGGAATGCCCATCATGCCAAAGCCGATGCCGGCCATGACGATGCGGTTGGAAGGAGGAACAGCCTTTCCCTTCCCCAGTACCGGAGAGGGAATGATGGCAGGAGCGGCAAAAGTTCCGGCCGCTGCCAGGGAAAGCTTTTTCAAAAAATCTCTTCTCTTCATCCCTTTCTCCTTATTCTTATTCTGCTTATTGTTGTTTGGCTAACACAACTGATTGATAATAAATAAAATAAATCTATTTTGAGCCCTTTTTTAGCCCTTAGAATGCATTTTTTGGCCCTGAATCGGTGTTCTAACACATTTCTTCTTATCTAATGCTAATGTTTTTTCAGCTTAAGTGTCAATTCTCTTTGATGAGCATCCGCAATTCCATGACAATTATGCTCTGAAAAAGCCCCTTCCCCAGTTCATCTTTCGGTGTTTGTGCAGAGGACGGAGCCTCACCCCGCCCCATGCACTTATTTTATTCATTATAATGGATTTGAGATGTTTGGGTATCTTTGTTATATGCGGATCAGGCAGCGAAAAGGAACGGAATTATGAGAGAGCTTTTAGTGCCATTCTCTGGAGAGAGCTTTGAGTTCAACAGCTTCCACTTTCCTGTATACTTTGTTGAAAGGAAGCCTTTTCCCCCTGACACTGAGCAGGCGGTCAACAGATATTGAGAAAAGTCTTTGGTTCTCTTTAAGGTAAGGGAGGATGAGCTCCCAGTCTTTTTCCCCTAGCTCAGTAAATTTTCCTCCGTTGAGCTGCCCCTCTTCGACCACGCGGTGTGGGTCTCTGAAGTAGATGGCCCCGCCTGAGGCGAGTGAGAAAAGGTTTCCTCCCGGGTAAGGGGTCTCCAGGTCAACGATTTCGCCTCTTTCATTGAAGGTGAGACCATTGAGGATGATGAATCCGCCTCCGTTGAAGGGGTCTCCTGCCATGAATGATTCTGCCAGATAATCAAGGCATGTACCGTTGATGACAACCCTTGGATGTCCGACTGCATTAATGAGCGGCCTTCCAGCAGCATTGCCGAGGACATAGGCCTCTCCTCCTTTTGCGCCGTACATGAAAGTCTGCCCAACATCGCCGTAAATTACCAGCTTGCCGCTCTTCATTATCTGAGCTACCTGATCCTGAGCATTCTCGTGGACGTAGATTTCAGCCCCGTCCATCCCTGAGGCGAGATAGTCACCCGAACTGCCGTAGACATCAATCCGCACCCCATCTGAACCGGGCCCGAGTCCGCACCCGCAGAACCTCTGTCCTCTCCAATTGAGAGTAATGAAATTTTTCCATCCCATCTCATAAGCAGTAACGATGAATCTCGATATTGAGTCCTCGCCTTCGCTTGGAAATTCCTGACTGTCAATGACCAGAACCTCTCCCTCTTTTCGAGGTGGCCTAAGCGAACCTCTCCTCTTCCACTCCAGAAGATGATAGAGAGATTCATCTC
This sequence comes from Candidatus Aminicenantales bacterium, assembly GCA_046760305.1. Classification (GTDB taxonomy): domain Bacteria; phylum Acidobacteriota; class Aminicenantia; order Aminicenantales; family Aminicenantaceae; genus JBHIDX01. Next base: position 28,473 of record JBHIDX010000005.1, read on the forward strand.
TTCCCCCCGCCAAAGATGAGAAAAGCTCATTCAGTGAATTTTCACAGTCGTGCATGAGACGCGCCCTGTCTTTTACTGGCAGCCGCCACCTGCGGTCAATTACTTCTGTGAGGCTGCGAATCCTGTCCGAGATTTTCTCATCTGAACGGTATTCTCCTCCAGGTAGGACACTCACCGGGCAGTCGTGTTCGCGGCTGGTTGAGATCTTTTTCCCGAATTTATCTTTCACAATCAGGTCATTGTCTCTCACGGTGAAGACAAAAGCTCCTCCATCAGTGTAGCTACCACCCCGGGCATTCCAGTAAATGTCAGCGTAGGGCATGAACCTTTTGTCCTCTCGGTGAAGGCTGCGCAGGGTGGCATCAATGGCCTGCTTTTCGCTGGCCACAAGACCCACTCTGACGCCGTTTTCATAAAGGGCAAACACCTGAGGCCTGAGCATAGAGGTATCCGTTATTCCGATGAGCTGAAATCCCTGGCTGCCAGCAAGAGTTCTCCCGATGATAAAAAACCAAGGCCCGTCAGGAGAGCTGTGAATGTGAGAAGCCTGCAGGAGGCGGTAGATTCTTCTTTTCTCTTCAGGAAGAAGAGTAAAATCTCTCTCTGTAGTGGGGGCCATGGCTTCGATAGTATATTCAAGCGGGTATTCGTATACTCTGTTGTAGAGGTCGAAAAGGAGTACAGAGACCTCGGTGTCGGTCAGGAAAAGGGGATGGATATTTCTCTGGCCGAGATATTCGGTTATCGAATGATAGTTGGCAAAGTCGCCGTTATGCACCAGCGCCTCATCCATGCCCGCAAAAGGATGCGCTCCTCCAGGATGCCATACTTTTCCTTTGGTGGGATAGCGCTGATGGCCTATCCAGATATGAGCCTTAAGCTCCTCGAGAAGATAATAGTGGATGGCCTGTTCCGCATAGCCCACGATCTTGAGGATGAACATGTTTCTCCCATGGGAGAGAACAAAAGCTCTCTTTTCCCCGAGCGAGGTGTAAAATTTTCTGTTCAGCCTGTAGGAGTTCTGGTAGATAAACTCATCTTCCACTTTCTCCTTCGGCAGCCCATTCAGTCCGTTTTCTTTCCTGAATTTGCGAAGATTTGCTTCCTTTACCCGGGAGAAATACCTCCACACCTCAGGCGGTTTCATCTCCAGCCCGGGAATGCCTTTCCAGTCCTTTACTGTGGGAAGCCTGTGATAGGCATGGACTTCGAGCGAGTCAAATATAAACTCTTTCTCAACCTCTTTTCTCGAGGCAGGATCGAGATAAGCAACCTGGATAAGGTAGTCGTTCTCGAGTATTTCTCTGCTCACTCCGAGCTGAGAAGGTTCGAGCCCGAAGGCAGCCATGCCCCCGCCCTTGCTGTTTCCCCGGTTATGCATCTGGATGCAGGCCTGCAGGATGTGCCTGCCGGCAATCTTCTCGCTGCAGGCGAGGCCGACCACCCCGCAGCCCCCTTCGGTTGCTTCTTTACGGAGCTCACCGCCTGAAGGGAGGAGGTTCCGGCGCGAATCGATGAGCTTTATACTCAGTTCATTTTCCATCTTTATACCTCAAGAGGTCAGTCCTTCCCCTCAACTCGCCGATATTTTTTAAACCGAGTCGGTAAAGTATAAGCTTTAGCTGCTTCTGCCAGGAAGCATAGAGATTGATGATGCGCTGTGCACCCCACGAGGGCTCTATCTGTGTTTCGAGTTCAGAGTCAGTGGTGGCAATTCCCCGCGGACATCCCTTGCCGCTCTCACAGTTTCCGCAGCGAACGCAGCCCAGGGCTACAAGTTCCGCTGTTCCGATTATCACCCCGTCTGCTCCGAGCGCGATTGATTTGGCGATATCGTAGGCATTCCGGATTCCTCCGCTGGCCATGAGAACCACCTCGTCGCGCACTCCCTCTTCGATGAGGAATCTGTGTACCTTGGTAATGGCGTATTCGATGGGCATGGCGATATTCTTTTTGGCAATCTCAGGTGCAGCTCCAGTTCCTCCGTATCCTCCGTCAAGGTTGATGATGTTTGCTCCAGCGTAGTAGCTTCCCACAGCCACCATGTCAACGTCGACTGGAGTTGAAACTTTGACCGAGATTATGGCATCGGGATTGATTGTTTTTACCCAGTCAAGATGCTTTTTGTGGTCTTCAACTGAGTAGACACTGTGAAAGGGAAAAGGAGAAAAAAGGGAGGTCCAGGCAACTGCCTCTCTCATCCCGGCGACAACAGGCGTATTTTTATCTCCGAGTAAATGGCCTCCCAACCCCGGCTTTGCTCCCTGTGCGTACTTGAACTCGATAATCCTTGCTCTTTTTATTGTCTCCTCCCGCACTCCGAACATACCGGTGGCTATCTGGGTGATGATATGGTTCTGGTAGGGAACCAATTCTTCAGGATAGCCGCCTTCACCCGTTGAGGTAAAAGTTCCCCAGCTCTTGGCAGCTTCTGCCCGTGAAAGCATGGTGGGCAGGCTTATCGAGCCAAAGGACATGCCAGCACCATACCAGGGGATGGGGATAACAATTTTCGCTCCTTCTTCTCTTCTGTTTAGAGAGAGTGAAGTGTCAACCGCAGAAAGGTCTTCTTCAGCTTCTCGAGCGTTCCATTTAAAATCGAAAACATCAAATCCCCCTCCTGAGTCGCCGAAACGATGTTCGAAACAGTCAGGGGGCAGTTCCCCTCTTTCTGCTTCAAGCCAGGTACTGAGAATGAGATCCTGCGTCCAGCGGTAGTCTCCGAGCGACTTCCACTGGGGATCAGCTTCGATGGAAATGGCATCCACAGGGCATTTTCTCCTGCAGAAGTAGGCACCAGACGCACAGTCAGCTCCCCTGCAGAAAGAAGAGCGGAGGGGAAGGACAAAGTTTGTACCTTCTGTTCTTTCGAAAACACGATGGGGACAGATGTCAACACAGAGCCCGCAGTGAAAGCATTCAGGACTGAGGGAGACTTTATATTTCCCGATTTGGTAAAGAAAACGGGAAGGACAGTAGCTTGCTCTGGCTTCCTTCATCTTCTTTTTTCTCCGTTGTTGAATATAAATTCGAATGATTTTCTTTCTATCTCTTCGTAGAACATTGCCCTGCCAACTTCACCCCTAAGGCGCCTCACATCCTTTATCCCCATGGCGCTCAGAATCTCTAGAAGCTGGTCTCTCCAGGAGGAAATCATATTCACCATGCGCTGTGCGGCAAGGTTCTGGTCAAGAGTTTTTATACCAGCCGGGCAGGTATCGAAATCGCACTCACGACAGACCCTACATCCCAGAGCCACAAGAAGAGCGATATCCAGCACCACAGCATCCGCTCCGCAGATGATGAGCTTCGGCACATGCTCAGCTGCGGCGATGCCGCCTCCACCGATGAGAGTTATTTCGTCCCTTATCCTCTCTTTGACGAAGGCAAGGTGGAGAGAGCGTATGGACTCGGAGATGAAGTGACCGGTTTCAGCGTTTCGGCCGTGGCTGTCAGCGGTGCAAGTGAGTACATCTGCCTTTCCTGCTTTAAAGTGCTCTAAGAATTCGCCTGGAAGAGCTGGTGTTGAGGTTGTAAGAGAAATAACCGCGCCCGGATTTCCGACTCTAAGCGTCCGAAGTACCTCTTCAAGCCAGGAAGTTTCTGTTTTTTTAGCTACGATTATCTCCACAAAGCCTACTTTCCTCCAGGGAACTTTCTCAAGCTCTGATGTTTTCTCAAGCCTTAACCTGAGAGCGAGAAACGGAAGATAGGGAATAAGTTCATCCCGCCAATCCTCGATGTCGAGCAGGGCAAGCGTTCCTGTTATCTGGGCTGTCTTGATGACAGGCATGAGGATGCTCTCAGAGCGCAGGCCCAAGGGTCTTGTCTCGAGGAGCATCGGAATCTTTATTTCGGCCACAGGGAGTGAAGAGGGATGTTCGAAATTGCTGATAAAGGGAAGTTTTCTTCCAATGTCCACAGCAGTGGCAATGTATTCTCTGCCGTGGATTCCATCCCTTGTCGGCCTCACAATTTCTGACATATCAGTCCATATGTCATCAAACCCCAATCCCCTGAACCGACCCCGGTAGCCAGCACCGTAGACAGGAATCATTCCCTCTTCTGCCTCATTCCAGATGGTCCAGATTTTATGGGGAGTCCAGTAGGAATCGCCCAGGTTTTCGTACTCCTCATTTTTGACCATTTTCAGAGCCTGCCGGGGGCAGTTCTGGATGCAGGAGAAGCAGTTTTTACAGAGGTGGTTGAGAGGTTCCGCCATCAGGCGCGGGTCTCTGGAGTCGCGCCTGTGAACTCCGTAGATGCACCACTCGGCACACTGACCGCAGTTAGCACACTCGTCGCTGCGGATGATAGTGAATTTGCCAATCCGCATCGATTCGAGCTCGGCTGTAGCTGTCTTAATCTGATATCTTTTATACATTTTTCTTTCCATTTGTGTTTTTAGGGATTGATAAAGAGAAGGCTGTGAAGAGCTCTTTACACCGAGGATTACTTTCGACTTCTTTCACAAAAGCTTCTATCTCTTCTTCTTTCGGCTTTCCGTATTTTTTCTCCACCCTTGATTCAAGTCTTTCCCAGAGGGACATTAAGCTGAGCTTACTCTGACAGACGAGCTCGCAGAGATGGCAGTGAAGGCAGAAGAAAATTTTCCTCGCTGTCTCCGGGGGAAGAAATGAGCCTTTTTTAAAATGCTTTATCAGGAAGAGTTTTCCTTTGGCAGTGATAATTTCATTCCTCTTCATGAGGTAGGCCGGGCAGGCGGCGGTGCAGGCACCGCAGCTTGAACAGGCCTCAGGTTCAGAGAGTGGACGGTGATTGTTCTTGCCGTTGGAAGAGGCAAAAATTCCGATTTTCCTGAAAAAAGAGCTTTTCTCGGGGAAAAGGCCGCTCATCCTGTAGGTGAACTTAAGCAGCCTCCCCGTGGGGTGAGTTGGAGAGAAAGATTTCGAGGTGTTCATCAGATTGTGTGGGTCAACGGATTTCTTGAATCGGGAATATTCTGCGAGCGCTGGGGGAGAGTATTTTTTCTCGAGCAGAGGCAGGTTCCACAACCCGATGTTGTAAGGCACCCCTCCTGACTTAACTGCGATTCGGGCCAGAGAGTAAGTCAGGAAGAGGTGGAGAAGATGCGTAAGCCCTCTGCTCGCTGAAGGGAAAAGAGTAAAAACAACAGCTTCTTTTCTGTTTATAAGACTTGCTTCAGAGGAAAGGCTAAGACCGTAGCTGGCAGCAAACTCTCTGGCACGCGCAATGTAGGAACTGAGTTTTTCAACAGGGAGTATTGTTTCGCAGCCGAGAAGCGAAGGATAGCGTTTTTTCACAGAGAAGGGGAAGTAGCGTTCGTTCCAGAGGAAAGAAGTGAGGTAGTCTTCAGCAGGAAACCCTCCTCTTTTTTCGGTCAGATTCAGGAGCTCTTTCTCGAGTGATTCAGATTTGTCGAAGACGACAAAAACACCTTCCATTTCAGGGAAAGAAAGGCCTCCTTTGAGGAGATAACCTTTTTCTTTGAGCCTGTACCTGTCCAGGAAAAGGGCAGTTAGAGGCGCAATTTTGAGGCGGACTAGCTCGCCGATGAAGTTCTCCGCCTCCCGGACAGAGTTAAAAAAGAGAAGATATGGTTTTAAGGGTTTTTTTTCTCTAAGAGCGAGTTTAATCCTGGTGATTATGCCCATCTGGCCTTCAGAGCCCATGAAGTATTTAAAACCAGGATCATGACGGAGGAGAAGTTTTTTTCCGGAAGGAGTCACGACTTCAATCGAGATAACCGAATTTGCCACATGACCGTACTTAAGGCTGTTAAGTCCGTAGCCGCCAGTTGCCAGCCATCCACCCACAGTAGAAAAGAGGCTTGTAGGGCAGGTATAAAGGTCGAGGCCGAAGTCGGCAAGTGTCTTTTTTAATTCCCACCAGCGCGTGCCTGCCTCGAGAAGCACTGTTCTTTTTTTGCTCTCGATATCGAGGATTCTGTTCAGAGATGTTGTGTCCACCATCAGAGATTTGCGGAGAGGAATGAGAGATCCTGTGCCTGATGTTGCCGCTCCTCTGGGGATTACCGAGAGATTGTTTTTTTTTGAGTAAGAAAAAATCTTCTCCACATCATCTTCATTTTCAGGCTGAATTACTTCTTTTACTCCGGGTAGAAAGCCGGTGATGAACTCCGGCACTTCAATTGTTTCCTTCATATAAAGTTTGACTTCAAGGGGTGAATCAATTATCATTTTTTTATCTCTTAAGGGAGTATATTTTCATAGGTAAATATTTTAGAGAAAAATATTTCCATTTGTCAAGATTTATATTATAATTAATTACAAAAACATTTATTAAAGACTATTTTTATTACAGCTAGCAGGAGGCGAAAATGGCTGAAGACATAGAACGGAAGATTATCAGAGCACTTAACCAGAATGCGCGCAAGAGTTTCAGGGAGATTGCCAAAGAGATTGGCTCCTCCACCCCGGCCGTGATAAACAACATAAAAAAACTGGAAAAGTCTGGAGCTATAAAGGGATACATTCCTGTAGTTGACCCTGGATATTTCGGCTATGAACTGACTGCGGTCATTGCACTCAGGATTTCTCACGGGAAGCTGATCGAGACTCAGGAGAAAATTGCCGAAGACCCTCATGTGACTACCATCTATGATGTCACTGGAGATTGGGATTCACTGGTGATTGCTTATTTTAAAGGCAGAGAGGAACTCAACACCTTCATAAAGAATTTACTCTCTCAGAAATACGTGGACAGAACAATAACCCACATTGTGCTTAACACAGTTAAAGATGAACGGCGGATAAAGGTGTAGTAATTGTTTCTTTTCTTGACAAAGGATTCTGGCTGGTTACAATCGTGAGTCGGGAATGAAAAATGTGCGGAATTTTTGGCATTGTTTTCAGAGACTACAGGAAAGACCTGGGACAGATTCTTCTTAAAGCGGGCAGGAAGCTTACCTACAGGGGCTATGATTCAGTGGGTATGGCAGCTTTCAACTCTGATGCCATTGAGCTGAGAAAGAATGTTGGGGAGATTGAAGAGGTGAATGAGAAGCTCCGCTTTGATAGGCTCCAAGGAGTGAAGGGAATTGTCCAGCTCCGCTGGGCAACTTTCGGACCTCCTTCCCCGAAAAACTCACAGCCTCACCTTGACTGCAGCGGCAAAATGGCGGGAGCCCATAACGGTAATATCATTAACACCAAAGAACTGATTTACGAGCTCAGCCGCAAGGAGCATAATTTCCAGGGAGAAAATGACGGAGAAGTGGTTCTCCATGTGGTCGAACACTGTTTCAGGAAGACTCAGGACATGAACGCCGCCATCCAGGAGGCGGATTCCATCCTCAAAGGAGATTATGCTTATGTCGTATCCAGAGCAGAGGAGGAGAGGATGTTCTGCGTAAAGAAGTACTCCTCCCTCTTTCTCGGCGTGGGAGACGGCTTTATCTGCTCTTCCTCAGACCTGCCTTCAATCATCCAGTTTACGAAGATGATTGTTCCTCTCTACGATGGAGAGTACGTTGAGTATACCTGGAAAGATTACAGGATAAGAAAGCTCTCCAGTGGAGAGGAGGTAGAGAGAGAGCCGTATGAGTGCAGTCTCGATATCGAGGAAGCGCGCAAAGGGGAGTTTCCCCACTTCATGCTCAAGGAAATCTATGAGCAGCCTGAGAAATCAAAAGCGTTGATTGAATTCCTGAAGGAATCTGGGCAGGCAGAGGAATTCTGCCGCTCACTGAAGGATGAAAAAAGGATATATCTTGTCGGCTCAGGCTCTTCCTACAATGCCTGTGTCATAGGTTCCTACTACCTGAATAAAATAGCGGGCCGGGAAGCCGTGCCCGTCATAGCCGGCGCTTTTAAGGAGTTTATGGGCCGGGGTGAACTATCTCAGGGAGCCTACATTCTTGTTTCCCAGAGCGGTGAGACAAAGGATGTGATTAGCGCGCTCAATTATCTCGAGGAAAGAAAGGCAAGAAAAATATTTGCCGTGGTAAACGTGCTTGGTTCTTCACTTCAGCTCAGGGTGGAAAATTTCCTACCCCTTCTCTCAAACATTGAAATCAGCGTCCCAGCCACTAAAACTTTTACCAACCAGGTGATTATTTTTCTTTTTCTGGCGCTCAGTCTCGCCAGAAAGAGAGGTGGAGAATACAGGGCTCTGGAGGATGAATTCAACACCCTGCCTGATTTGATTGGAAAAACCCTCTCCACCACTTCTGATAAATGCCGGGCAGTTTCGAGGGAGCTTTCTGCGAGGGATTATCTCTATTATCTCGGCTACGGAATATGTTATGGCGCCTGCCTTGAAGCGGCACTGAAAATGAAAGAGATTACCTACATACCCTGTGAAGGCATGTATTCATCCGAGTTCAAACACGGGCCTCTGGCGATCATAAACAAGGGGGATTGGGTGCTTTTTCTTTCCACCCTCGAGGACTCTTCCATAACTCTCTCTCACATAAACGAAGTGAGCTGCCGCTGGGGAAAAATCTGCACCATTTCCCCGCCCGACGAATCGCTTTCTCTCAACTCTGACGAGCTAATCGCCCTTCCCAGTCGAAACTACTTTCTAACTCCCCTGCTCGAAGTTATTGTTGCCCAGCAGATTGCTTACTATGTGAGTCAGGAGAAAGGGATTAATCCTGATCAGCCCCGAAACATCAGCAAGACCCTGACCGTAGATTAGTTTTTTTCTGCCTTCCTTTTTTTCTTCCAGAGCCAGGCAAGGATAACAGCCGGGAGCTGGTAGAAAGGGAACATAACTGGGGCCAGAATGTACATGTAGACATTGAAGTTGGAAAGGATGACAAAGATGAAGGCTGCAGTTCCGGCCAGAGAAGCGATGATGATTCCCGTTATCCAGAGCAGAGACTGTGCTTTATTCATCCAGTAAATTATACAGTTTTTTTTCGTTTATTCGAACCGGTAGACAAACCCATCAAACTCTGGTTTTTTATAGTGTTTGATTGCTCTCTCGACAACTGAAAAGAAGACATTCTTGCTTTTTTTTATGTTCTTCTCGAGTACTTCCAGCGGTGTCGGTACATCTTTTATGCCGTTACCATAGTCAACTCCGAAGCCCAGAAGCGCGTAGGGTATTTCCAGCTCACCCGCAAGTACGATTTCAGGGCCAGCGGTCTGGCTGATGAAAGATGCGTGGGTACGGAGCATTGAAATCTCTGATTTTGAGTTGAAGCGGGGACCGTTGACGTGAGCGTAGACTGCATCTGTTATCGCTTCTTTTGTAGCACCAATAATCAGGCTGCGGAGAGATTCTGAGAAAGGGGAGCTGAACATGTAGTGGCCTCTCCTTTTATCTCCTGCTCTCTCGTAAACAGTACACAGTTCGCCTCCGGGCAGTCTGTTCTCAGGGAAGTAGAGGTCGCTGAAGACGACCAGTTTCCCCAGCGGGATGTCAGGGTCGAGCACTCCGCAGACTGTGGTGCCGATTATGGCCTTGGTCTCGAGCGCTTTAAGAGCGAGGATGTTTGCTCTGTAATTAATCATGTTGGGCAGGATTTTGTGATGCTTTCCGTGACGGGCAAGGTGGATTATTTTTCTTCCCAATAGAGTACCTGTCTTTACACTTACTTTTCCAAACCGGGTTTTTATCTCTTTAACTTCTCCTTTTTCCAGGCTGGGAAAATCGTAAAATCCTGTTCCCGAGATTACGGCAAGGTCTATCATCTCACCCTCCTTTTTTTCCTTGGCAGAAAGCAGAAGAGTAAATAGTCGAAGCCTGCCAGAAAAACTATTACCCCTATTTCGATGAGAAAGAGTTTTGTGTTAAGGCGATTAGTCTCCAGACGGGTTTCTGTATATGATGATTCAAATGGTTTTGATGAAAATAGCTTGGCTAAAAAGGCATAACCACTCTTGGTGGTGGTTGTTTTCGATTTGATGCCAGAATAAGGACCGTATGTATTTTTAATCCGGGTATGGGTGGATTTATATGGAACGAATAAAAGAGCAATAATAAGAAGCATTCCGAAAAAGAGAAAGATTCTTTTGCCGCAGGAATTCATGGTTTTTCTTTTAAAAGACAACAGCATTCGATTGCCCTGCGGGCGACCCTGGCTGAGCTGAAAAACTCCATAAGCTTCTCCCAGTCTTTCTGCAGTTGAATGAGATGGAGGAAAGGATTGAAGCTGGGTATGGCCTTTGTGCGGGCAAGATAGATATTGTTCATGCATTCAGAGGCGCCTTCAAACTCTCCCTTGAGAAGATAATCGAGAGCCAGCATCAGGTTGGAGCGAAAAATCTTCTGTTCGAGGTCATCCTTTAGGAATTCCCCAGGATAGGGATTGAGCTCTTCTGCTTTCACGACACTCATCTCCTCCCGGGGCTCCTGAGTTTTGAGTTTTTCCCTTTCATACACAAAGCGAAAGATGTCTTCCCGCACACGCTCCCAGGTGGGTGAGGTTTTTGGGGGGGCTTCATGCTCGATGGCAAGTTGATTATCGAGATAGATGTTGAATCCGAACATACGGGCATTGATCAGAAAATCAATATCCTCTCCCCTGGTAATCGAAGGGTCAAAGGGAATCCTTGTAAACAGATCCCGGTGAATCACCAAGTTTCCTCCAAAAGCAAAAGGCGTCACTTTGAGCCTTGGTTCCAGGCCGATAATCTCTTTAAATGCCCTGTTCATGCAGTCAATCTTATTCCAGTATGTCATCCAGGGCTGTGTTTCTCTTTTGAGGAGAAAATCGTTGTCAGGGTTGAGGTAAAAGCCGGCCACAGCCAGCACCTTCTGACCTTTCTTCCTGCCGGCTATGAATTCAAGAGCTTTGTCCATAAAACCCGGGTCCTCGAATATCTCGTCATCATCGACCAACACCGCCACCTCAGAGCCTAGAAGATGGGGTAGAAAAAGGCACAGATTGCGGACATTGGAGTAACCATCAAGGCTGAGAAGAGGAATGAAGTCTTTTTTTCCCTCTTTTTCCAGGTAGCGATAAATCTTCTCAAGGTGAGAATAGGAGAAGAGGAAGGTGGACACAACCCGAGGTGCTTTTTTAATTACAGCACGGAGTTTCTGTTCCACTTCCTGAATTATCTCTCTTGATGTTGCCGCTCCGATGATGACGAGGCTGAAATCTCTGTTCTCAAGGATGGCAAGGCTTCGTAGGAGGCGAAGGAGAGTTCCTTCCTCATCTAGGGGAGTGGGGTGGTCGTAGATTATATCTCCCTCTTTACGGCCTTCCTCTTTTCTACGGCCCCAGTAACTGGGAATGACCATCGTTACCTTCATGGTTTCCTCCTTTTTCTTTTTCCTTCAGGAGGATGCTGCATCATCTCCTCCAGAATCTTTTCAAGAAGGGCTGCTCCTTTCTCCCAGGCGTATTTCTCCTCCATCAAGTGACGTGCATTCTTCTGGATTTTCAGGTAGAGTTCCTTATCGTTTATGAGTTCAGCCACTCCCTGGGCAAAATCCCCGGGGGTGTCAGCAATGATGATGTTTTCTCTGGAAGAGGCTGGGATACCCTCTGCTCCCAGAGAGGTGGAGACCACCGGACGGCCAAGACTCATGGCTTCGAGTATTTTGCCCCTGAAACCCCCTCCAAGCCTCACCGGATTGACGAATATCTCTGCCTTTCTGAGATAGGGCACAACGTCCTCAACAGTTCCTGTCACAATAATGGATTTATCTCGAGCAAGTTTCCTAATCTCTTCAGGCGGAGATTGGCCAACGACATAAAATTTTATCTCTGGAACGTATTTTTTTAAAAGGGGCCAGATTTGATGATGAAAATAAAGAACTGCATCAACATTCGGATAATGAAGGTAATTTCCGACAAAGACAACACATTTTTCTTCTTCAGCCCGGGGAGTGAAAGAAAAGGCATTAACATCAACGCCGTGAGGAACAACGGAGACATCAAGGTCAGGAGCAATGCTGAGCAGCTCTTCTTTACCTTGGGGAGTAAGGGTCAGTACTTTATCCGCATCCCGATAGATGCCAAATTCGTACTTTTTCAGGCCCATGAGGTTTAATGCTTCCTCCAGCTTTGCTTTTCCCGGTTTGTGAAGGCGAAAGCTTTTGAGGCGCGCCAGATAATAGCATTCATGAACAGAGATTACCTTTCGCACAGGAGGGAGCCAGGGGTTTTTGTACACAAACTGACCCATGACCGAATATTCAGCAATCACGAAATCGTATTTTTCTCTTCTTACCATTTCCGCGAGCGTGCATCTCATCTCCTCTGAGCCGTGGTTTTTCAAAAAATAATGGGGAAGAGACGAAAAGACGATATCCCAGGCAGTTTTAAACACTGAGCGGGGGAGAGGAAAGGGAATCAGCTTCAGCTCGTGGCAGAAGGGGATGAGGGAGGAGGCGTATTTTTCTTCGCCCGGATGGTAGAAGGCAGCCAGCGAGACCGTATGTTTCCGGGAAAGGTATTTAATCCGGTTGTAGACGATGATTGGCCCGCCGATTATTCGGGAATGAGGAAGTTCCTTGCAGGTAAAAAGAATTTTCATCTTTCGGCCTTTGATTTTATCAGGAAAAGCCGCTGAAGAAAAATGTTTGTCTTTACCCTATTTGCATTTTTTAAAAATGTGTTATAATAAATGTAGCTCTCTTTAGCCGGCTGGGGAGAGCTCCCACCTTTCAGTTCCCATCATTAACCCCCCTTTTGCTAAAGACAGCCGGCGCCTTCTAGTCCAAACTGGATTATTCACAAATAATCCAGTCTGAATCTTGCTCTCTAAATTATCTTTTGAGTATTACACTCCTAGGGGAATTCTCATCACATGACCGGCTGCAGAAGAAGGTTTAAATTTTCTCCACTAAAGGGCAAGAGAGATACCGAACCATACTTCGTTGTTCTCGTTTACAGATTCAAGAAAGACTATGGTGTAGTTGATAAAGGGCGAAATTGTAGTGCTGCCAAGCTTAATGGGTGAAGAAACTCCGAAGTTTAGGTCGCTGAATCCTGAAGTGTCAATCCACATCTTGGCATTGTAGCCGAGGGAGGCAGAAAAATTAAGAGTTATAAAATTCCGCATCTCAAGGGAATACTCACCCTGGAGGAGGACGTATGTTCCCTTCCCGAGTTTAAAATCATGAAAAACAGTAATACTTGGTGCGAAGAGAAGCTTTGTTAATTTTGCCGAGACAAACAGTTCCCACGTTGTTGAATCCTTGAAGCTAAAATTATCCTCCCAGTACCATCCATAATGAATGACTCCGGCTTCGATTGAAAACTCATCAGAGAGCTGAAAATTGGAGGAGAGGGTTACGTCGATCTCGTCAAGCGGCCTGAGCGAGTCCCTTTCCTCGAGGGCAAAACTTCCCCACACGTTGAGGTAAAGCCCAAAAAGGTCGAATGAGATAGAGGGCTGGAGGGCAGGTTTGTCATCGAGAACGTCAAATCCTCTCCAGATATACTTGGAGGTAAAATCAAGTTGCAGAGCTTCCTGACCGTTTATCCGAAGTGTCAAGGCATAAAAAATTAAGATGCAAAAGAGTGCGTATTTTTTCGTCCTGTGCCGATTCAAGTATATACCCCATGCTTTCTTCACTAACACAGAGGACCTCCTCTCAGGAGAAGTTTTCGAAAATTTTATTCCACTGCATATATGAAATCAAGCAGAAGATGGTGCACTTAACCTTAATAAAGGTAAGCATCACATCTTCGGTGATGATGAGTGTCGTTAAGGCTGGAGAAGACAAAATTGTGGATAATTATTATGGATGTAAAGGCTAGAACTTTTATAATGGGCGGTACTGGGTTCGAACCAGTGACCCCCGGTTTGTAAGACCGGTACTCTACCACTGAGCTAACCGCCCGATTTTCTTCCTCAGAGGCGATACCTAAATTAGAGAAAAGCTTGAGTTTTGTCAATCCCTGATTGACACAAATCATGCCCTATGTTAAATTTAGAATCCCTAACAGAGTGAGGTAAGAAAGATGTTTGCGGTCATAAAGACAGGAGGAAAACAGTACAGAGTTCAAGCCGGAGATATTATTGAGGTGGAAAAATTAGACATTGAAGAGGGGAATAAAGTTACCTTTAGTCAGGTTCTCCTCGTGGATGAAGGCGGAAAGACAATGATCGGTACTCCCTATGTTAAGGATGCAAGAGTGAAAGCTGAAGTTATCGAGAATTTTAAGGGTGAGAAAGTAATCATTTTCAAGAAAAAAAGGAGAAAGCAGTACCGGAAAAAAATCGGCCACAGACAGGAACTTACCAGGGTAAGAATTGAGGAAATTGTAACCGGAGCGAGAGCAGTTTCAAAGAAGGCGGCAGCAAAGCCTGCTCCGGAAAAAAAGCCTGCCACAAAGCTCACCAAAGAAGCGGCAAAGAAAGAAACCAAACCACAAACATCCAGGAAAAAGGTTTCTGGGGCTAAAAAGGAAAAAGCAGGAGCTCGAACCGCTTCCAAGGCCGTGAAATCAAAACAGGTGGGGGAAAGGAAAAATGGCTCATAAGAAATCAGGAGGAAGTGCCCGTAACGGAAGAGACAGTCACTCGAAGAGGCTGGGAGTAAAAAGATTTGGAGGTCAATACGTTAATGCAGGCTCGATTATTATCAGGCAGAGAGGAACACCCTTCAAACCCGGACACAACGTAGGAAGAGGAAGAGACGATACCCTTTATGCCAAGACAAGCGGGTTTGTCCACTTTGTGACAAAAGGAAAAAAATCCAAGTATGTCTCCGTTATTCCTGCCTAGGAGGTCTACGCTCTTCTGAGTATGTTTGTTGACCAGGTTGAAGTATATCTCAAAGCGGGAAAGGGAGGGAATGGTTGTGTTAGTTTCAGGCGGGAAAAGGGTGTTCCCCGAGGAGGGCCGGATGGAGGCAGGGGAGGAGACGGAGGGAGCATTTACCTTGTCTCTGAAGAGGGATTGAACACACTCGCCTATTTCCGCTTTCATCCTCTAAATAAGAGCAAAAACGGTGCTCATGGAGAGGGGGGTAATCGTCAGGGCAAAAAGGGCGAGGACTTAATTCTCCGCGTTCCTGTGGGTACAGTTGTCAGAGAAAAGGGAAAGGATAAGATTCTTTTCGATTTTGTCAAAGGGGGGCAGAAATTTCTGGCAGCGAGAGGCGGAAAGGGCGGAAGAGGTAATGCCTCGTTTGCCTCCTCCACCCATCAGGCACCCCGGGAGTTCGAGCCCGGCCAGGAGGGTGAAGAAAAAAAATTCGTGCTCGAACTCAAACTCATCGCGGATGTAGGACTGGTGGGATTTCCAAACGTAGGAAAATCCACCTTGATTTCAAGAATTTCCGCTGCCAGACCGGTTATCGCTGATTATCCCTTCACAACCCTTATCCCCAATCTTGGTGTGGTTGATGTTGATGAGGTGCGAAGCTTTGTCGTGGCAGATATTCCGGGTTTGATCAAAGGAGCCCATCTGGGGCATGGCCTGGGAGTGAAATTTCTGAGGCACATCGAGCGGACAAAAATCCTTGTCCATATTCTTGATGTTTCTCCTCTCACAGGAAGAGACCCTGTTGAAGATTATTTAGCTGTCAGAGAAGAGCTGGATGCATTTGACTCAAGTCTTTTAATGAGGCCTCAGATACTGGTGGCGAATAAAATTGACCTGGTGAGTGAAGATGATACCAGGCTGATGAAAGCACGCCAACTGGCAGAAGAGGAAGGAGTGCCTTTTTTTGCCATCTCTGCCAGAGAAAAAAGGGGTCTTGCTCCCCTTGTTTTAGCCATGACCGAGGCGCTTGAAAGAGAGAAAGAAAAGGAGAGTGAAGATTAGAAAGCTCGTTAAGTCAAGAATAGGACTTTTCGGAGGGACTTTTAATCCTGTGCACTCCGGTCATCTAAAAGCAGCTTCTCAAGTCAGGGAAAGGTTTTTTCTTGGAAAAGTGTTCTTCATCCCTTCTTACATCCCTCCCCATAAGGAGTCGGGAGAGATTGCCTCTCCTGAGCATCGTTTGAAGATGGTAGAACTTGCCTGTGCCCCTTATGAGAAATTCATTGTTTCTCAGATTGAGATTGAGGCCAGAGGAACATCCTATTCAGTCGACACCCTGAGGAAATTTGAAAGGCTGTATCCAGATGCGCTTGTCTTTTTCATTCTGGGGATAGATGCATTCCTGGAGATAGAAACATGGAAGGATTATCGTGAGCTCCTTGAAAGCTGTTTTTTTATTGTTATGAGCAGGCCCGGATATTCTCTTGACGAAGCTGGGGGAGTTCTGGGGGGAAGCTACAGGGAGAAGATTGTTGAGGTAGCTGAACCTGAGCAGCTGGAGATGCTTTTTTCTGAGTACAGGGTATTTCTCTTCGAGATTGATGCTCTGGATGTTTCATCTTCTGAAATCCGGCAGAGAGTGAAACAGGGGCTGCCTATAAAGGGCCTTGTCCCTGAAAGCGTTGAGAAATATATTAAAGAACACAAGGTTTATCACAGTGAAAATGAGTGAGAAAAAAGTAAATAGATCCGAAAGCAAGCCTGACAAAAGACGTCTTCCCTCAGAGGTTAAGATTTCTATTAAAGCCGGACAGAATAAAAAGGGGGAAGACCTTATTGTTCTTGATTTGAAGGGTATTGCCTCGTTCACAGACTACTTCATCATCATGCACGGCAATTCGCCCCGCCAGAATATTGCCCTTTACGAAAGCATTGAAGAAGAGTTGAAGAGGAAAAATGTTTATCCGCTGAGTGTCGAAGGCAAGGAGAATGCTGAATGGATACTCATGGATTACGGCAGTTTCATCGTCCATATCTTCTCCAAAAGAGCAAGGGAATATTATCTTCTGGAAAAGCTGTGGGGTGATGCTGTCAAGTACGCCTTCTGATTTATTATTTATTTTCTTTTTATACCAAAAAAAATAAAAAAAGTATTGACATTTTGGCCTTCAGTCATTATTTTTTTATGACAAATTTAAAATCCGCATTTGTATGAAATATCGGATCCTCTGGCCAGGGAAGACAAAGAATCAGGAAATAAAGAGACTCCAGGAGTTTTACCTGGAGAGGATAAATCATCTGGAGAGATGTGAGATTGTACAGACTAAAGAAGCCAGAGGAATTGATGAGAGGTTTGCTCGCAGGATTAAAGAAGTTGAAGCAGAAGCTATCAAGAGGCACTTAAAAGATGATTATCTCATCTGTCTTTCAGAAAGAGGAAAAGAAATGAGCTCTGTGGAGTTTGCGCGCTTTTTAGGCCAGCTTTCCTCAAGCTCAACGCGGGGTGTTACTTTTGTCCTTGGCGGCTTTCTCGGACTATCAGAGGAGATGTTGAAAAGAGCTGATTTTATTCTTTCTCTTTCCAGGATGACATTCTCGCACGAGATGAGCAGAATAGTACTCCTCGAGCAGATTTACAGGGCATTAACTCTTTTGAAAGGTAGGCAATACGCCAAGTAAGGGGGGCTTCATTGGATAAAAAAGAAAAAGAAAGATATAGAAAAAAGCTTTTAAGAAAAAAGAAAGAAATAATAGAGAAATTAAGCGAGGCATACAACACCAGCAAGGAAGTAGAAACCGGGATTGCCCAGGACATTGTGGATAAGGCCGAAAGCTCATACACCAAGGAATTCCTGCTGAGTCTTTCAAATACAGAAAGAAAGCAGCTTTCCATGATCGATGGGGCCTTGAAAAGGATAGAGAGCTGTGAGTTTGGAACCTGTGAGATGTGCGGGGAGAAGATAAGCAAGAAGAGACTCGATGCCGTTCCCTGGACCCCTTTCTGTATAAATTGTCAGGAGAAGGCAGAGGAAGAGCCTTATTGATTTCATCTCTTAAAAGGAGCATCCTGGCTTTCACTAGGCTGGGTGAGTTACTTTTTTTCCCCTCTTTCTGCAAGCTGTGTTCCGCGCTGCTTGAAGTGCCGGAAGAGAACGTTGTCTGCCGCACCTGTTTGGAGAGGATGAGAACACGCCTTCCCTCACATTGTGTCTGCTGCGGGAAGTTTTTCAGTGGAGTAGAGGAGTCTCACTTTTGTTCCCACTGTTTGAAGGTTCGACCTCCTTTTTCCATCCATCGCTCCTGCGGCAGATACGAAGGGGTATTGAAGGATGTTATTCTTCTTTTTAAATACGGCAGGTACAGCCTGCTGGGAAAAGAGCTGGCTAGATTCGCCCAGGCAGTGATGAAGGACGAGCTTGAACTGTGGTGGAAAGTTGAGGCCCTGGTGCCAGTGCCTCTTCATCCGAAACGAAGACGAGAACGGGGTTTTAACCAGGCTCAGGTTATCGCCCGTGAACTGGGCAGGTTGACGGGAATAAAGCTGGTTGATGATTTCCTGGTGAAAGTGAAACATGTCTTACCACAGACCTCTCTAGAGGCAGGAGAGAGAGCGAGAAACGTTAAAGGTGCTTTTGCGGTCAAGAAAGGCAGGCAGGCTGAGTGGGAGACGATGCTTCTCGTGGATGATGTATACACTACCGGAGCAACTGTCAGAGAGTGCAGCCACGTCTTGAAGAGAGCAGGAGTGAGTGAAGTGAGAGTTCTGACACTCGCTCGCGCCTGAGCAATTTGATGTCCAAGAGGGAATAGAGCCAAATCAACCCTTTTTCATTAAGAAGCTGAATGGGTTTGTGTCACCTAGCAAAGACATTTGTCCTTTTATATGCTCATTCGGTGATAAAAAAATAAAGCTGTTCTTCTGTATCAGCCTGGCATAAAATGTGCAGGGAAAGAAGGAGGATATATGTTAAAAACAAGGAAAATTATTTTTTTTATCTCCCTGGTGTTAATCACTACTTATCTTGTTGCTCAAGAGGAAGCGCATGAGGTCAGGGTTGTAAACATTGAAGTTCCTGTGCGGGTTTTTAAGGGACACACATTTGTGGACAACTTGACCCTAGATGATTTCGAGGTTTTTGAAGATGGCGAGCCCCAGAAAGTTGTAGCTGTTTATCTCATCAAAAAGGCAAGTGTAGAGAGGAAGCAGGAAAAGAAAAAATTCACGCCCAAAACCGAAAGGAATTTTTACCTTGTTTTTGAAATATCTGATTATACGCCTCGGATTGAAGAGGCTCTTCGTTTTTTCTTTGAGAATGTTTTGATTCCTGATGATAACCTGAGCGTTATCACGCCTTTGAAAACATACAAAATGAAGAATGAAGCCTTGAAGACTCTTCCCCCGGAAAAAATCGTGCACCAGCTTAAAGAGATTCTGAGAGAAGATGCACTCAAGGCCAATACCGGATACAGGAGCGCGTTAAAAGAGCTCGCAGGTCTCGCTAAAGCTCTCACAGGCGGAATGGGTGAGACAGGGGAGGTGGGAGCTATTAGTGGGATTTCAGGAGCTGAGTTCGAGGGCCTGGGACTTGATGAGCTTCTTAATCTGTATCTAGTTACTCTGGAAAAGCTTGAGAATTTAAGAAAGATCGATGAGCAAGAACTTTTGAACTTCTCAAATTACCTCAAAGGTTTGAAAGGTCAAAAGTATGTCTTTCTTTTCTACCAGAGAGAATTTATTCCTCAGATAGAGCGAAGGATAATAGACCAAAAGCTGGAAATGTATCAGGATCGTTTTGATATCATCCTCAAAGTTAATGAAATATTTAAATACTCTAAAAGAGAGATTTCTTTCAATGTTGAGCGCGTGAAACAGGCCTACGCAGACTCGTCCATATCTATTCATTTTTTATTCTTCACCAAACCGGCTGAATATATCAGAGGGGTACAGATGGAAGAACGATCAGAAGATATTTTCAGTGCTTTCAGAGAGCTAGCTATCTCCACTGGAGGCTCTGTGGAAAGTTCTGCCAACCCGGAATTCTTATTTCAAAAAGCTTCTCATGCTTCCGAGAACTATTATCTTCTTTACTATTCTCCTTCAAATTACAGGCCAGATGGAAGGTTCAGAAAAATAGAAGTAAAAATTAAGGGAAAAAAATACCGTATCTTCCACCGTGCCGGTTACTTCGCCAACTAAAAAAGACGGCTCTCTTTCAGTTTAAGAGAGCCGTCTTCGGCTTTATGAGGACAACTTATTTTTTAGACGCCTTTGAAGCCTTGAGGATTTTCACCTTGCGGGGCTTCAGCTCAGGCTTCTTGGGCATGGTGATCTTAAGGACGCCGTTCTCATGCTCTGCCTTGATTTTGTCGTGGTCAATGTAGTGAGGAAGAGTAAAGGACCTGCTGAAACTACCGTAGGCGCGCTCTATTCTATGGTAATTTTCTTCTTTCGTCTCTTTTTCGAATTTTCTTTCGCCGGAGAGCATGAGGGTGTTATCTTCGATCTTGATCTCGATATCGTTTTCATCAATTCCCGGCAATTCAGCGGTGAGAACAAGGTCGTTTTCGCTCTCGTAGATGTCTACAGATGGAGTCCAGCTTCCTGAAATCAGGTCTCTCTCTTCCCCTCTGGCAGTGAAGACGTCCTCAAAAAGCCTGTTCATTCTTTCTCTTAAAGTCATAAGGTCTCTGAAAGGATCCCATCTGATAACAGCCATCTCTAACCTCCTTTAAATTTGAGTCCAATAATAATATAATATCTGAGTCTATTTTTGTCAAGTATTTTTAAAAAATTTTTTTAGCTTCGGCCATTTCCAGGAAGATTCGTTTTTTTCTCCTTCTTTTTTCTACCACTCAGGAGAAGAGTAACCTCACCTTTGGGAACCCCTTCCTTTAAAATCTCAATCAAAGCCCCTGTCTCTCCTCTCAGGAATTCTTCGTGGATTTTGGTCATTTCTCTGGCAATGACTGCTTGTCTTGCACCCAGTGTGTCCTGAATTAGTTCGAGAAAAGCAAGCAATCTGTTGGCCGGCAAGAAAAAAACAAGAGTTGATTCTTCATCCTTGAGAACTTTTATCATTTTCTTTAATTTTTCTTTTTTCCGTGGTGGAAACCCGATGAACAGAAATCTGTCTGTAGGAAGACCCGAGGCGGTAAGTGCCGAGGTTATGGCCGACGCCCCAGGAACAGGAACGACTTCAATCCTCTCCTTAATGGCTTCTCTTATGAGCGGAAAACCAGGATCAGAGATACCCGGTGTTCCTGAATCTGAGACCAGTGCTACATCTTTTCCTTCTTTAAGGGAGCGGATTATGTACGGGATTCTCTCTTTTTCCCTTGGTTGGTAGTAGCTGATGAGTTTTTTCCTTATCTCAAACCTCGTAAGCAGCTTTCTCGTCTGGCGGGTATCTTCGCATGCTATGAGCTCCACTTCTTTAAGTATCCTGATTGCGCGGAGGGTAATATCTTCGAGATTACCAATGGGTGTGGCAACAATGTAGAGTGTTCCGCTTTTTTTCATTTTTATCAGGAAGAGAGCTATTTATCCCAGTCGTAGGGGTAAAGGAAATCGTGGCCAACTGTTCGCTGGGATATTTTCGGGATAGGAGGCAGCTTTCTTTTAAACTCGGAACTTTTTATGAGGCTGATGATTCTCTCTACTTTTTCCTTCTCATACCCCTGGGCAATTACTTCCAGGGCTGAAAGACGTTTGTCAACCAGCCTGAAGAGAATATTGTCTGCTTCTTCATAGGTAAATCCCAGTTCGCCTTCATCAGTCTGTCCTTCCCAGAGGCCGGCAGTGGGAACTTTTTTCCGGATATTCTCTGGTATTCGGAGATAGTCTCCCATCTGCAGGACCTGTGTTTTGTACAGGTCTCCCAGAGGCATTAAAGCACAGGCAAGGTCCCCATGAATGGTGCCGTAGCCCAGCAGAAGCTCTGTTTTGTTGCTTGTGCCGAGGATGAGTGCTTTCTCGCGCGCCGAAAAATCGTAGAGGATGGACATCCTCTCGCGTGCCATTTTGTTACCTCTTAGCACCCTGTCTTGTGTGGGAAAAAGAGAGAAATAGGCATCCACCATGGGCGAGATGTCGATAGTTTTCCCCTTGATTTTGAGAAGGCGCACAACTTTAACTGCATCCTCTACGTCCTGCTTGAAACTTTTACCGTAGGGCATGATAAGCCCCACAACATTTTTTGCCCCCAGTGCTCCGACTGCAAGGAAAGCACAGACAGTAGAATCCATTCCTCCCGAGAGGCCGACTATTCCCTTTTCAAACCCGAACTTAGATAGTTCTTCCCTTATAAAGGAAGTAATGACACGCTCGACGAAAGAGCAGTTAATCTTCACGTGCGCTGACAACTCTTTTTAATGCTTCGAGGATGATTTCCGGTTTATCATCTCTTTTATAGGTCCACTTCCTCCGGACTTCCCTTATTTCGTTGAGGTCGATATCTTCAACGAGAAAGTCTTCTTCGATGTAGTTGGCTCTGGCCAAAAGCTTACCGCTGGGGTTGTAGATGAATGAGCCTCCGGCAAAAATTTTTCCATCCTCACTGCCGATGCGATTGCAGTAGATAAGAAAAACAGTGGAAAACCTGGACATGGTCTCTCCCATCAACTCCCACATGTGGCTGGTCTCAAAGCGCTCAGCCTCAGAGGCTCCACGTCCGGGAGCTGCACTGATGACGATAATCATCTCCGCCCCACCGGCAAAGAGGAGATAGCTTGCTCCATAGTGAAGGAAATCTCTGCATATCATCATTCCTGTGGGAGCAAAAGAGGTGGCGAATGTTCTGAAATATTTTCCCTGCGCATAGAATTTTCCTTCTTCGAACATTCCGAAAGTGGGAAGAAAAACTTTGCGGTGAATATGAAGTATTTTTTCCTTCGACATATACGCTGCCGAGTTGTAGAAAACACCTCTTTCCTTCTCTTCGATGAAACCGACGACAAGGGAGATTTCCCGGCTGATTTTTTTGAATTCTCTGAAGTATTTATTTTTTTCCGGAGAGAGGGCAAC
The DNA here is from genome assembly GCA_046760305.1 of Candidatus Aminicenantales bacterium. Classification (GTDB taxonomy): domain Bacteria; phylum Acidobacteriota; class Aminicenantia; order Aminicenantales; family Aminicenantaceae; genus JBHIDX01. The sequence continues at coordinate 51,117 of JBHIDX010000005.1, forward strand.
CTCTCCGACTAGATCTTTGAGAGTGTAACCGGTGAGGCTGAGCTCTGGGAAGACAAGTAGGTCGAGTTTCTCCTTTTTTGCCCTCTCTATCCATTCCAGATGGAGGTCGAAGTTTTTCTCCACATTTCCCAGATGAGGGGAGATTTGAGCCAGCCCGATTTTCATGTGAGCAAAATTACCACAAATTCTCACTCTTTTCAACGATAGAGAAGCAAGCAAAGGTTTCTAGAGATTTGAAAAATTAGTGTTTTTCGGATATATTTTTTTAAGAGCAAGCAATGAATCACATATCCTATCATCTCAGAGACATTCATTTTAACAGGAAGAGTGGACTTCTTACCTTTAGAAGAAACGGCATCGAGAAGACCCTCTGTTTTCAGGAGGGTAATCTGATATTTGCCAAGACCAATCAGGCTGAAGAGAGGCTGGGAGCCATCCTCCATAAGCTGGGCAAGATTTCTGATGATGTATATTCAAGGATTGATGAGTACATTAAACCCGGCCAAAAAATTGGAGAAACCCTTGTCAAGAGCGGAGTTATCTCCAAAAAGGACCTCTACGACGGATGGATATCCCAGATGAGAGAGATTGCTCTCAGTATTTTTTCCTATTTTGACGGCGAATTCTCATTCGAGGAAATGGAGACTTTCCTTGACCAGGAGTTCGAGTCAAGAATAAGCATTCCCTTTCTCATCGAGGACGGAATCAGGCGCATGAAGTTCCACTCCTCTCTCCTTTCTTTCCTGGAAGGGAAGGTTCCTGTGAAGAAAGGGAAGGTCTATTTTTACCTTCTCACTGAAGTGGAAAAAGAAATCCTCGCTTTAATCGATGGTAAAACCCCGGCAGATAATATCCTGAGCACTACTGGCTACAGTCCTGAGCTTTTCTGGAAGAGCCTCTACCTCTTTTACTGCCTGGATCTTGTCGATTTACTCCCCGGGCGAGAAGAAATTTCCTTTGAAGAAAAGCCAGCAGTTGCTGAGTCCGGGAAGGGAGTCTCAAACGACAGGCTGGCTGGACTGGAAAAAGTCTGGAGCAGGTTGAGCATCATGGACTATTACCAGCTGCTGAATGTATCACCCACCGCCTCCGAAGAAGAGATAAAGAGAAGTTATTTTGATCTTGCCCGCAAATACCATCCTGACTCCTTCGGTCCGGAACTTACACCGGAGCTGAAGGTCAAGGTGGAGCAGGTCTTTGACCACATCACCAAGGCTTATCAGACTCTCACTGACAGGAAGAAGAGGGAAGAGTATGAGGCCGCAGCCATGAGAGAACCTGAAGAAGAAGAGCAGGACCTTTCAAGGAAAGCAGATATTAAATTTCGTAAGGCAAAAACGCTCTATCAGCAGAGGAGATATGAAGATGCTCTTATTCTTCTTGAAGAGGCAGTAAGAATAATCAGAGATAAGGGAAGCTATTTCCTCCTTCTTGCTCTGGTTGAGTCGAAGCTTCCCAACATGCGCAAGAAAGCCGAGCAAGATTTTTTAAAAGCTATAGAGCTTGAGCCCTGGAATCCTGAGTGCTACGTTGGGCTTGGGCTTTTCTACAAGAAAGAAGGCCTTAAAGCAAGGTCAATGAAGCAGTTTAAGAAAGCACTCGAACTTGATCCGGAACACACTCTTGCTCTCAAAGAAATGGAAGAGGCTGGCATGATTAAAAAGAAGAAAGGAATAATGGACATTCTCACCACAGACCTTTTTTCCAGGAAAAAATAAGGCCGGACTACTTCCTCTCTAGAAGACTCAGGAACTCAGTTTCATTTATGGTTTTTATCCCCAGTTTCTGGGCTTTTGCCAGCTTAGAACCCGGTGATTCGCCAGCTATGACGAAGTCTGTTTTGCTGCTCACCGACGAAGTTACAGTTCCTCCTAGCGCCTCGATTTTTTCCTTGGCCTCTTCCCGGCTCATGCTTTCGAGTTTACCGGTAAGGACAAAACTCTGACCATGAAAAGGCTTTCCTCTCCCTAGCTCTTCTTCCTTGAAAGAAAAATTAAGACCTGCCCTTCGGAGCGTCTCTACGAGTTCTCTGTTTTCAGGCTGCTTGAAAAAGAAAACCACGCTCTCAGCCACCTTGGGTCCAACGTCTTCAATCTCGGTCAGCTCTTCTTCGCTCGCTCCTGCCAGTCTATCGAGGTGCTTGAAGGAAGAAGCAAGAGCCTGTGCTGTCCGCTCGCCCACATAGCGGATACCAAGCGCATAGATTAGCCGGTCAAGGTTTGCTTTCTTTGAGGCTTCAATTTCATCCAGGAGATTCTGGGAGCTCTTAGGTCCCATCCTCTCCAGCTCTACCAGGTCTTCGTAGCGGAGAAAATAGAGGTCGGGTATTTTCCTTATCAATTTTCGCTCCAGGAGCTGATCGACAAGAGCTTCTCCCAGACCTTCGATATTCATGGCACGCCGCGAGGAGAAGTGAAGAATTGATTCTTTTATTTTTGCCGCGCAGGAGGGGTTGGTGCAGCGAGATATGGCTTCTCCTTCTGGTTTGAATGTGGCCGAATGACAGACAGGGCAGCGTGATGGCCAGGAGAATGGTTTTTCTTTTCCGCTACGCCTTTCTTTCATCACCGAAACAACCTTGGGGATTACATCACCGCTTCGCTCGATGAGGACAAAATCACCCACTCTTATGTCTTTTCTCCGGATTTCGTCTTCGTTATGAAGGGTGGAGCGGCTGATTGTGGTTCCGGAAAGCTTGACTGGCTGGAGAAGGGCAACAGGAGTCAAGGCACCTGTCCTCCCTACCTGAATGATGATGTCTTTTATTCTCGTCGTTGCCTGACGGGCAGGAAATTTGTAGGAAATTGCCCATCGTGGAAATTTTGCCGTGGTTCCGAGACGCAGACGCTGGGAAGTAGAATCTACTTTAACCACCACCCCGTCTACGTCATATTCGAGGGAATCTCTCCTTTCTTTCCACGTTTCGTAAAACTCGATCACCTCATCAAGGTCAGCACAGTGGCGGTTGTGAGGGTTTGTCTTGAATCCGAGTTCCTGGAGCATCTTCAGGTTAGCTGCCTGTGTTTCTCTTTCCTCGCCATCAATGGTGATGTAGTAAAGAAATGCATCCAGCCTTCGTGAGGCAACCTCCCTGGGGTCAAGGGTGCGGAGGGAGCCGGCAGCCGCATTCCTTGGGTTGGCAAAGAGTGTTTCTCCTCGCTTTTCTCTCTCCTCGTTTATTTTCTTAAAGGATTGAAAGGGAAGATAGACTTCTCCTCTGATCTCAATTTCCCCTGGATTTTTTATGGAAAGGGGAAGACTGCGGATTGTTTTCACGTTGGCAGTGACATCGTCTCCCCTGTAGCCGTCGCCCCTAGTTACAGCCCTGAGGTACTTACCGTCGCGGTAGAGGACAGAGATGCCGAGGCCGTCGATTTTGAGCTCAGCCACATATTCGATATTTTCTGAGGGGAGAATCCTCTTTATCCTTTCTTCGAACTCACGGAGTTCCTCTTCGGTGTAGCAGTTGTCTAGGCTCAACATCGGAATCCTGTGCTCAACAGAGACAAATCCTTCGAGGGGCTGTCCTCCAATCCTCTGGGTGGGAGATTCAGGAGTGATAAGTTCCGGGAATTGTCTTTCAAGCTCTTCGAGTTCTTTTACCAGAAGGTCAAACTCGTAGTCAGAGATTTGGGGGTCGTTATCGACGTAATATTTTTTCTCGTGAAAGGAAATTTCTTCCCGGAGCCGGACAGCTTTTTTTTCTGCTTTTTTAAAAGTAAGAGACTTTGTCACCTTATAATCATACTAAAAATATTGACGCTTATGAATAATTCAGGTTGATATTTTTTCAGGAGGAAATCTAGCTAATTCCCAGTCTGCTCTTTGCTTTTTCTAGAAGTCTGTTAAAAGCATCCACGTACTTCTGCTGTTTTTCCTTGAGTTTTTCTATTTCAGCCTGTGATTTCTCGATATCTGCCGCGAAATCATTGAGTATTTTTTGCTGTTTCTTGGTCAGCTCTTTTCCCTCGTTCTCCTCGACTTTCAAGTTGTAGATGTCGATGAGCTCTTCCAGCTTTTTGTTTTTATCAACGATTTCTTTGGCCAGTTTGTTGTATTCTCTGTTTTCCGGCATGTTGAAGAATAAGCTTTCTGCATACTCCCTTGCTTTTTGGGAATGAGCTGGCGAGAGAAAGCTGGCTTCAAGCAGGTAGATGATAGCTTCTTCGGTCAGGGATGAGTCTGATTTTGCGTCTTGGGCAAGGATGATGCCGATGTTGTAGGCAATCTCTCCGCTTTTTTTCTTTTCGTAGGCTTTTTTGAAGTAAGTCAGCGCATCGTCTTTCTTACCGTTCTTGTAGAGGCTCTTGGCATAGAAGGCATAGCTGTCAAAGTCCCTGAGATACATGCTTGCGAACTGGAATGCTTCCTCAGCTTCCTTGTAAAACTTGAAATCATACAGTGCTTTCCCTGCTTTTTTCAGGTCTTTGAGTATTTGAGGGTTCTTGAGTATCTCGTAGGATTTTTTGTAAGAGCTGACAGCACCTTTATGCTGCTTCGCCTTTTCCTGGGCTTGGGCATGCGTGTAGTAGGCAGCTCCCATGAGTTGTTTCCACTGGGTGGGGGGGGTTGTTGAGGATTCTTTACTCATATTGACACGCGCAATGTCGATAGCCTGCATAGCATAGTTTTTCGCTTTTTCCAGATTCTTTCCCATTTTGGTGTAGATGGAGGCAAGAGTGATGTAGAGCTGAATTCTGGTGGCATCATCCAAGCCTCCTACTGTTAGGGCTGTTTCTCCATAATCCACGGCTTCGCTGAGTTTATTCGTCTGGGAGCTGAAGAGACAGAGATAAGCATAGACGTAGTTTTCGTGTTCGGTTCCCTGTCCTTTGTATCGGGCGAGGTAGTCCTTGAGGAGCTGAATTTTTTGCTGAATCGAAGGAGCGGACATGGCCTTAATGTAGTCCTGGTAGGCTGAGTTTTCCTGGCCGAAGACGAAAATGCAGAGGAGAAGGAATAGAATTAGTGAAATTAACACGATTTTTTTCATCTCTTACCTCTTTGAGAATTTTTTTTGCATCATAGCTTCCATGAATTTTAATGTCAACATCTCTTCTTATTATATTATAAAATAAAATTTATAAGTAAACTATAATTCACCATTGTTGAGAGCAAAATTCATGCCAATTTAAGTGGGACATGATACCTATTTCCTAATTTTTTTCCTATCTTTTGAGAATTCCCGAAAACCATCTGCATCTCATCGCACTCGACTTCTCCTCCAACAAGAAAGATGCGGGCGGCCGATGATAAAAAGAAAACCTGGGAGACCGAGAAAGGAAACCACAGAGAAAAATAGGAAATAGGTATCATGTCCCACTTTTTTTTATTTGGGCTATCCGGTAGAATAAGAAAAACCAGATGAACATAAGAGATTTTTGTTCCGACTTTGAGAAGAAGATCGGAAGGCCCGTGGAGAAGGGAGTTCTACTCAGCCGATACTCGAATTTTCGTATTGGAGGGGAAGCGGATTTATTTTTTGAGGCTGGATCTCTTTTCCAGCTCAAAAAGTCAATCGAGCTTGCCCGCCAGCATTCTATTCCTTTTTACCTCATCGGAGGCGGGTATAATCTTCTTTTTGATGATCAAGGCTTTCGCGGCCTTATCATCAAGAACAGTGTGAAGGGAATTAAGCTTCTCTCGAGCAATGAAGTGGAGGTTCTCGCAGGCACTTCTCTTGAGGGGTTTTTAACCTTCCTTGAAGAACACAGTTTTTCGGGCTTCGAGTTTTTGGCAGGGATTCCTGGTTCAGTCGGTGGTGCCCTCTTCGGCAATGCCGGTGCTTTTAACAGGAGTGTTGGAGAATTCATGCTCCGGGCTGTTGTTCTTGATAGAGAAGGCAGGGAGAGGACTGTTGATAGAGACTCCTTCAGGTTTCAGTACAGGAAGAGTATTCTCCAGGAAAAACACGAGACACTCCTTGTAGCGGTTTTTTCTCTACACAAAGGAGAGCGGCAGAGAATAAGGGAAAGGATCGAGCGTAATTTAAAAAAAAGAGTGTCGAAGCACCCACCCCCTGGTACTGCCTGTGCTGGAAGCTATTTCAAAAATCCTGTGCTTCCTGATGGCAGAAAGCTGGCAGCTGGTGAACTTCTCGAGCGAGCAGGGGCAAAAGGGCTCAGGGTAGGGGGAGCCACAGTCTTCCCCGGCCATGCAAATTTTATCGTTAATCAGGGTGGAGCCACGGCCCGGGATGTCCTCGAGCTTGCTCGTCTCCTCAAGGAGAAGGTGAGGGAGGAATTCGGAATACAACTGGAGGAGGAAGTTATTTTCCTTCCAGCAACTTCCTCAATGCCTTAATTTTTTTCGAGGGTATTTTCCTCTCTTCGGTGATATTAAGGGCATAGAGAGCAAGTCTACGGTAAAGTTCGGATAATTTAGGGAATTTTTTGAGTGCCTCGAGGTGGCTGCGGACAGATTCTGTGTCACCGCGGACAACAGGCCCTGTAAGGGCGCCGCGAATGTCAAAATCTTTTACATTCTGTAAAGTTCCTTCGACCAGGGGGGTGAGGAGGCTGGTTGCCTGGCCAGGTGCAATGCCCGCACTTTCCAGCAGGGAAGAGGCCATATCCAGAAGAACAACGAAGAAATTTGATGCCAGGCTGCAGGCAAGATGATAGAGTACTTTATCCTCAGCTCTCAGGACGAGCGGACTCCCTCCCAGTTCACTGGCAATTTTACACGCTCTATCCACGGCTTTTTCATTTCCTTCGAGAGCAAAAAATATTCCTCTGAAAAGCTTATCATCGGCCTTCCTTGAGGAGAAAGATTGGGCGGGATGAAAAGTGCCGGTCAGGGCACCTTTCTCCTCCAGCTTGTCCAGGAGGGCTGCGGGAAGAAGGCCGCTGCAGTGGTAGACATATCTATCTTTCCACTCGAGCTCTGAGGAGGCAAGTTCAGCTCCCACGCTCGGGATTTCATTATCCGGCACACAGATAAAAATGAGCTTGCCCCTGGAAGCGGCCAGGATATTGTCGGTAAGAGCTTCCCCTTGTCTGATTATCCGCCTGCTTTTCCTCACAGAGGAGAGGCTGCGGCAGGTCAGAGCTCTGATGGTGTATCCCTTCCTGGATAGAGCATATCCGAGAGATGTACCAAGATTACCGGCACCGATGATAACGACATTATTCATCGTTTCTTTTTGAACACTTCCAGCCAGTGAGCTGTTTCCAGGCGCGTGGGAGAAGGGAAGTTCTTTTTCTCATCCAGCTTATTTCTGTAGACCTTCAGGGCTTTTCTCAGTTCGCGGTTAAATTCTTCACAGCGGAGTGATCTAGCTCCTTTTGATTGAGTGTAACTGCGGATAGCTCGGTCCGAGCTCACCACGTAAAACCTCCTCAGATCACTCTCTCTGGAGATTATCTCTTTTATCCTCTCGTCAGCATTTTCACCCGGATGAGGGAAGAGGAGGTTGAACCTCCTGGTTCTCAGTTTTTGGGATATCAGTTCAAGCTGAGGAGCACCATCAAAAACAAGGATAATTCTTGTGTTTTTTATCTCCTGAAACTTGAGGAGTTTGGCGATAAGATTCTGCCTTGTTCTGAGGCTGTTCCTGGTTGAAGGGGAAGTGTATCCCAGGAAATTATTGCCATCGATGAGATAAGCCACTAGCCTGAACTATTCATAAAAAATGCCCCATGTCATTGCGAGCGACCGAAGGAAGCGCGGCAATCCCATCATATCCGCTATAAGGCAGATGATTGCCACCTCGCTTAATGCAGGGGATTGCCTCCTCTCTCTTTTCCCCGCATGACAACGTGGATGAAATTCGAAGTCCTGTCACTTTGGGACAAAGCCTAAAGATTGTAGGATTCTCCAGGCTTAAGGATTACTACCTCTGCCTTGTCCCCCACTCTGTGCTTGAATTCCTGAGGGTCAGTGTTGATAATGGGAAATGTTCCAAAGTGAACTGGAATGACAACCTTTGAGTTAATGAGTTCAACGGCCTTTACAGCCGAGGGAATCCCCATTGTGTAGCGGTCTCCGATGGGTAAAAAACTCAGATCAGGTTTGAAAAATTCGCCGATGAGTTTCATGTCATAAGTAAGGCCGGTGTCTCCGGCGTGGTAGATTGTCTTGCCGTCGAGTTGGACAACAACACCCGCCGGATCTCCTTTCTCAGCAGAGTGGAGGGCAGTGACCATGTGAATTTTAATTCCTTTTACCTCAACAGTGCCTCCCACGTTCATCCCTTCGGCAGTGATGCCTTCTTGCTCGGCTTCGACTGCAATCTCGTGTATTCCTACGAGTGTGGCTCCGGTTTTCTTGCAGATGGCAAATGCATCTCCGAGGTGATCGCTGTGATAATGGGTGACGATGACCACGTCAGCCTCCTCTATCTCATCGGGTGCTGTGGAGGCTGCAGGGTTTCCGGTGAGAAAGGGGTCGAGGAAGATTGTCTTTGTGCCCTTAATCTTTACGCCAGAATGTCCAAGCCAGGTAATCTCCATTATCTTTCCTCCTTTGAATTTCTTCCTTGAGAATGAATGTTAAATGTATTAATTTTTTTCTTTTATCAGCTTATCCGGGAGGCCATTGCATCCTTCTTCCCCCAAGAAGGTGGAAATGTATGTGGAAGACTGCCTGTCCGGAGTCTTTTCCAGTGTTGAGCACTATTCTGAAACCATTTTCTGAAATGCCTTTCTCCTCGGCAATCTTTCTTGCCTGGAGGAGGATTTCTGCCAGAATATCCTTTTTCTCCTCAGGAATTTCCTTGAGTGAATCAAAGTGTCCTTTGGGAATGAGGAGGATGTGGACCGGGGCCTGAGGGTTGATGTCTTCAAAAGCAAGCAGTCTTTCATTCTCAAAGACAACTTTTGTCGGTATTTCTCTTTTCACCATTTTACAGAAAAGGCAGTTTTGCATGTTGTGAATTCTCCTCTTTTATTCTTTCTATCTTGGCTCCTAGAGATTTAAGTTTCTTTTCCAGCTTCTCATAACCTCTGTCCAGATGTTCAGCCTCATTGATTACTGTTTCTCCGCTAGCAATAAGACCGGCCAGCACGAGTGAGGCAGAGGCTCGCAGGTCTGTGGCCATTATTTCCGCCCCTGAGAGCGGTGTTTTACCTTTGACCACAGCTTTATCTCCCCTGACTTCGATATCCGCGCCCAGGCGCAGTAATTCATTCACGTGGGAAAATCTTCGGTCAAAAATTGTTTCGGTTATGATTGAGCGTCCATAGGCCTGGGTCATGAGGACCATGAACTGAGCCTGCATATCAGTGGGGAAACCAGGGTAGGAGGAGGTGGTAATATCCTGGGGCCTGATTTCCTGAGTCCCTGTTACTCGGAGGGAGTTATTTCCTGTTTGGGTAATTTTTGCTCCAGAGTAGCGGAGCTTTTCTATGATTGTCTCGAGATGAGCTGGTTCGACCTGTTTCAGTTCGATTTCACCGCAGGTCAGGGCTCCTCCGACAAGGAAAGTGCCGGCCTCTATCCGATCAGGAATAATATCGTGGCTGGCTCCCCCCAGTTCCTTCACTCCTTTGATGCGAATTGTTTCCTGCCCGATTCCCTCGATTTTCGCTCCCATTTTCACCAGGAGTGAACAGAGGTTGGGAATCTCGGGTTCCAGGGCACAGTTTTTTAGGACTGTCTCTCCCTTGGCAAGAGCGGCAGCCATGATAAGGTTTTCTGTTCCTCCGACTGTCCTTTTCTCGAATGTTATTTCCTTTCCGCAGAGGCTTGATGCCTCAGCCTTAATGTAGCCGTGTTCGAGTCTTATTCGAGCCCCGAGTTTTTCCAGTCCATGTATGTGGAGGTCAATCGGCCGCGAGCCGATAGCACACCCTCCAGGAAGGGCAACCACTGCTTTACCGTAGCGGGCAAGAAGGGGTCCCAGGACGAGGATAGAAGCCCTCATCGCTCTTACCAGGCCGTACGAGGCTTCATAAGAGGAGATTCTTTTCGTCTGGATGGTCAAGGAATTGCCGCTGATTTTGTATTCAGACCCGAGTTCTTTCATCAGGGTAAGCATGGTGTAAACATCTTTAACCAGAGGGATGTTTTTAAGGTAGATTTTTTCGCTCGTGAGCAATGAGGCAGCTATGGTGGGCAGGACTGCATTCTTAGCCCCGCTGATCCTCACTTTTCCTCGGAGAGGGTCGTGGTTATCTCTTACAATACGGATTTTTTCCATTGCTCACATTCTAGAATAATAGCCGTAAAAATTCAACCAAACGCTGGGACAAAAAGGTGAGCTTGACTTAGTTCGGCACTTCCTTTATACATCTGAAAAGGAAATCGACCAGGGGCATTTTTCGTGATTTCCGGCTGATGCTAAACAAATTTTTCAGGGAGGGAAGAAAATGAAAATGTTAATAGGCGAAAAGTGGGTGGATAAAGATGAAAAGATAGAAGTAAGAAACCCCTTTGATAACTCTTTCATCGATACTGTGCCCTCAGCTCAGAAGGAGGACGTGGAAGCTGCCTTTGAGGCGGCTGAAGAAGGATTTAGAATCTGCCGCGACTTGCCTGTGCACAGGAGGATATCCATTCTTTACACAACAGCTGAAATAATCAGGGATAACCTCGAAGAATTTGCGCGGACAATAGCCACCGAGGGCAGCAAAACCATCCGCGAGGCACGAAAGGAAGTAAGCCGCTGTGTTGATACCGTCACCATCTCTGCCGAGGAAGCCAGGCGACTCGTAGGTGAGACAATCCCTTTTGACTCCCGGGAAGGTTCTGAAAACAGAATGGGACACTACTACCGGGTTCCGATTGGAACCATCGTCGCCATCACGCCTTTTAATGATCCGCTCAATTTGGTAGCCCATAAGGTCGGGCCAGCCATCGCTGGCGGAAATTCAGTTGTCCTCAAGCCTGCCACTGTTACCCCCCTCTCAGCCCTGAAACTCGGGGAAGCCTTCACTGAAGCAGGTCTTCCCTGGAAAGTCCTCAACATCGTCACCGGCAGGGCCTCAGATATAGGTGATGCTCTGGTTGAAGACCCGAGAGCGAGGATGATTTCTTTTACGGGTGGAACAGAGGCAGGGCTGGAAATTACCAGAAAAGCAGGGCTGAAGAAAATAGGGATGGAGCTGGGTTCAAACTCTCCGGTTATTGTCATGGATGATGCTGACCTCGAACAGGCTGTTGAGCTTTCTGTTTCAGGCGCTTTCTGGGCTGTTGGCCAGAACTGCATCGGGGTGCAGCGCATTTACATCCACCATAACATCTACGATGAATTCGAGAAGAGATTCGTGGAGAGAACAAAGAAGATTAGGGTCGGTTACCAGCTTGATGAGGAAACAGATATGGGGCCGATGATTACCGAAGGAGAAGCGGCCAGGGTGGAGGCCTGGGTCAAGGAGGCGGTTGAACTCGGTGCTGAACTCCTCACTGGGGGGAGCAGGAAGGGAACCCTTTTCGAACCGACTGTCTTCAGAAACATGCCCCAGGCAGCAAAACTTAACTGTGAGGAGGTTTTCGGACCGGTTGTCAATCTCTACAGGGTAAGCTCACTCGAAGAGGCTATAGCTTGCGCCAACAGCGTAAAATACGGACTTCACGGCGCCATCTTTACCCGCTCCCTGGCTCACGCTTTTAAGGCTCTGAAAGAGCTTGAAGTGGGAGGACTTATGGTCAATGACTCGACAGATTACAGGATAGATATGATGCCTTTTGGCGGAGTGAAATGGAGCGGACTTGGCCGGGAAGGAATAAAGTTTGCCCTTCAGGAAATGACAGAGCCCAAGCTGGTCTGCTTTAACCTCTAGGGAGAACTTCAGAGCATGAGGGTAATCTTTCCCTGGATGAAATTTCTATCTTCACCGCTTTTTGCCTTTCAGAGCGAGTTGAGAGCAGTGTCGAGGTCCTCGATGATATCATCCGGGTCTTCTCCACCCACACAGAGGCGTATCATATGGGGAGGAATGTCAGCTTTTTCGCGTGCTTCTTCTCCCTGCTGGAGATGAGTGGAGATGGCCGGAATGGTGGCCATACTCTTGATGCGACCTAGGTCTCCGGCTCTGAATATTATCCTGAAGCTGTCAAAGACCCTGCGTGCATTCTCAGGTGGACCCTCGACGCGAAAGCTGAGGAGATGACCGTAACGGTTAACTTCATTTCCCTCGCCGTCATCAGAATCGACAAGCTTCATGTATTTTCTCGCCACATTGTGGAAATGGAAGCCTGGGAGGCCAAGATAATCAACCTGATAGACACGGGGATGCTTTTCCAGGAACTCAGCCACCTTATGGCAGTTCTGGCTCAGGAGGTCCATTTTAATACGGAGAGTCCTCAGGTCATTAAGGGTAAAGAGGGCGTTTAGAGGGGAAGCTGCCGGACCATTATCTCTATAAGGAAGGAATTTTATGTATTCAGCAAAGCTTTCCTTAAAAAGAGGGTTTTCGTTTTTCAACTTGGAGACAATCGGCTTGCGGCTTATCAGCGCTCCTCCCACTGCCAGACCGCCTGCTGTCATCGACTTGGTGAGAGAGTGGATAACTATGTCTGCTCCGTAAGCTATGGGCCTCATCAGGGCAGGTGTGGCACAGGTGGAGTCAAAGAGAAGCGGAATTTCCCAGGAATGTGCCACTTCTGCCAGTTGTCTGACATCGCAGAATGCCTGCTGGGGATTGCTCGGAGCTTCCATGTAGAGGAAGCGGGTATGCTCGTCAATATTCCTTTTCCATTCCTCAATATCATCTGGATGATGAACCCAACGAACTTCGATGCCCCTTTCCTTCATCTTCCTCACAGAAAAATGCTGGTAGGTGCCGCCATAAACCTGGATTGAGGAGACAAAGTTTATCCTCTCCTCATCCTTTTTCTGTTTGGCCAGAAGGGCATCCACGGCCAGCATGATGGCTGACATTCCAGAGGAGGTAACCACGCACGAAGTGTCTGCCCCCGTCTGGTAGCCTTCGAGCAGGGCAAGAACCCATTCTAGATAATAGGTGGTGGGGTTGGCGAAGCGGGTGTAGCACCAGGTGGGTATGAGATAGGAGAGAGCTGCTTCCATCTCGTCTGCATCCCTGTAGGCCTGGGCTGTGGAAAGGTAGAGGGGTTCAATGGTCGCCCCCTGGTTCTGGTCAAGGGCCTCTTCCATAGTGTAGAGGCCGTGGACAGCGATGGTGTCGAATTTGAGCCTTTTTACTCTTCTGAGCTCTACTTCTCTTTCAGCCAGGTATTTCTTCGCCCTCTCAATGTATCTTTTGATGCCTTTTCCATGGTCTTTATGGTCACTCATGGCTTCTCCTAAATGTGGTCTTTATCTTTAATTTTGGGGGAAAACTCTTACTGCTTTTTTCCTGACATGTATTTTCTTATGGCTGCGCCCAGCCTTTTCACGCCTTCGAGAATCTGGTCCTTGGTGGGAAAAGAAAAGTTTATCCTCATCGTGTTGTAGCGGCGGTAGCCTTGAGGATAAAAAACTTCTCCGGGAACAAAGGCCACTTTCTCTTCGATAGCCTTGTGGAAGAGGTCAAGAGTGTTTATCTCCGTGGGGGTAGTGATCCAGAGGAAGAGGCCGCCTTCTGGTTTTGTCCAGCTTACTCCAAGGTCATGAGGAAAATATGTGTCCATGGCCTCAAGAAAGAAATTCAGTTTTTCAGAATAGTATTTTACCGCTCTCCTGAAATGGGCTTCAAGGTTGTATTCCCGGAGAAAAGCGGTGCAGATATCTTGGTTGAGCTTGGGGGTGTTGAGGATATTCGCTCCTTTGATGAACGAGAATTTCTGTATTACCTGAGGAGGACCGATGTTGAAGCCGACACGCAATCCCGGGCAGAGAATCTTAGAAAAAGTGTAAACACCAATCACATTTCCCTGGTTTTTGTCTAGGGAATAAATGGAAGGAATTGCCTCGCCCCTGTATCGTAGCTCCCTGTAAGGGCTGTCCTCAACGATTGGGATACGGTAGCGGATACTCAGCTCGAGGAGAGCCTTTCTTTTCTCGAGCGACATGGTGATACCCGAAGGATTCTGGAAATCGGGCACGATGTAGAAAAACTTCGGTTTTTTTCCCTTTTCCAGGGCCTTTTTTATTCCCTCTTCCATGCCTTTGACGTCGCTGCCGTCTTCTTCGATATCGAGGGCAATGTAACGGGCGCCTTCCATCTCAAAAGAAGCCAGGGCCCCGCCAAAAGTGGGAAGGTCAGCTACGATCAGGTCTCCGGGTTCGAGAAAAAGCCTGCCCACAAGGTCAAGCCCGTGCTGCCCTGAAGTTGTAATCATGATGTTTTCCGGACCGATGTAGATGTTGTCGTGCTTAAGGTAGTCTATGATGGCTTCCATCAGATCTTTCTCCCCTCTGATGGGAGAGTACTGGAGCACATGTTCAGCGTCTTTCTTCAGAGCTCTCTCAGCTGACTTCAAGATAAATTCGCGGGGGAAAAGGTCGGTGCTCGGCAGACCACCGGCAAAAGAGATGATTTCAGGGTCAGTAATGTACTGGAGGGTTTTGCCTATGGCATAACCATCGAAATCTTTCATGATTTCGCTGAAGAGTGACTTCATTTAGGATTTCACCTTGTAGCGATCTGGGGCGTCGAAGACATCTATGGCGTTGACCCTTGTCAGGAAAAAGGCCGAATGTTCTATTCCCTCTGGTATGTAATACCAGTCCCCTTTCTCAAAGACCTTTGTTTCCTCTCCGATGGTAAGCGACATCCTTCCCTCGAGCACTATTCCCCATTGAGCGCAGTGCGTGTGGGGAGGGACTTTGCCGATGGGCTCGATATCGAAGAAGACTACCTGATGGCTTCCTCCCTGGATGAGCCAGCCTCTGAGTCCCTTAAAGGGAACATTAATCTCGGGTAGTTTCCTTATCATTTCTGGATACGGTGTTCCTTCCCAGCCTTTCATTAATTCTTTCATCTTCTCCTTCCTTTAAAGCAGCTAACCTGACTTATTCATAAAGAATGCCGGCAATCAGGTTAGTAAAGAGCTTTAATATAGCCTCCGTCTACCTGGAGGGCAACGCCTGTGATGTAAGCCGCACCTTCTGAGGCGAGGAAGGCCACGGCACTGGCAATCTCTTCCGGTTTGCCGAGTCGTCCGAGCGGAATATCTTTTTCTATCTTGCGGTAAAAATCGTCGATTGTTCCCCTGCCTTTTTCCTCGAAGTCCTGTGCCAGCTCCTCCACTCTTTCTGTTTTTGTGTAGCCGGGGCAGACAGAATTTACAGTTATACCAAAACGTCCGAGCTGGTTGGAGAGAGATTTTGAAAATCCGAGTACACCGGCGCGGGCTGTGTTGGAAAGGATGAGATTATCTATGGGTTGCTTGGCAGAGATGGAGGTCATGATGATTATCCTTCCCCATCGCCTTTCTTTCATGATGGAGATTACTTCATAGCAGAGGTTAATGGTACTCATCAGGTTGAGCTCAAGCGCCTGGCGGTAGTCCTGGGGAGAGAAATCTTCTATCAGTCCTGCTGGCGGTCCTCCTGCATTGGTGACCAGAATGTCGATAGCTCCGTACTCTCTTACTGTTTCCTCGACCATACTTTTAACCTGATCTCTGTCCCTGACATCGACTGCGAACGCTTTTACCTCCTTTCCGGTTTCGGCCGAGATTTCTTCCTTCGTCTTCATCAGTTTTTCTTTCCCTCTGGCGCAGATGACGGCATTCGCTCCTTCGCTGGAAAGCTTATAAGCTATGGCTTTGCCCAGACCCCTGCTCGAGGCTGCCACAAGGGCGGTTTTTTCATCTAGGCCTAAGTCCATTTTCCTCTCCTCTTTTTGGTCCCTGAAATCTAAGTTTCTTTACTGCTTGAGGCTGATTGTTTTAGACATTCTCTTTGTAGCTTATCCTGGCAAATCTTGCTTCGTGGCCTCTTTTCATAATCTCCTTGGCGTCTTTATCGCACCGGACACATTTATGGTAGATGACATCTCCAATAATTTCTCCTTTTTCGTTTCTCTCTTCGTCTGAAAGGAAGTAGGCTTCCATGGTATCGTAGGCACGGGAGGTTCCGTCACTTTCGTACTTAATGGTCAGGTCTGTGCCTGAATCAAGGACTTTAAAAGCGCTTTCTGTCCAGTTAAAGTCAGCCATGCCCAGGTCAGGGTTTATCCTCAGGTGGGCGGCAAGATAGATTCGTGGAAGAGCTGAGGCCTTCAGCTCCTCCGAGCACTGGATGAATGTTTCGGCAGTGGCCGCATTTCCGATGTTGATTTCATAGATGGGTGAAGTGCAGTCCTCACGCAGATATTCTTTTATTATGTTCATCAGCATGCGGAGCATGATAACATTCTGGGTGGAGAGCAGCATCGAGATTTTGAAGGAAAGGTTGGGAATTTCCCTGGCATAATAGCAGGCAGCAACGATGGTTGACCAGCTCGGGTTGAGAAAAAAATTGTTTCCGGTGGCAAGAGCTGTTCTTGTCACTCCATCCAGGTAGACGAGGTGATTGTTGTTGCCGACTTCAACCCCACCCAGATTTCCGTAAGGAGTACCCATGTTTTTAAGGATTATCTGACTCAGTCCCCCACCCAGATCTTTTCTCTCGAATTTTTCCCCTGTTACTTTCTCCACCCTGGCAAATCTTTCTTCAGGTAGGGGCGTGGTAAGCAGGTTGGTGGAGCAGAATTTACTCGCTCCCAGTATATTTTCGGCCATGGCAAGAGTGGCCAGGAGCTCACCCTCGTAGACATAGCGGTCAGTGAGTCCGACGACAGAAATCATTTCTGCCGGGAAAAGCAGATCACCGTTTTCAGCTATTTTTTCGATACAGTAAAAGGTCGGCCGGGCTCCCTGGAATCCTGAGACCTGGGTGGTGCAGGTTCCTTTTTTTATGAATTTTATGTTGTTTCTCTCGATGAAATCTTCAACTTTGGAGAATCTTTTGCTGAGCTCTTCTGCCTTTTCCAGCATCTCGCTGTAACCTTTTTCTCCTGCCTTTTTCTTCCTCGTCTGGTAATCTCTCATTTTCTCTATCTGTTTTGAAATTTCTTTGGCTCCTCCATAAGAATCGAGGAGGGCGTCCATGGCCTTGAGGTCGTTTTTACTCAGAAGCTTAAAGTGCATATTTTACCTCCTCTAAAAATGGTGACAGTACTAAGTATATTAAAAATTACTCCTTAATGTCTGAGGCTGCGGTGGATGGCGAGGATATCAGCCAGGAGAGAATATCCTGTCTCTAATTTCCCCGCACCAGGCCCCTGAATGGTAACTCTGCCTATTAAGTCGAGGTCAAAGGTAAGCGCATTTTCAGCTCCCATCACCCCTGCTAGAGGGTTTGAGAGAGGGAGCTTTTGAGGAGCGACAGAGGCCTTGACACCCCCGGCCTTTTTTTTTGTCGAAGCAATGAGCTTGTAGCGCATTCCCTCAGCCTTTGCCTCTTTTACCATTTCCTTAGAAATCCAGCTTATGCCCTGGCAAGGAACCTCTGTGGGCGTTATGTCCCCGTCGAGCAGCACGTTAGAAAGGATCAAAACCTTGGCCAGGGCATCGTGACCCTCGACATCAGCCGTGGGGTCAGCCTCAGCATAACCCAGCTTTTGAGCGAGCGTAAGTGCCTCATCATATTCCATGTTTTCCTCTTCCATTTTGGAGAGGATGAAGTTTGTTGTTCCGTTCAGGATGCCTGTTATCTCTTTTATCTCGTTTCCTGCCAGGGAAGTCTCGAAAAGGTTAAAAACAGGCGTTCCGCTCATCACTGTGCCCTCAAACCTGAAAAAAACATCGTTTTCCTCTGCCAGGTTCTTAAGCTCCTTGTAGAAAAGGGCAGCAGGTCCTTTGTTAGAGGATACAACGTGTTTTCCGCTCTGGAGAGCTCGCCGGATATGGCTTGTGGCAGGTTCCCCAGTCTTGATATCCGTGTAAGTTAATTCGGCCACGATTGAGGCTTCGCAGGCCTCGATTATCTCCAGAGCATCCATTCCCTCAGCCGCGTTTTTTGCGCCTTCGAGATATTTCTCGATTCTTTTTTCCTCGTTGAGGAGGCTGAGGAGTTTCTCAATCTTAATTCCTTCAGGAACGAGAATTGAACCTTTAAGTCTGTCACTGATAGCCACCACCCTGGCTTCGAAATCGTAATTCTTCTTGAGAAAGTCTTTTTTACGGACAAGGATCTCGAGCAGGCCCTGACCCACAGTTCCACATCCGATAAGGGCCAGCTTGTGTTCCATTCCACCCTCCTCAGGTGATTGTAGTTTTTCTGCCTGGCTGGCAGGCGATTCAATTTACCATATATTCAGCTAAAAGTGAAATATCAATTGAATCCGGGAAGGGGAAATCGCTCGCTTCGGGTATTTAACGCCATTGCCGGATTCATTCTAAGTATTTTCTGAAGCGAAGGGAGCTGAAGGTGCTGGCAGCGAAACCGAAGATAAAAAGCACCACGATTTCAGGCCAAAGCTGGGAGAAACCATTGCCTTTAAGCAGAATCCCTCTCACAGCATAAACATAGTAGCGCAGCGGATTGAGGTAGGTAAGATACTGGATAATCCTGGGCATGCTTTCGAGAGGTGAGAATATGCCAGAAAGGAGCATGGCGGGCATGATAAAGAAAAAAGTAGTCATCATCGCCTGCTGCTGGGTGCGGGAGATGGTGGAGATGTATGTTCCTGTGCTCAGGGTGGTGAGGATGAAGATGAAAGAAACGAAAAGCAGAAAGACAATGCTTCCTTTTATGGGCAGGTTGAAGATGAGCTTTCCTGCGATGAGGATGAGGATGACATCAATGAAACCGATGATGATAAAAGGTACAGTCTTACCAATGATAAGCTCCATGGGCTTTATGGGCGAAACGATAAGCTGTTCCAGAGTGCCCATTTCCCTTTCCTTGGTGATGGCCATCGAGGTGAGAATCAATGTCGACATGAGAAGGATAAGGCAGATTACGCCCGGAACCATAAAGTGAGAACTCTTGAGGGCTGGGTTGTACCAGACTCTCGGCTGAGGGGTAATGGTGGCCAGAGGGTAGGTTTTTCTGACTTCAGCTTTTATATTGCTGAGATACTCTGCCGTCAGCTTTTGAATGTAGCTCTGAATAATGGTGGCCGTGTTAGCATCAGTTCCATCGAGGATAACCTGGAGAGAGGTTTGCTTCATTTTCTTTATATTTCTGGAAAAATTTGCTGGAACAACGACTGCTGCCTTCACCCGGCCTGTCTGGACCAGCCTGTCTATCTCATCGGGAGCGGTGAGAGTGTAGTCCACACTAAAATATTCAGAGCTTTCAAAGAGGGATATTAGAGTCCTGCTCTCCTGAGTTCTGTCAAGGTCAAGGACTGCCAGATGAATGTTTTTGATGTCAGTTGTAACCGCGTAGCCAAAGAGGATAAGCTGAAGGACCGGAACAATGAAAAGGGGAAAGAGCATTCTCCTGTCCCTGAAGGTCTGTATAAATTCTTTCTTTACGATATGTGTTATTGTTTGAAACATTTTACTCCAGGCTGAGTTTGAGTCTTATTGAACAGGCAAGGAAGATAACTGTTCCGATGATGAGGAGGGGAATAAGTTCGAAAAAATGATAGTGAAAAGTGTTTCCTTTGAGGAATATACCTCTGAGGATTACAAGGAAATATTTTGCCGGCACGAGAAAGGTGAAGAGCTGAATGATACGGGGCATACTGGCCACAGGAAAGATAAATCCGGAGAGGATGAATGACGGCAGCAGGCTTGAGAGGACAGAAAACATGAAAGCGAGCTGCTGAGATTTGGCTATGGTAGAGATGAGAAGTCCAATGCCCAGGCCGCAGATAAGAAATATGAAGGTGGCAGTGATTAAAAGAAGGAGGCTTCCTTTGATGTGAATTTTGAAAAGGAGCATTCCAGTGGCAACGACGAGTATCATCTGGATTATGCCCAGAAAAAAATAAGGAAGAAGTTTTCCGATTATGATTTCAAAGGGTTTCACTGGAGTCGAGATTAGCTGCTCCATTGTTCCCACTTCCCATTCGCGGGCTATAGTGAGGGAGGTGAGCATTGAAGCGAGAATCATCATTACCACGGCAATCAGCCCGGGCACGATGAAAAACGTGCTGTTCAGGGCAGGGTTAAACCAGGCTCTTGTCCTTAGCTCGACAGGTGGGAGTTGAGCTGCAGCCTGCATGTTTCTGCCCCCAGGTGTTTTTATGCTAATGATTGATGAGAAATTATAGATAATCCTCGATAGATAGCCAAGTGCTATAAGGGCTGTGTTATTGTCTGTGCCGTCTAAAAGGAGCTGAAGAGAGACATCTTTTCCCCTTGAGATATCACGGGAAAAGTGAGCAGGGATAACGACAACAATCCTTGCTTTTCCCCTCTCCAGAATCCTCTCCACACCTGAGTAGTTGTTTGAATGATGAACAATGTCAAAGTACTCATTCGAGCCCAGGATTGAGATGAGTTCCCGGCTGAGGCTTGTTGAGTCAAGGTCGATTACGCTGATTGGGATATGCTTTATGTTAAAGGTGATGGCATAGCCAAAGAGGATAATGAGAAGAATTGGAATTCCGACTGCAATGTAAAGGCTCCTGGGGTCTCTCAGGATGTGTATCATTTCCTTCCTCATGAGGGGGAAAATTCTGCTTCTCACTCTTATTCTCCTCTTCTGACTGCAGAGATAAAAACATCCTCAAGAGAAGAGTCATCCTTTCCAGTCAGTTCTGTTTTGAGTTCTTTGGGAGAACCGATAGCCATTATCCTCCCTTTGTGGATTATTCCTATCCTATGGCAGCGTTCAACTTCGTCCATGTAATGGGAGGTGACAAAGACCGTTGTCCCTTGCCCGGCTAGACTGTAGATTAAATCCCAGAAGTCTCTCCTGGATACTGGGTCAACACTTGCTGTCGGCTCGTCAAGAAAAAGAATTTCCGGCCGGTGGAGTATGGCGCATCCGAGCGAGAGACGCTGCTTCCATCCACCAGAAAGGTCTTTGGCCATTTGATTTTCTCTTCCCTTAAGGTCAGCCATCTCCAGCACCCACCTTTTCCTCTCTGTCAGCATTCTCCTGGGAAGCTGATGTATTCCTGCATGAAAATCGATGTTTTCCTCCACAGTGAGGTCCGGGTAGAGCGTAAATTTCTGGGACATGTAGCCGATGATTCTTTTTATCTTTTCAGGCTCGGTGTCAATCCTGTGTCCTCCGACAAAAGCCTCACCTGATGTCTGTCTGATTATGCCGCACAGCATCCTGATGGTGGTTGATTTTCCTGCTCCATTCGGGCCCAGGAAACCGAATATCTCTCCTTTTCTTACCGAAAACGAGATGCTATCTACAGCCGTAAATTTCCCGAATGTTTTGCTCAGTTCTCTGGTAACAATCGCCTCCACAGCTATTTTCCTTTCTGATTGCTTTTCTCGTCGTAAAGGATGGCCAGAAAAACATCTTCAAAAGAAGGAGAAATCTTCCTTGCACTCTTCATCGCTATTCCCTTCTGACTCAAAACCTCTTTTATGTCTGACAGGGCTAGACTTTCTTTTTCTACCAGGAGGTGAAGTGCCTCGCCAAAAGGGTAAATGCTTTTTACCTCTTTGAGTTCCTGGAGTGCGCTCCTGGCTTTCTCCTGCTCAGTGATAATTTCTATGACTTCATCTTCCATCCCTTCGATGAGAGCCCTGGGTGTTTCACAGGCAATGATCCGGCCCCTGTGGATAAGGCCCACCTTGTGGCACTTCTGAGCTTCGTCCATGTAGGGAGTGGTGAAGATAATCGTTACTCCCTGCTGGTTGAGGTTTGAGAGAATCTGCCACAGTTCTTTTCGCGAGATGGGGTCTACCCCTGTGGTCGGCTCATCAAGGAGTAGAATCTCAGGGGTGTGAAAGAGGTTGCAGGCCAAGGCGAGCTTTTTCTGCATTCCGCCAGAAAGGTTTCGGGCAAGCCTTTTTTCAAAAGGTGCCAGCTGGCTGAAGTGGAGAAGTTCTCTTTTCCTCTCTTCGAGCTGTGCTTCTGGAACAAGGTATATGTCAGCGAAAAACTTAAGATTCTCTCCCACTGTAAGGTCTCCGTAAAGGCTGAAATGCTGAGGCATGTACCCGATTTTTGTTTTAATTCTTTGGGGCTCTTTGACGACATCAATTCCAGCCACAAGAAGGGAGCCTTTTTCAGGGCGTAGCAGTCCGGCTATCAGGCGGAGAAGGGTGGTTTTGCCCGCTCCATCAGGCCCAATAAGGCCGAACACTTTTCCCTTCTCAACCTCAAGACTCACATTGTTCACAGCTTTTACGGTCTCAAATGTTTTTGTCAGGTTTTTGATGATGAGTGCTTGTTCGTCCATAACTCCCCACACAGTTTACTTCGAGGAGAGATCGAGTTTTATTTCCACATCTACCGGCATCCCTGGTTTCAGCTCTCTCAGGGGGTTATCAAGGTAGGACTTGACCATGAAGACCAGCTTCAGCCTCTCTTCTCTGGTCTGGATGTCTTTGGGGGCAAATTCTGCTTTGTCTGAGATAAAATCAATTTTTCCCCTGAACACTTTCTCGGGGAAAGAGTCTGTGAGAACTCTCACTTCATCCCCTGTTTTCAATTTTCCGATATATTTTTCAGGCACATAAGCCTTGACGTAGGTTCGGGTGGGGTCAATCAGGCTGAAGAGGAGAGTCCCGGGCAGGGCCAACTCGCCGAGTTCAATGTGGCGAATCTCAACATAACCTGAAGAAGGAGCCCTGACTTCAGTATCCTTAATCTGACGGAGAAGAATGTTTTCTTTTGCCACCAGATTGCTGATTTCTGCCTTCACCATTTCAACCTCTTCCTTTTCGCTTCCTCTTTTTGCCAGCTCATAGTTTTCCCTTGCACTCTCATACTGTTCCACTGCCAGCTTGAGCTTAAGGTCTGCCTCTTCTTTTTGAGTTTTTGATATTGCTCCCTCTTTGAACAGTCTTTCCATCCTTTCCTGGTTTTTGCTGGCTATTTCCATCTGTTTTTCGGCACTTTCAAGCTGATTTTTGGCCACAGCAATCAGTTCTTTTTTGGTTCCTTTTTCTACCAGCCTGAGCTTTGCTCTAGCGCCCTGGAGGGCTGCTCTCACCTGGTTGAGCTGGAGATGAAGTTTTTCGCTCTCAAGAAGACAGAGCATCTGTCCCTGATTCACATCCTGGCCTTCCTCGACAAAAATACGCTTCACTTCTCCCTGACTCTGAGCCCTGATTTCTGTCTCCACAGCTTCGATAATACCCGAAACCTCGATTATTCCTTCTCCTTCCGCCTGTTTTTTTAATCCAGGCAGGATCCTGAGGATGAGGAGAGTAGAGGCAGAGATGAGGATAATGACCACAGAGAAAATAATTATGAATTTCTTCATTATTTCTCCTCTTTTGACCTCGATTGTTTTTCGTCCTTGACCAGTCCCTGCTCGAGGAGCTTTATGAGCTCCTTTTTTTTCTTGGCGATTTTTTCCTCCGAGAGTGGGTCTTCGTCCCAGATGAGCGAGAACAGGGGGCTGGCCACAAAATAGAAAACGATTCCACCTACCACCGTGGTGCTGACGTTTTTAAAATCGAGGTCGTTGAAATATCCGTTTTCTTTTCCCTCCTGGAAAAGAGAGAATGCCTTCTGGTAAAGGGGAACAACTATTTCCTTGAGAGCGTTCAAAACCTGTTTTTTACCTGAAAGAAAGCAGTGGAGGATGAAGGGAGGCATGTCTCTGTTTTTTGAAATAATATCTATGTATTCGGAGATGAATATTTTAAATTTTTCGGGTGGGTTGAGTTCGAGAGAGGAGACGTCAGAGAAACTGGAGGAAATTTTCCCAAAAAAATTCTTCAGGACTTCAAGGTAGAGTTCTTCTTTATTCTTAAAATAGTAATAAATCATTGCTTTGTTAATCTTTGCCTTCTCTGCAATTTCCTTCGTCGTTGCAGCCTTGAATCCTTTCTTGGCAAAAATTTTTTGGGCTGTGTGTAAGATTTTTTCGCGGCTCATTCGTCACCTTCCTTTAACCTGAATCGTTATTTCGAAAATACATGATTAATCAAAATTAACTAAATGGTTAGTTAATTATTGTTTATTTTATTCTCTATGTCAAGTTTGCCCTTTTGTGGGCTGTCGAAATTTGATATATAGAGAAGAAACTATATCCAGAAGGAGGTCAGATGGGCAGAAAAGTTTTAACTCTTTTCTTGGGATTTATGTTTCTCGGGTTTTCGGTCCTCTTGCGCGCGGATGAAGCTCAGAAAGAGCTCAAGGTTTTTATTTCAGTTGACATGGAAGGAGTTTGCGGAGTGGTTAACTGGGAAGATGTGAGCCGCAACGGGAAGGATTACGGACTCTTCCGCAGGCTGATGACTGAGGAAGCAAACGCGGCTGTTCTCGGAGCGCTTGATGCAGGGGCGACTGAGATTGTTGTCCGCGACTCTCACGGCAGCGCACGTAACATCCTTCCCGGCCTCCTCCACGAGAATGCACAGCTTATCCGCGATTGGTCCGGTGGCCCGCTGAGCATGATGGAGGGCATTGACCGCACCTTTGACGCTGTAATCTTCATCGGCTACCATGCCCGAGCACAAACACCCGATGCTGTGCTCAAACACACCATGACAGGTTCGATTTTTAATGTTGCGCTCAACGGGCTGAGGATGCCCGAATGTGGGATTAATGCTTTTATTGCCGGGAATTATAATGTTCCCCTTGTCTTGGTTGCCGGCGACCTGGCAGTCTGCAAACAGGCAAAAGAGCTCTTTGGAGATGTTGAGACTGTGGCCGTGAAAGAAGGTATTGGCAAGGCAGCAAAAATGCTCCATCCGAAAAAAGCTCAGGAACTGATCAGGGAAAAGACTGCAAAAGCTCTCAGGCGGCTTGATGACTTTAAGCCCTTCAAGCTTAAACCTCCCTATACGATGGAAGTCACTTTCAAGGACGAGGAGAATGCCGAGAGTGCCTCCTGGATTCCCGGGGCAAAGAGGACAGGAGAGTGTTCTGTTTCGTTTACAAGTTCGGATTTTATGGAAGTACTCAAATTTTTCAGGCTGGCTCGCTAGCTGGAAAAGAGTGCCAAGGGGGAGCGAATCTTATCTCACTCCCCCTTATCCTTTGTGCTGGTTAGAGTTATTACTTACTTCTTTACGTATTCTTCAATCCACTCGGTGGTCACACTCTTGGGTCTCTCTATTGCCAGTCCCAGAGCCCTGTCCCAGATGAGAGAAGAGAGCACACCGATAGCACGCGAAACCCCGAAGAAGACAGTGTAGAAGTCATATTCAGTCACGCCATAATGGAGGAGCAGACAGCCTGAGTGGGCATCAACATTCGGCCAGGGGTTTTTGGCCTTTCCCTGTTCCTGAAGGATAGGGGGCACAACTTCGTAAAGGGCACTGACTACCTGGAAGATTTCGTCATCAGGCATGTGTTTGAGGGCGAATTCTCTCTGAGCAACATACCTGGGGTCAGTCTGTCGGAGCACTGCATGGCCGTATCCTGGAATTACCTGGCCTGAATTGAGAGTCTCCCAGCAGAAATCCTTGAGCTGCTCTTTTGTCGGCACCCCGCCGAGTTTATCCATCAGATTCTGCACCCAGCGGAGAACTTCCTGGTTGGCCAGTCCGTGCAGGGGGCCGGCTAATCCGTTCATTCCTGCCGAGAGCGCATAGTATGCATCGGAGAGAGCAGAACCGACAAGATGGGTTGTGTGAGCAGAGACATTTCCTCCCTCATGGTCGCTGTGGAGGACAAGGTAGAGCCGCATCAGCTCCTTGAACTCTTCGTTTTCGATACCGAGCATGTGAGCGAAGTTTCCACCCCAGTCTAGCTCAGGATCAGCGGGTATATGATTGTCATCTTTATAGCTCTTCCTGTAGATGTAGGAAGCAAGCGGGGGAAGCTTGGCCAGAAGATTCATTACATCCTCGAACACAGGATCCCAGTACTCCATCTTGCTTATTCCCTCTCTGTATTTTCTGGCAAAGATGGATTCTTTCTGGAGGGTGAGGATACCGAGGGAGAACTGGGTCATGGGATGAGTGTCTTTAGGGATGGTTTTGAGAACATCGATCAGGTAGTCAGGAAGAGGACTCCGTTTCCGCCACTCCTGTGTGATTTCTTTTACATCTTCCTCGCTCGGCAGTTCACCGGTTAGAAGAAGGTAGAATATCCCTTCCGGGAGTGGTTCTTCGCCGCCTGGAGCTTTGGGGAGCTTCTCTCGCAATTGAGGAATGTTGTAACCGCGAAAGCGAATCCCTTCCATGGGGTCAAGTGCTGATGTTTCAGTAACCATGCATTTCACTCCGCGCATTCCGCCATAAGCCTGAGCTACTGTCACTTCAGAAATCTTTACATCGCCCTTTTCTTTGATGAGAGTTCTGACCTTTTCGCGCATGGGCTCGATTTTTGATGCGAATTTTTCCTTTAATGAAGCCATTTGAGAATACCTCCTTAAAGCGGTTATTATTGGATTCCCTAAAAAAGCAGTTTTTAGGACTACGAATATAACACTGTCCTATCCTACTGTCAATTTTTATTTCACAGGTCTTACCTCAGTCATGCAGTCACTCACTAACTCAGATCAATTTCTGTGTGGGCTTGATTTATCAAGCATTTCTCTTTTTTGAACAAAAAATCCTTTGACATAACGAACCAAAAAATGGTTACTATATAAGACACAATTTGGCCTAAAGAATTCCATTGAGGAGAAAGAGATGGGAGTAATCCTTATAATTGTGTTGATTATCATTGGTGTCATCTTCTTGGCCGGAATCGGGATCTACAACAGCCTAGTAAGGTTGAGGAACCGCTGTGACAACGGATGGGCTCAGATTGATGTTCAGCTCAGGCGGAGATATGACCTTATTCCTAATCTTGTGGAAACCGTGAAAGGATACGCAAAACATGAGAGGGAAGTGTTCGAGAAGGTGACAGAAGCACGAGCCAAAGCAATTAACGCCTCCTCTGTTAAAGAACAGGGGGAAGCTGAGAGCATGCTCACCGGAACCCTGAAGTCCCTCTTTGCTGTTGCCGAAAACTATCCACAGCTTAAAGCAAACGAGAATTTCATGATGCTTCAAGAAGAATTAGCCGGAACTGAAAGCAAAATCGCGTACGCCAGGCAGTTTTATAATGATACCGTGATGAAGTTTAACATGAAACAGCAGGTCTTTCCTTCTAACTTTGTTGCCCGGATGTTCAATTTTAAAGAGAAAGATTACTTTGAGATTGAGGAAGCAGAGGCAAGAGAACCGGTAAAAGTAAAATTCTAGAATTCCCCCCTTCAGAGAATAAGCAAAAATGTATGAACAGATTACTCGTAACAAATGGAAGTCTTTTTTCCTTGTCCTCTTTTTTCTTGGCCTGGTTTTCGCCCTAACCTGGTTTTTTGGAGAGCTCACCAACCTTGGTCCTCAGGCACTGGTTCTGGCTGTAATAATTGCCGTAGCCATGACCTTTGGGAGCTACTATGCCAGCGACAGGATAGTTCTTGCTATCAGCCGGGCAAAGCCCGTCGAGAAAAAAGATTATCCTTACCTTTACAACACGGTCGAAGGATTAGCGATTGCAGCAGGAATTCCAAAACCTCGATGCTACATCATAGATGATACAGCTCCCAATGCTTTTGCTTCTGGCAGGAATCCAAAAAACTCAGTCATCGTTGTTACTAAGGGACTATTGACCAAGTTGAACCGTGTCGAACTCGAAGGAGTAATTGCCCATGAAATGTCCCACATTAAAAATTATGATGTGCTCGTTCAGACTTTGGCAGTGGTCATGGTTGGAGTGATAGTCCTTCTCAGCGACTGGATTCTTCGTACTTTTTTATGGGGAGGAGGAAGAAGGAGGAGTCGAAGCAGGAGCGGCAAGGGTGGAGGGAATGCTGGTGCTATCCTTGTACTGGTTGGTCTCATCCTGGCTGTAATTTCGCCCCTCATCGCTCAACTTATACGTTTAGCCGTTTCTCGGAAAAGGGAATTCCTGGCCGACGCAAATGGAGCACTGCTTACCCGGTATCCCCCGGGTTTGGCTTCAGCTCTGAGAAAGATCTCTGCAGACAAAGAGCCGTTGGAGGTTGCCAATAAAGCCACAGCACATCTCTACATCATAAATCCGCTTCTCGAATTCAGGGGAAGAGTCAACAGGTTATTCAGCACCCATCCTCCAGTTGAAGAGAGGATTGCCGCCCTCGAAAAAATGTAGTTCCTTACCCAGTTGACTCAGTCACTCTGTAACTTAAAAAAGCAACTTTGTGTTTTAATGTTTCGTAGAATCTTGATTCATCTACTCCATCGCCCTATTGAAACTAAGGCGGTATTAATATTATAATGTAATGCCTCAGCGGGGTCGTAGTTCAGTTTGGTTAGAACGCCGGCCTGTCACGCCGGAGGTCGCGAGTTCAAGTCTCGTCGGCCCCGCCAGATAAAATTTTTCACCTTTCGCTACTCTTTTTTTCTTTGCCTGTGAAACAAAAGAGGACGGCTGCCAGCACTTCCTCGGGTGTGTTGACAAGGGGTGGGTTAATTACCTATAATTTAGGTCTAGGATATGGGGGCGAACAGGTTTCGACGGAGACAGTGAGGCAGAAGCAGCATGTCGAGGCTCCACCCACCTCGGAAAAAGGTGGAAAAAACTAAGTGCAGAACCTCTGCAAGCCGCTGCCTGAGAAACAGGCATGCCGTCTCTCTTGTCCTTTCCTGCGGGACTAGAGAGGCGCCGACAAGCAGGATCAGCAAGCCAGAGATGTCCTGTCTCTGGTGAGCGAAGTTCAATCAGGACTAGTTCTGCAGCAACTTGCCTCTTCTCGTGCTGCAGAGCGAAGTTGCTGAAGAGGATAAGCATGTAGATGCTTTGTGTTGAATGTCTTCGGACGCGGGTTCGATTCCCGCCGCCTCCATGATGAAGAAGCTGAAGGAAACATTGCTCGAGGATAGAGATAAGAAGAAAAGAAATCCAAGTGCGCTGAAGCTCTCTCTCTCAGCATCTTTCTTCCTCTCCTTCATTTTATTTTTACTCAGTTATTCACTTCCTGCCGGAGACACGCCTTCTTCGCTCCAGCAGAGAGAGCCGGAAAAGGTAAGAACAATTGTCATCGACCCCGGCCATGGGGGTCTTGAAGGCGGAGCAAGAGGGCCTCTTGGTGTGCTCGAAAAAGAAATCACGCTCGCGGTTAGCTTGAAGTTGAAGAAGATTATCGAGCGAAACCTTGCTTACAGAGTCTTCCTCACCAGGGAAAAAGATATCAGCCTTTCACTTGAAGAAAGAGCTGCCTTGGCCAACAACAACAAAGCAGATCTTTTCATCTCCATTCATGTTAACAGCTCTTACAGGAAAAATGCCCATGGCTCTGAAACCTATTTTCTCAGTATGAACGCCACCGATGAGGAGGCTCGCCGTCTTGCTTATCTAGAGAATTCCTCCTCTGAGCTTGACAGCCGGATAGCAGGCGAGAGCGAGGAAAAGGACGAGATAAAGATGATTCTCTGGGATATGGCTCAGGCTGCCTACCTCGAGCAGAGCAGTCTGCTGGCAGAGTTTATCCAGGATGAGCTCAACATGCTCCTCGGCACCAAGAACAGGGGAATCAAGCAGGCGCCTTTCAAGGTTCTTACCGGAGTTGCCTGCCCTGCGGTCCTGGTTGAGGTGGCTTTCATCTCCAATCCTGAGGAGGAGAAAAACCTCCTCAACGAAACATTCCAGGAGAAAGTGGCCCAGGCAATCTATAAAGGGCTGATTGAGTTCGAAAAACTCTACTCACTCAAGTAGCAAGAATAAGAAAATGACAAGGAAAAGAATCACTGTCCTCTCGTTTCTTTCCATTCTGCTCGTTTTTCTTGTCGTCATCTTCATCACCAAGACAGGTCCGAGGAGAATCACCAAAAGGGCTGATTCTCTCAGCCGCCAGATATCGGAGAAAGGCGAGGAAAAAAGGGAGAATAAAAAGGTCACCCTCTTTTTTCTCTCTGAAAGGGATTCCAATCTTCATCCAGAGCAGAGGGAAATTTTTACAGATGAAGAGGTTGAGGTTGAAGCAAAGCAGGTGATAAAAGAGCTCATCAAAGGCTCGGAGAAAGAATATCTTACGCCTCTCCCCCCTGAGACCCAACTCAGAGAGGTTTTTGTTACCAGAGACGGGACTGCCTACGTCGATTTTACAAGATCAATCCAAGAGGGGAATATTCTGGGTTCGTCGGCAGAAATTTCAACTGTCTATGCCATAGTCAATTCCCTTACCTACAATTTCAAACAGATAAGGAGAGTCTACATTATGGTCGAAGGGATGGAGAAAGAGACGCTGGGAGGGCATATAAATATCAGTCGTCCTCTTCTCCCCAAGTATGATTTAATTTCCCGCTAAGCGTCAGCATCCCTCACATCATCAACATTTTTCAAGAGGTAGCGAGTGAAATTACAGAAATTACCCCGAGTGGTGATTGTTGGTTATCCCAACGTGGGTAAATCTTCGCTTTTCAACCGGCTGCTGAAGAGAAGACGCTCCTTGGTTCACTCCCTCCCTGGAATGACAAGAGACCAGATAGAGGCTCTGTGTGCCTTTGAGGGCCGGGAATGCATCCTAATTGATACAGGTGGATTCTTTGATTTGCAGGAAGAGCCTCTATCCTCTCAGATAAAGGATAAAGCGTGGCAAGCATCAAGGAAGGCAGAGATGATAGTTTTTGTCCTTGATGCCAAGCGAGAGTTGCTGCCAGCGGAAAAGGAACTCTTTTTCCTGCTCAAAAAACTGGGAAAAAAAATGTTTGTCGTTGTCAATAAAGTGGACAATCCGGCCGAGGAAGAGAAACTCGGTGATTTTTTCACCCTGGGTGAGGAAAAAATATACCCTCTCTCCGCTGAACACAAAAGAAACATCGAACTTCTTGAGGAAGCCCTGGCCGGCTCGCTTCCCCCGCCAGTCCAGCAAGAGAAAGAGGTCATGCCCCTCAAGATAGCCATTATTGGCCGCATTAATGTCGGAAAATCCTCGATAGTTAACCGTTTGTGTGGGGAGGAGAGGCTTGTCATCAGCCACTCTCCGGGCACAACAAGGGACAGCACGGATACCCTGATTACCAGAGGCAAAAAACACTACTGTCTTGTGGATACGGCTGGAATCCGAAGGCTGAGCCGGACAAGGGACGAACGGGAAAAAGCGAGTATTATTAAAGCCAAAAAAGATATCAGAGCTGCGGATGTTGTTTGCTTGATTCTGGATGCTCAGGAATTCCCAACCCGCCAGGACACAGCCGTGGCCCACCTTGCTCGTGATTCGGGTAAGCCTCTCCTCATTGCTCTCAATAAGTGGGATTTAATCGAAAAAGGTTACTTAACGACTGATGAAATAAGAACCAGAGTCTACCACAAGTTGGAGTTCGTAAGCTATGCACCTCTTATTTTCATCTCTGCCCTCACAGGAAAGAGGGTGGTTAAAATCCTTGACATAGCTGAGGAAGTACATGCCAATGCCTGCAAAAGGATAGAGACCTCGTGCCTGAATAGATTTCTCACCTCTTTAACCCAGCACCACCCCCCTCTTTCGAAAAACAGGCGAAAGTTTAAGGTAAAATACATCACCCAGAAAGGGATTCTTCCCCCCACTTTTCTTCTCTTTACTCACTCTAAGGCGGGCCTCGCCCCTAGCTACGAGAAATTTCTTGTGAACAGGTTACGTGAGGAGTTTGATTTCTGGGGAACCCCTCTCAGGCTGGTTCTCAGAAGAGACAGGGGAAAATAGGGCTTGCTCCGGCAACGGTTTTTCTTCCAGGGAACAGGAATTCATTTTTCTCAGTTCTGGGATTCATTGTCCAGAAGAGGTGTTTACCAGGATGTCACCGTCCACTGTTTTTATCCTCAGCACATAGCCCCCCTCGTTTATTTTACCTGAGATTTTTTTTCTTGAAGAAAATTCGGTGAAGACAAGTGGAATTCTGCTTGTGATGCGACCGTCAGAGGTGCGAAAGTAGAAGTCAGCGGAAAAATCTGGAGGAAGGTAGAATTCTATATCACCATCAACTGAGCTTATGTTCCAGTCTTTTTTCATTTGGGAAGAGGGTTGGGCGTTGACGAAGATATCTCCATCGACTGAGGAAAGGTTGAGCTCGGTTAAAACGCCCGAGATGTTTACATCACCGTCGATTGTCCTTGCTTCCACTTCTCCGTTAATATCCTCTATCCTTATTCTTCCGTCTGTCGTTCTGGCTCTGATATCAGCCTGGAGGTTTCTCAGGTATATAGAACCGTCTACTGTTCGCAGAAAGGCCTTGCCTTTGATGTTTTCACCTTGGATTGAGCCGTCGACCGTACGGCCTCTTACCTCACTCCGGCGGGGAAGGATTATTTCTGTCTTTACCTTAACCCGTGACAAATCAGTCAGCCAGAAGAAAAGACCTTTAAGTCTCGGGTAGTGAATTTCAACTTTTATTTCGTTTTTTCTCTGGCTTATCTCTACCTCTGTTTCCCTGAGAAGCTTTTCTGACCTTCTCGAGTCAAGCGCTTTTGCTTCTTTTGTCACCCTGATATTTACCAGGCTTTTTTCCCAGGATGAGAATTTGAGGTCGCCGTCCACGTCGATGAATTCAAGCGAAACAGGCTGTGAAAGGTCGATGGTAAGATTTTTTTCCAGAACTTCTCTTTTTGACTTTGCCTCTAGCCCAAGGGTGAAAACGAGAGAAAGTGCCGTCGATGATACAAGGAGAAATCTCAGCTTCTTCATCTGAACCTCCAATCTTTTTCTACGAAAACTCAATTCAAATTGTTCCCTGGAAAAATGGAGCACGGCCTATTTTTCTTGACTTTGTTCATCTATTCTATTATATATTTATTTTGCGCAAAAATAG
>JBHIDX010000006.1:0-78202 GCA_046760305.1 Candidatus Aminicenantales bacterium
TTTTCTTCTTCCTTTTAATATTATGCTTGATTATCACGGAAAAAAAGATGCTTACTTTCAGGACTTTTGCATTCTGCTTCAATCATTTATAATGTGATCGAGGAGATCGAGGATGAGGCTTTCAATGGCCAGAAAAAAGAAAAACAAGCCGCTCCGTCTCTACCTTTTTCTCTCCCTGGGAGGTATCCTCATCCTCTATTCTTCGCTCACCTTGCTTCACAGGAAAGAATCCCCAGAAAATAGAGAGGAGGAAAAGCAGGCCGAGGCTCAAATCCAGAAGCCATTTCCAGAAGCAAAGACATCACCCTCAGAGCTTAAAGAAAACAGAATCTCCATTCCCCGCGGTTCAACCTTTACTGATATCATGAGCAGCTACAATCTCTCCCCGCTCGAAATTCACAGGATGAGAGAGGAGGCAAAAGCTCTCTACGACCTGGCAAAGATAAAAGCCGGCCATGAAATCCGAATCCATTGTTCAAAAGAGGGAACTTTTAAACGGCTTGAATACGATATTGATGAGGACAGGTATCTGCTCCTGGTAAAAGATGGAGAAAATTATAGAGCAGAAATCAAAGACATTCCGTATAAAACAGAGGTGGGGCTCATTTCCGGCACTGTTGAAGACAACCTCATCACAGCAGTAAACAAAGAGGGAGAAGAAAACTACCTTGCCCTCTTCCTAGCTGACAGAATTTTCCCCTGGGACATAGACTTCTACACTGACCCCAGGCCAGGAGATACATTCAAAATCCTCTTCGAGAAAAAATACCTCAGAGGAGAGTTTGTGGGCTACGGAAAAATCATCGCTGCCGAGTACGTTAACCAGGGGAAAAAATTTCAGGCCTTCTACTACTCCTATCCTGGGACAAACAGAGGTGACTACTATGACGCTGAAGGCAATTCGCTGGAGAGAGAATTCCTGAAGTCTCCGATACCTTTCAGTCGGATTACTTCTTTCTTCAGCCTGAAGCGCCTGCACCCAATTCGCAAAATATACAGGCCTCATTTCGGGGTTGACTATGCGGCCAGGATAGGCACTCCTGTCCAGGCCACTGCTGAGGGCACTGTAACCTATGCGGGATGGAACGGTGCTGCGGGCTACATGGTAAAAATCCGCCACAAGAACGGCTATGAGACACTCTATCTTCACCTCCATCCCAGGAAGCGCGCTCCAGGAATAAGAAAGGGTGCAAAGGTGAGACAGGGACAGACAATCGGTTATGTCGGCTCATCCGGAGAATCAACAGGTCCCCATCTTGATTACAGAATAAAACACCGGGGAAGGTATCTTAATCCACTTGCCCAGAAATTTAAACCTGTGGCGCCTCTGAGTAAGGAATACATAGAGGATTTCAGGAGAAAAGTTGTTCTCTATTCTCTTGTGCTCGAAAAACCCCTTGAGCTAATTTCCTGGATGTCTCATTTATTCACTCTGCTGCCGCTTCCGCCTTTAGAAACGCTGCCCCGGGAGTGACCTCCTCCCCGGCTGCCCACTACTCTGCCGGAGCTTGTAGAGCCAGAAGAGCTTGAACTAACTGAAGAAGAGCCAGAACTCACTGATGAGGGATGAAAACGGAATCCGCTTCTTGAAGGCGATCTACCTCTCTGAGCAACAACAGTTCTTGAGGAGATGTTCAGTTCAGGACATCTGATTTCATTTGTCCTGCTCGAATAGAAGATACTTACCCCAATTTTCCTTGCTGCTCTGATATCAGAATTCCAATCCCTGAAATTCATTTCAAAGCTGCGGCCTCGTGCTTTGCTTTCAACAAGGTTGAAGGAGCGCGTTTTGTCAACGGTGCGAATTGTTCCCCGGAGATGAGTTTTACCAGATTTTGACTCAGTAGTTGTCCCTCGCTTCATTCTGGCCGGAAATTTATTACTCTTGAGATTGCCAATCCTCTCCTTTGTCCTGGAGAAAGATGGAATGACATAGGATCTGAGTTCTTTCACCCTCAGGTTACGGATAAATGCTCTCACTGGAGCCTGAAAAGCATCACCTTTGTAAGGAACTCCCTCTCTCAGCAGACGAGAATTACTTTTTTCCTTTAAAAATTTTTCGGAAGTGATAATCTTGTTCTGGATGTGGGGTGCATCAAGATCGCTGTCTTTGACGAAGAGAAAGTGACGAGGTACAGCCCAGAATGAATCAACCACAGAGGCGTCCTTTTTCTTGAGGGCTGATATGATGTTTTTATAAGCATTCCTCAGTTCTCCCCGCAGGGGGTAAGAAGAGCTTTTCTTCTGCATCTGTTTCTTGCTTATCTTGCGCAAAACAGGCTTTGATGATTCGCTTTCCCGGGCAGGCATGAGATACGCCAGTGAAGGTAATATTTCATACGAGTAAGGGTTATACCAGGAGAAACTCCAATCCCATAGTGTCCATGGCCTCCAGGAATAGAACCCGGAGAAATAACCCCAGTAAACCCAGGCAGGAGCAAAGGCTGAGCCGGGAATCCACACCCAGCCCAGTTTTTTATTCCAGTGCCAGACACCGAGATGGTAGGGCACCCATCCCCATGGTTCCTCAGGAACCCAGAAGAGATTACCGCCAATTTCCCGCCACATGCCGTAGTAATATGGCTGCCAGAGTCCGCTGGGGTAGTAGGTGTAGTAGGCTGGCTTCCACACCCAGCCAAAATAATCATCCCATGCCCATTCGCCGTAGATGTTGGAGTACTTGCGGGCAAAATAGACAACAGCAGGGGGGTAGCGGAGAATAGGCTCAGGAACAAATGCTTTTCCTCTGTGGAGCTGAGCAAAATTGTCGTTTATGTATTTGTTCCACTTTTCAAAATCACCATCCTGGATTAAAACTCCTTTCTGTGCCTGGTGGTCAGCGGTTATTATCAGCCTCTCCTTGGGTTTTACTTTTATTTCCTTAAGGCTGTCCTCATCAGGACCATACATCACCAACACTTTTCCCGCCTTCACCTGGACCTCTGAGCCACTATCTTCAGTGGCCTTTATAGAGGCAACTGTTCTGTTTTTAATTTTTACTGCGGCAAAAGGCGTCTTTACCTGGAAAAGCTCCCGACTTCCGTAACTGGTGTACATGATGTAAACCTGGCCTCGGTGAAGGATAAGGTTTGTCACCTTATCCCAGGAGCTTAAGCTTTGGGCGAGGACGGTCTCGATTGTCAGTTCAGTCTTAACATCGAGCCTGATGATTGTTCCTGTATCAAATTGAATTTCACATCTCCGCTGACCAAAGGTGACGATGGTGTCGCCAGGTGCCAGGGGGAGATTTAAAACCGCTGCCTCAGGAAGCCTCCTCCCTTCTCTCAGGACCACTGGGTCCTGGGCATCATTCTTAAGCTCGGTATAGCTGATATGACCGAAATAAATGTCTTCTTCGGGCTCGTGTATGTATTTATAGTGGCGGGCGTCAAGAAGGCAAGGAAACAATAAAAAGAGGAAAAAAACAATGGAAAAAATAAGGGCTTGATAGCTTACTTCTTTTTTCATTCTCTCACTCCTTCTCATCAACATAAATAATATAAATGCAATATTCATGCCAAGTCTTTTTCCGAATAAAAATCTGAATCTCTAAGCTAACTGTCCCTCTCTAAGGACATGTGTAAGAAAAAGAGACACCGACCTGGAAATCAAGGGAAACGTCGCCGATTTCGGGAAATCGGTACATGTGCCTGATTTCCATCCCTGATTTCCATACCATTAGCAATATAACCGTGCTAAAAATATTGATATTTATGAACAATTCAGGCTAAAATGACAACTAAGAGCATTTCGCTTTTTTTACCAAAAATACATCTACGAAGGAGGATGAGATGAAAATTACTCTCAGTGTCCTCAAAGCTGATATCGGAAGCATAGGAGGTCACATCACCCCCAGCAAGGCTCTTGTTGAGGAAGTGAGAAAGTTCGTCAAAGAGGAGGGAAAAGATATAGTCATCGATTTCTACATCAGTCACACCGGAGATGACATCGCCATTCTCTGCACTCATGAAAGAGGCGTTCTGGACGAAAAAATCCACAAGATGGCCTGGGATGCTTTTATAGCAGGAACAGAAGTTGCCAAGAAACAGGGCCTCTACGGCGCCGGACAGGACCTTCTCAAGGAAGCTTTCAGCGGAAACATAAAAGGCATGGGACCGGCTGTAGCCGAGATGGAATTCGAAGAGAGGCCGAACGAACCCTTTATCTTTTTTGCGGCGGATAAAACTGACCCCGGGGCCTACAACCTTCCTTTCTACCTTGCTTTCGCTGATCCCATGTACTGCGCTGGTCTTATGCTCAGCCCGAAGATGAGCGAGGGTTTCACTTTCCGCATCATGGATGTTGAACACACGGAAAAGGACAAGGTTATCGACCTCAATGCTCCTGACGAGCTTTATGACATCGCCTCTCTGCTCAGGGACAACGAAAAATACATTATCGAAAGCATCTTCTCCAGGCAAACAGGAAACCAGGCTGTCTCTATCTCTACCACCAGACTTCACAACATTGCCGGCAAATACACAGGAAAAGATGACCCCGTGGCGCTGGTCAGGGTCCAGGGTGAGTTTCCAGCCACAGGAGAGGTTCTGGCACCCTTCCAGATCGGACACTTTGTGGCGGGATTCATGCGGGGAAGCCATACCGGCCCTCTGATGCCCTGTCCGCTCAACGCTACCATCTCCTATTTCGATGGTCCACCAGTCGTCACCGGTGCAGCTTTCTGTGTTAAAGAAGGAAAATTAACAGAGCCTGCCGACGTTTTCGACCACCCATACTGGGATCACGTGAGAAACCAGATTGCAGAAAAGGCCACTGCCATGAGACGCCAGGGATTCTCGGGTGCGGCCATGCTTCCTTACAGCGAGCTCGAGTACGGAGGAATCGTAGAAAAACTGGAGAAGCTGGAGAAGAAGTTCACTTTCAGGCACTGATTGCTGGTTCTAATCAGCACTTCTGATTTTTTGTGAGGAAACCCTTGCCCAAAGAAAGAAACCCTGTGCCCACAGTTGACATCATAATCGAGATAGAAAGGGAAAATGGCACCCAGGGGATTATTCTGATTGAGAGGAAGAATCCCCCTTATGGCTGGGCAATTCCCGGGGGTTTTGTAGATTACGGGGAGTCGCTTGAAGAGGCGGCAATCCGCGAGGCCAAAGAAGAAACATCGCTCAAGGTAAAGCTTAAGCAACAATTCCATACCTACTCAGACCCTGAGCGGGACCCGCGATTGCATACCATCTCAACCGTCTACATTGCTTCGGCAGAAGGGAGGCCAGGTGCTGGAGACGATGCCCGTTCCCTTGGCATCTTCACTCAGGAAAACCTCCCTTCACCCCTCGCCTTTGACCACGCCAAAATTCTGAGTGATTACTTCAAT
The DNA here is from genome assembly GCA_046760305.1 of Candidatus Aminicenantales bacterium. Lineage (GTDB taxonomy): Bacteria > Acidobacteriota > Aminicenantia > Aminicenantales > Aminicenantaceae > JBHIDX01. Next base: position 5,339 of record JBHIDX010000006.1, read on the forward strand.
TATAAAATGAAGGAGAAAATTACGGAAATAAAAGGAGAGAAAGGTTGAGGCAAAAAGAGTACCAGACTTTATCAGGAAACAAGGCGTGAAAAAAAAAGAAAGCAAAGATCCGGATTCAAAACTGGTTGAAGTCAAGAAAGTCTGGGGAGTGGCAGAGGCAGAGGTGATCAAATCATACCTCGAAAATAACGGCATTCCCTGTCTCTACAGGGGACAGGTAGTGCAGTCCATCCATCCTTTTACAGCAGACGGCCTGGGAGAAATAAAAATTCTCGTTTTCGAGAAAGACCTCAAGCTTGCCCGAAAGCTCCTAAAAGAAAACGCAGGCAGGTGAGTTTTTTAAAGAAAAAAACTAACATCTATATATAGTACTGTTTATCTGCCTTCACACCATATACACCAGGAGTAAAAATTATGCTTATTTTTTGGTTTTTTTTACTTGACATTTATCTTTTTCTTACCTATATTGATTAAAAACGGGATAAAACGGGATAAAGTGGGAAATTCTCTTATTGGAAGTTACAGAGCAAGGCTCGATAAGAGCGGACGTTTAAAAATTCCGGAAAAATTTCGCCAGGCCATTGAAGAAGAGTACGGAGGGGAGATTTTCATCACCTCCCTCACAGACGAAGCAATCCAGATCTATCCACTCTCCGAGTGGAATAAGCTCACCGGCATAGCAACCAAAGGTACACTGCTGCTCAAACCCACAGTCAGAAACTTCATGATCAGAGTAAACCGCCTGGGAACAAAGTACACCATTGACTCTAAGGGGAGAGTTCTCATCAACCAGGCCTTGCGGGAAAAGGCAAAGCTGGATGAAGAGGTTGAAGTTATCGGACTCTCCAACCATCTCGAAGTCTGGAACAGGGAAATCCTTGACCAGAAGATAAAGGAAAAACCTCTCACAGATGAAGACTTCAACATCATCTCTGAACTAAAGCTGCAGGGAACATCAGAATGAATCACAACGGCCACACCCCAGTTCTGCTTGAAGAAAGCATGAACTACCTGAAAATCGAAAGAAAAGGGACCTACATCGACTGTACCCTTGGCCTGGGCGGCCATGCAGTCGAAATTCTGAAGAGAAACCCTGAAGCAAAGCTCATCGGTTTTGATATCGATGAGGCCTCTCTACTCAAGGCAAAAGAGAATCTCCTTCCCTACCGGGAGAGAGTAGAACTTTTTCACTCCGATTTCAGGTACATCCCTGACCTGAATCTTCGCTTCTCAGAAATAAGAGGTGTACTCCTCGACCTCGGAGTTTCATCCTTCCAGCTCGACTCTCCTCAAAGGGGTTTCAGCTACAACATCAACGGTCCCCTCGACATGAGAATGGACCTCCGCAACAAGACTACTGCCTATAAGGTTATAAACAAATACTCCGAGCATCAACTGCGCAGAATATTCCGCGAATATGGAGAAATAAGAAACACGCGCCGTCTGGTGGATGAAATAATCAAGCGCCGCAAAGCTAAGAAAATAGCCACCACGGGTGAACTTCGCCAGCTAGTTGAAAAAATTTTCCGCTGGCGTCCTCAAAAGGGAAAAACTCACCCCGCAGCTAAGGTTTTTCAGGCACTCAGGATTGAGGTCAACCAGGAGCTGAAAAGTCTTTCAAATTTCCTAGAGAGGCTTATCCATCTTGTCCCCCATCAGACCCGTATTGCTGCCATATCATTCCATTCACTCGAAGACAGGATTATAAAGCACACCTTTGTCAGGCTTTCTGCTCCTGCCAACGGAAACCGCCTCCTCACTGTACTCACCAGAAGGCCAGTCACTCCCTCTCCAGAAGAAATTGCTCTCAACTTCAGAGCCCGCTCGGCAAAACTAAGAGTAGCGGAGAAAGTGTGAATGATACGGAAAAAGTACAGCAAAAGAGAAATCGCCATCGGGATATTATTCACCCTGTTCATCATTTCCATCTTCACTTTTTACATCTGGCATCAGATGGAATCCATCCGTCTCGGCATTGAAACAGCCGAGCTGGAGCAGCAGCTAGAGACCCTTAAGGAAGAAGTAAAGCAACTCAAGGCCAAGAAAGCAGAGCTTCTCTCTCTCGAGCGAGTTGAACGCCTTGCCAGAGAAGAGCTTGATCTTTCTCGGCCTGAAAGAGAACAGATAATCTATGAAGACGAGAATCAGAGCCTTCAAGAGGAAATTAGATGAGCAGCTATTTCAGAAAAAAAACAAGAAAAAGAATGGCTTTTATGTCTTTTTTTTTAATCCTCTGGCTTGCACTCCTCTCCCTGCGCCTCATCCAGCTTCAGATAATTGACCATCCGCGTCTGAGGAAAAAAGTTATCGAGCAGAATCAGAATAGAAATTACATCATCCCCAAACGCGGTACTATTTACGACAGAAAGGGCAGAATATTCGCTCAGAGTATCCCCAGCGACTCTGTTTTTTACACCTCCTTTCCCGATGAATCACTGACAACCCAGTTTGATAGAATAAGCAGGCTGAATGAAATTCTCAACCTCTCCCCTGGTGAGCTGGAAAAAATTAAAAAAAGAATAGAAAAGGAGGAGAGTTTCATCTGGATAAAAAGAAAAATCACTCCCAGCGAAGCAGAGTCAGTCAAACGTCTTCATCTGCCTGGGGTCCACTTAAAAAAAGAAAACAGGAGACTCTATCCCAAAGGAGAACTGGCAGCGCATATCCTCGGTGGAGTGGGAATCGACGAGAATGGACTGAGCGGAGTCGAATACAAATATGACACCAAGTTGAAGGGGAAAAAAGGAGAGTGTATCATCCTCAGGGACGCCAAAAAAAGGGAATACCGGATAGAGATTCTTCGTCAGCCTCTACCAGGCAATGATTTATTCCTCACCATCGACGAGACAGTGCAGTACATTGCCGAGAAAGAACTTCTGAGAGCCATTTCTGAAACAAAAGCCTCATGGGGGACAGTGATCATTTCCCAGCCTTCAAGCGGAGAAATCCTGGCCCTGGCCAATTATCCAACTTACAATCCCAACCACTACTCCTCGACTCCTCCCCAAAAGAGGATCAACAGAGCTATTCAGTATAACTTTGAACCTGGTTCCACCTTCAAGATTGTCACTGCCTCAGCTGCTCTTGAGGGAAAGTGTGTCAGTCTTGAGGACAATTTTAACTGCAACCAGGGAGCCATAGTCGTGGCCGGAAAAACAATAAAAGACCATAAAAGTTTTTCTATCCTGCCTTTTCATCAGGTTATTCAGTATTCATCAAACGTGGGTGCCATCAGAGTCGGACTCAGAATTCCAAAAAACTACTTCTTCCACATGATAAACTCTTTCGGATTCGGCCAGAGAACAGGAATAGACCTTCCAGGCGAGGAAAAAGGAATATTCAGGCCTCTCAGCAGGTGGTCTGATATTTCCCAGGCTTCAATTTCTTTTGGCCAGGAAATCTCGGTCACAGCCATCCAGCTTCTCCAGGCATTGAATGTGATTGCCAACAAAGGGATTCTGGCTTCTCCCAAAATCGTGAACAAGCTTTACATCTCTCCCCATGAATTGAGGGCCAAGCCCTCCCATTACAGGAGGGTAATCTCCAAGGAGACAGCCGCCCTCATGACCCAGATTATGGAGATGGTGGTCCTCCAAGGGACTGGAAAAGCGGCCCGCATTCATGGCTATAGGGTAGCCGGAAAGACAGGCACTGCCCAGAAATTTGACCCTCAACTCAACGCCTATTCTTCCACCCTCCACACCGCCTCTTTTGTCGGTTTTGTCCCCCTTGAGGAACCGGCTTTCTCGATAGTCGTTGTCCTCGACGAGCCACAGGGCGCCTACTACGGAGGTGAAGTGGCAGCTCCTCTTTTCAGAAGAATTGCTGAAAAGCTTCTTATCTACTTCAAGATTCCTCCTGAGAAAGAGACCTCAAAACCGCTTCTCACCGCTCACCTGAAAAGGAAGGCAGGAGATGAAACTTAAAAAATTGCTTACCGGAATCAGCCTTCTCTCCTTCAGGGGTAACCTGGAGGATGAGATTAAGGGAATTAGCTGTTCATCAAAGGAAGTAAGACCTGGCTGGCTCTTTGCTGCTCTCAAAGGTGTAAAAAAAGACGGATTCGAATTTATACCCGAAGCAGTCTCAAAAGGAGCAGTCGCTTTCCTCTCTGAAAGACCCTGTCCGCAGGAGATAAAGGGAAACTGGATTCAGGTTGAAGATGCCCGGGAAGCCATTGCCCTTTGTGCGGCAAACTTCTACGGCCATCCTTCAACCGAGATGTTTGTCATCGGGATAACAGGAACAAACGGAAAAACAACCATCACCTACCTGGTGGAGGAAATTTTGAAGCAGGCCAGAAAAAGACCAGGCGTGATCGGAACCATCTCCTACAGAACGCCCGAAAAAGAAGTCAGCGCAGGTCTCACCACGCCTGAAGCCCCTCTCCTCCAGAATATACTGAGAGAAATGGCTGACCAGGGTTTAAGCCATTGCCTTATGGAAGTCTCATCCCATGCCCTCGACCTCAAGAGAGTGTGGGGGATAAAGTTTGATGTTGTTGTTTTTACCAACCTCAGCGGCGAACATCTTGACTACCATCATTCGCTTGAATCCTATTTTGAAGCCAAGAAGAAACTCTTTTTTCTTGACCATTCGAAGAGGATGGCTGTCATCAACATCGATGATGCCTGGGGCCGCAAGCTCATCGACGAGCTGGGCAGCGGCTATCTTACCTATGGGCTGGACGAGGCTTCAACTATCAGATGCACGAGACACTCCCTCTCCGAGAGCGGGATTGAAATGGAGGTCACTTACCCTGGCGGAAAGATGGCCATCAGTTCTCCTCTTATCGGACGCCCCAACCTTTACAACCTCTTAGCCTCGATTGCTGTTTCACTTACCCTAAAAATATCGCCCTTGTCCATAAAAGCCGGGCTTGCCCGCTGCAGGAAGATCCCGGGAAGATTCGAAAGGGTGGAGAACTCTCTCGGCCTGAACATCTATGTCGACTATGCACACACTGATGATGCTCTTCGCCATCTGCTGAGCACCTTCCACCAGCTCGCATGTGGCCGAATCATCGCCATCTTCGGTGCCGGGGGTGATAGGGACAAGAAAAAAAGAAAAAGAATGGGCGAAGCTGCCGCTGAGTATGCTGACTGGATTTTCCTTACCTCCGACAATCCCCGCTCAGAAGACCCGCTGGCCATCATCAGCGAAATCGAGAAAGGAGTAAAAGAGAGAGGAAATACTAATTACAGAATCATCCCTGACCGCAGGCAGGCACTCGAGGAGGCACTCTCTTTTGCACGGAAGGGAGACTACATTATCGTCGCTGGCAAAGGACATGAAAATTACCAGATACTCAAGGAAAAGACTGTGCCTTTTAACGACAAGGAAATCCTGCTAGAAATATTAAAGAGAATGGAGTCATGAGCCTCATGGCAACACTTCGTCTTGACCAGATTGCGGAAAAAACAGGAGGAATCATCCTCCAGGGCTCGCCCTCCCTTGTTTTTTCCACATTCAACATAGATTCCCGTCTCACTCAACCAGAAGAGCTTTTCTTCGCCCTCAAGGCTGAGCGGGACGGGCATGAGTTTGTCACCCATGCTTTCAGCAAGGGAGCCCGGGGAGCTGTCATCTCAAGCCCGATAACCGCTCCCTGGAGCAAATTCGCCCTAGTAAAAGTGGAGGATACCCTCCTTGCCCTCCAGGAGCTTGCCCGACAGGTTCTGCTTGACTTCAGTCTTCCGGTGGTGGCCATCACGGGTAGCAACGGCAAAACGACCACCAAGGAATTTACCTCTGCCCTTCTTGGTAGAAAATACCGGGTGCTCAAATCAGAAGCAAACTTCAACAACCTTCTCGGCCTGCCTCTTACCCTGCTCAAACTTACCGCTGAAGATGAGATAGCAGTGCTTGAGATGGGGATGAGCACGCCAGGTGAGATAAGGCGATTAACCGAGATTGCTCCTCCTCAAATTGCTGTCATCACCAACATAAACCCTGTTCATCTCGAATTTTTCCCCAGCCTCGAGGATATCGCTCTGGCCAAAAAAGAGATTCTTGAAGGAACAGCAGCTGAAGGAACCGCTGTCCTTAATGGAGATGATCCCCTGGTTGAGAAAATAAGCAAAGATTGGAAGGGAAGAAAGATTTTTTTTGGCCTCTCAGCCGGCTGCGAGGTGAGAGCTTCCCGAATCGAGCAACAAGGAAAAAAAGGAATGAGCTTTGACCTTTTCTTCGGAGGGGAAAAAGAAAGGGTGCACTTTCCCTTCTTCTACCCAAGCTTCCTCTATAACCTGCTCGCTGCTGCAGGAGTGTCCTATTCTCTCGGCATCTCGGTCGAGGAGGTTGGGCCTCTTGTTGCCGACCTCAAACACTTCCCGATGAGAGGTACACCAATCAGCCTGGCCGAAGGCATAACACTCATTGATGACTCCTATAATTCAAATCCCAGGGCACTCGAACAGGCGCTCGAGGGGCTCGCCAGGATAAAGGCAGGGAGGAAAGTAGCTGTCCTGGGTGACATGCTTGAGCTGGGGAAAAAAGAGACTGAATACCATTTCCAGGCTGGAAAACAGGTAGCAACTTACGGCTGGGACCTGCTTGTCTGTGTCGGGCAGCGCAGCCGGCACATGGCTGAGGGTGCCCTTGCTTCAGGCATGAGAAAAGATCAAATTTTCACCTGCAGCGACTCAGAAGAAGCAGCAGAAAAACTCACCTCGCTGGTGAGCAGTAAAGACCTTATCCTGGTCAAGGGCTCTCGAGGGATGAAAATGGAGAAGGTGGTCAATCATCTGAAAGAAAAATTTAAAAAGGTGTGAAATGCTTTACTTTCTTTTAGTTCCGCTTAAGGAATATTTTTTCTTTTTTAATGTCTTCCGCTACATAACTTTTAGAACAGGCATTGCTTTCATAACTGCCCTTTTTATCAGCTTTATTATCGGTCCCTGGATAATAAAAATGTTAAAAAAGTATCAGATAGGCCAGGAAATCCGCGAAGACGGACCGAGCTCACACCTCAACAAGAGGGGAACCCCTTCGATGGGAGGCTTGATCATCATCTCCTCGACCCTTATTCCCGCCCTGCTCTGGGGAAACCTGACCAACACCTATGTGCTCGTAGCCATGTTCACCATGCTCTTTTTTGGATTTATCGGCTTCATAGATGATTTCCTGAAATTCAGGAAGCGCAAATCCCAGGGTCTCATCATCCGCACCAAGCTCATCCTCCAGTTCTCGCTCGCCGCTGTCATCGGTCTTATCATCATCTATCTTGGCCTGAGGGGAGAGTTCGACCTCCGCCTCAGTTTTCCCTTCTTTAAGAAATGGTTGCCTTACCTTGGCTGGTTTTATCTTCCCTGGATAATGTTTATTCTTGTCGGCTCCTCAAACTCAGTTAACCTTGCAGATGGACTCGATGGATTGGCCATCGGGCTGACCTTTATCAGTGCCGCCGCTTTTACCGGTCTTTCCTACATTGCCGGACATGCAATTTTCTCCGAGTATCTGAACATCCTCCGGGTACCGAAGGCAGCTGAGCTTACAGTCTTTGTCGGCGCCATGGCCGGGGCCTGCCTGGGATTTCTGTGGTTTAACTGCCATCCTGCCCAGGTCTTCATGGGTGACGTGGGAGCTCTCTCCCTAGGAGGAACTCTAGGAACAATCGCCATCCTTATTAAACAGGAATTTCTCCTCTTTATGGTGGCCGGTGTCTTCATCCTAGAAGCCCTTTCAGTACTCATTCAGGTCTTCTATTTCCGGCTCACAGGAGGAAAAAGAATATTCAAGATGGCTCCCCTCCATCATCATTTTGAGTTACTCGGCTGGTCAGAGGAGAAAGTGGTTGTCCGCTTCTGGATAGTGGCCATCATCTTCTCCCTCTTCAGCCTAGCAACCCTGAAATTGAGATGAAAATGGAACTGGAAGGAAGTAAAGTGCTGGTTGTCGGGTTTGGGAAAACAGGTGAGGCAGTTGTCCGTTTTCTCCTCAGGAGAAAAGCACGGGTAAAGGTGAGCGAAAAAAAAAGAAGAGAAGAGTTAGAGGAAAAAATCAATTTCTGGCAGGAGAAAGGGGTGAGGTTTGAGACCGGCGGGCACAGCCTGCAGACATTCCTCAAATCGGACCTCATCGTCATCAGTCCTGGAGTACCTCCTTCTCCCCTGCTCAGAGCAGCTTATGAAAAGGGGATACCCGTTATTTCCGAGATAGAGCTGGCTTACCGTTTCCTTCGGGGCAGGATTGTGGGTATCACCGGCACTAACGGAAAATCAACAACAACCACTCTCACCCATAAAATCCTCAAGGATAACGGCTACCAGGCTTTTCTCGCCGGCAATATCGGAAATCCGCTCATAAATTTTGTCGAAAAAAGCAGAGATGAACACTTCTTCGTGACCGAAATTTCAAGCTTCCAGCTCCAATACACTGAAAACTTAAAGGTTGATATTTCAGTCTTCCTCAACATCTCTGATGACCACCTTGACTGGCATTCCTCTTTCAGAGACTATCTGGAAGCCAAGAAAAAGCTAGTTCTGAGACAGGCAAAAGGCACAAAAGCGGTCCTCAATCGCGATCATCCTCTGGTGTGGAAGCTCAGCCAGCAGACAGAAGCAGTAGTCTATCCCTTCAGCCGAAAAAGAGAGGTTGAACGCGGCTGCTTTCTCCGTCAAGGAAAAATCATTCTGGCTGACGGCGGAGAGCAAGAGCTTATGGCTGCGGCTGAAATTCCTCTTTTCGGTATCCACAACCTGGAAAATGTGATGGCCTCTTCTCTGGTGGCTCACATTCTGAATGTCAATCCTTCAAGGATAAGGAAGTCTGTGAAAGAGGCAGAAGGGCTTGAGCATCGCCTGGAGAAAGTGGCCACCATAAACGGCATCGACTTTTTCAACGATTCAAAGGCCACAAACGTTGAGGCTACTTTGAAAAGTCTCGAGAGTTTCGATAAAAAAATCATCCTCATCCTGGGCGGAAGGGATAAGGGAAGCGATTTCACCAGGCTCAGAACTCCGGTAACACGAAAAGTAAAAAAAGTGTTACTGATAGGCGAAGCTGGAGAAAAAATAAGAAAGGCTCTGGATGGAGCTGCTGAATTTCTAGAGACCTCAAGCCTGAAGGAGGCGGTTGGCCTCAGCTACAAAGAGGCAAAGCCTGGCGAGGTAGTGCTCCTCGCTCCGGCCTGTACGAGTTTTGACATGTTTCAGAATTTTGAACAAAGGGGAAAAGTTTTTAAAAAAGAAGTCTTCGACCTCAAAAATCGGCTGGATAAAGGAAAGTTCAAATAAGATGGAAATCTTCAGACCTTACAAATTCGATAAAACCCTTTTCCTGGCCACTCTGACTCTGATTGCCTTTGGTATCATCATGATCCTCAGCACCTCAGCCATACGGGCTGTGGATAACTACAACCAGCCTTTCTATTATTACGCTAACCAGCTCATCATTGCTGCTGTTGGACTGGGGCTCATCTTTCTCTTAGTCTCAATCCGCACGCCTTTCTACAAGAATCCTTTATTCATCTACGGGCTGCTGATGTTTTCTTTTATCCTCCTCGCCCTCTGTCTGGTGATGCCCGCAGTCGGAAACACCAACCGATGGATTTTTTTCCTCGGCCTCCGCTTCCAGCCTTCGGAACTGGCAAAAATAAGCCTCATCCTCTTTCTTGCCTATTATCTTGACCTCAAGAAGGAAAAACTCGACTCCTTCCTGACGCTTGTTTTTCCCCTTGGAGTACTCTTTCTCTTCATCTTCCTCATCATAAAAGAGCCTGACTTTGGCACAGCCATTCTCATCTTCATTATGGCTTCGGTCATGTTTTATATCGGAGGAGTCAAGCTGTGGCATCTTACCTTTCTCGCGCTTTCATCTGCCTCTGTTCTCGGCTTTTTCCTCTTCAACGCAAGCTACAGATGGGAGAGGATTATGGCTTTTCTCTCGCCCGATAAAGACCCCCTTCGTCGAGGATTCCAGGTTATCCAATCCCGCCTGGCAGTCGGCTCTGGAGGCCTCTTTGGAGTGAGCCTGGGAGAAAGCACTCAGAAACTTTATTTCCTTCCCTGTGCCCATACAGATTACATTTTTGCCATCATAGGAGAGGAGCTGGGTCTCATCGGTACCTCAGTCATCCTCGTTCTCTTTCTCATTTTTCTCCTGAGAGGAGTCTCAATTGCCTGGAAATCTCCGGATAATTTCACCCAGCTGGCTGCGGCTGGATTGACCATGGCCATCGTCTCTCAGGCATTGTTGAACATAAGCATCGTGCTCGGGCTCGGACCTCCCACAGGTATTCCTCTCCCTCTCATCAGCTACGGAAGATCGTCCCTGATCTGTACTCTCTTTTCCATCGGCATACTTCTTAACATTTCTCAGAGAAAGGGAAATCGGGTAAAACGATGAAGAGCAGGAATAATATTGTTATCAGCGGCGGCGGCACAGGAGGACATCTCTACCCTGCTCTGAGCCTCGGCCGAGCTCTGAAAAGGAAAGACCCCTCTCTTCACATTACCTTTGTCGGCACAGGCAGGGATGTTGAAAGAAGCATACTGGAGAGGCAAGGAGTAAGCTTTATCCCGTTAAAAATGGAAGGTTTGATGAGAACAGGCCTCAGAAGCATCCGCTCACTGTTCTTACTTCCCTCCGCATTTGCCAAATCTCTGGCCATTCTTCTCAGCCTGAGACCAAAATTGGTTTTGGGTGTTGGTGGTTACAGTTCAGGTCCTATCGTTCTTCTTGCCTCTCTGTTAAGAATACCAACCCTGATTCTTGAACAGAACGTCCGCCCTGGATTTACCAACAGACTCCTTATACCCTGGGTGAAAAAAGCGGTGGTTTCGTTCAAGAGTTCACTTTCATACTTCAAGGGCAAAGGAGTGTTTGCCGGCAACCCGGTCAGAGAAGAATTCTACACTCTCAGGCCAAAGCAGAGGTGTGAGAAGCTCTCGATTCTTATTTTTGGGGGAAGCCAGGGATCGCGCTTTCTTAACAAGGGAATGACAGAGGCACTTCCCTATCTCAAAGAAGAGAAGGAAAAGATGAGCATCTTCCACCAAACAGGAGAAAAAGATTTTAAGTGGGTCAAAGAAGCCTATCAAGACCATGATTTTGAAGAAGTAGTTATTTCCCCTTACTTCTTCGACATCGAAAACTACTTTGAGAAAGCAGACCTCATCATCAGCAGGGCAGGTGCAACGACCATAGCCGAGCTCATTGCCTCTCAGAAGGCTTCCCTCCTCATTCCTTTTGCCGCAGCGGCAGACAACCACCAGGAACTGAATGCCAGGGAACTCGAAAAATTCGGCGGGGCAGATGTCCTCCTCGAAAAGGAATTCTCTCCCCGAAAAATTGCTGAAAAAATCATCCTTTTCCTGAGAAATAGGGAGATGATAACCAGGATGGAGCGGAATCTCGCTCGGCTTAAAACAGATAATGCGGCCGATAAAATCAGCGAAATTTGTCTGGAAACAATAGAAATTTCAAGATAGGAGGCTAAAATTTTTGTCAGACATCCTTCCGGAAAACTGAAACATATACATATGGTTGGAATCGGCGGCACCGGAATGAGCGGAATTGCCGAGGTACTTCTCAACCTGGGATACAAAATATCGGGTACTGATATAAGTGCCAATCCCGCTACGCGCCGCCTCTCAAAACTGGGAGCAAAAATCTCCATCGGACACAGAGCAGAGAGAGTGCAGGGCGCTGATGTGGTCGTTATCTCCTCAGCCATTAAAAACGACAATGTGGAAGTAGAAGAGGCGCGAAGGCTTAAAATTCCGATTATTCCCCGAGCAGAAATGCTGGCTGAGCTGATGCGCATGAAATACGGGATAGCCGTAGCCGGGTCCCACGGAAAAACTTCGACCACCTCAATGATTGCCCAGGTGCTTGAAGCAGGGGGCTTCGACCCCACAGTCATTGTCGGCGGCAGGTTAAACACCCTTGGTGCTCACGGCAAATTAGGCGCGGGAGACTTTATCGTCGCCGAGACAGATGAAAGCGACCATTCCTTCCTCATGCTTTTTCCGTTTATCGCTGTGCTCACCAACCTGGATGAGGAACACCTTGACCAGTATGATTCTTTTGAGGACATGAAACAGGCTTTCGTTAATTTTGCCAACAAGGTTCCTTTCTACTGTCCAGTAATACTCTGCCTGGACGACCCAAGCCTCCAGAGCTTGATTCCTCATATCGAACGGAGGATAATTAGCTACGGCTTTTCAGCCCAGGCTGACCTTTTTGCCAAGAACCAGAAATTTTCCCGCTTCTCAAGCCATTCCTCCATCTACTGGAAAGAAAAGAAGCTGGGGACAATGAAGCTCAACGTACCTGGTAAACACCATGTCCTCAACGCTCTGGCTGCGGTTGCGGCCGGAATCGAGCTCGAAATCCCGACCAAAACCATCCTCAACTCCCTCGAGAACTACAGCGGCACAGGCAGAAGGTTTGAATTGAAAAAAAAGGTGGATGACATCCTGGTTATAGAGGACTATGCACATCACCCGACTGAAATAGCCGCCACCCTTGACGCTGCCAAGAGAGGCTGGGCACGCCGTGTGCTGGCAGTCTTTCAGCCTCACCGTTACTCGCGCCTCTCTTACCTGATGAAGCGCTTTGCTACCTCCTTCAATCAGGCGGATGTGCTCATCGTGACTGAAATTTACCCTGCCAGCGAGGCTCCGATACCCAATGTCACCGGACGAAGGCTTTTTGAGGAGATTGAAAAATTCGGGCACAAGAATGTTTATTTTGAGCCCGAGATGACAAAAATTCCGGCCATGGTGGCTGAGATGGCCAGGTCTGAAGACCTGGTCATCATCATGGGTGCAGGCAGCATCTACAAGATTATCCCCCAGATAATAAAATCCCTTGAGGAGAAAAGAGGGTAAAAGTGGCATCTTCCCTGAGCAGCTCTTACAAGTCGAAAGCAGATTCGCTCCTGGCTGATTCTCTTTACTTTCAACGTCGAAAAGGAAGGCAGCGGGTAAAGAAGAAAAAAAAGAAAATCAGGTTGAAGTTCACCCATATAATTTTCTACCTCTTCTTTATCGGAGGCATATTTTTCTTTATCCAGCAGGCTTACCTTTTTCTCATCTCCTGGAACTACCTGAACATAAAAAAGGTCACTGTTTTCTGTACTCAGCAGAAAATTGAGCAGGAAATAACCCGCATGCTCAGCCAGGAGAAGCTGGGAAACATCCTTCTTGTCGACCTTGTTAAGCTGCGGCAGACAATCACCGCCCATCATCTGGTGAAAGAAGCCCGAGTGAGAAAAATATTTCCTTCCTACCTGAAAGTTGTCATTAGGGAAAGAAAACCTTTTGCCGTCATAAGAAAAAATGGTTTTTACCTGGTTGATGAAGAAGGTGTTTTGCTCCAAAAAACCAGCTCCTTCCAGGATACAAAACTTCCCCTCCTCATAGACTCGCAAAACTTTGCCCGCCACTATGAGCAAAAAATATCACTTGCCTGGGAATGCCTGAAAAGCCTGCCTTCTTCAGAAAGAAATAACATAAAAATACTCGACCTCTCATCCTCTGGCTGGATTCTCATCACCTTCAATAAAGAGCCGACGAAGATAAAACTGGCTGGAAACTTCGCCCGGAATGTTGAATATTACCGCCTTCATAAGGATGAGCTAGAAGATCGATTCGGCAGGCTTGACTACATTGACCTCCGCTTTGATGACCGAATCTACCTCAAACCAGCGGAAGAGACGAGTTCAGGTCTCATTCCTGGTCTGGAAAGGAGGAACAATAATGGCTAAAAACAGCTACATTGTCGGTTTTGATATCGGAACCAAGAAGGTTGTCGCCCTCATCGGAGAGGTGAACGAGGAGAACAAGATAGAAATAATAGGTATAGGCCACTCAGAATCAAGAGGGTTGAGGAAAGGAGTTGTGGTCAACCTTGAGGCAACGGTGAACAGCATCAAAAAATCTCAGGAAGAAGCAGAGCTCATGGCTGGAGTGGAGATTGATTCGGCCTTTATCGGTATCTCCGGAGCACACATCAAAAGCTTCAACAGCCGGGGTGTGATCGCTGTCTCGGGTAAAAACAGGGAAATCTCGCTTGAAGATATTAAACGTGTCATCAGCCAGTCAAAGGCTGTCTCCATTCCCCCAGACAGGGAAATAATCCACGTCATTCCCCAGGAATTCGTGGTCGATGACCAGGACGGCATAAAAGACCCTCTGGGTATGAAAGGAATCAAGCTCGAGGTGAATGTCCACATTGTCACTTCAGCCAACACTTCAGTCCAGAATCTAAGAACCTGCCTGGAGCGGGCTTCGATCGATATCGAAGGTATTTTTCTCAATCAGATTGCAGCAGCCACCGCCACTCTCTCACCTGACGAAAAGGAGCTGGGAGTGGGGTTGATCGACATAGGAGGAGGAACGACAGAAATCGCCATTTACGAGAGGGGAAGTCTCTGGTACACCTCCATAATCCCCATCGGAGGTGATAACTTCACCAATGATATTGCTGTCGGACTGCGGACACCGATTCCAGAGGCTGAGAAGATAAAGAAAAAATACGGCTGCATTGCCGGCCCCCTCATGGACGAAAAGGAAACAATAGAGGTTCCATCGGTCGGAAGAGGAAGAAAGCCACGGGTGCTTTCCCGCCAGCTCCTGGCTGATATCATCCAGCCCAGGGCAGAAGAAATATTCCGGCTCGTGGACAACGACATAAAGCGCATGGGATACGAGAAATCACTAAACTCCGGAATTGTGCTCACCGGTGGTACAGCACTACTCGAAGGCCTGGAAGAGGTGGCTGAGGAAATCTTCGATCTGCCGGTGAGAAGAGGAGACCCAACAGGAATTGGCGGACTCGTTGACAGGGTAAGCACCCCGGACTTCGCCACAGCAGTCGGCCTTCTCCTCTACGGCCATCAACAGCTTCAGGAGAAAGGAATATCAAAAGATAGAAAAAAAGGCCTTTGGGCCAGGTTTAGGGACTGGCTTAAAGAGGCGTAGGAGGGAGAAATGAAGGGAAAGAAAAGCAAATTAAAATTCCATCTGGTAGAAGAGGACTCTGGAGCAAACATAAGAGTCATCGGTATCGGTGGAGGCGGCGGTAATGCAGTCAACAGGATGATCGAGACAGGCATCGAAGGAGTTGAATTTATCGCCGTAAACACCGACCTCCAGGCCCTTAACTCAAGCAGAGCAAAAATAAAAATCCAGATAGGAAACAAAATCACCAAAGGACTTGGCTCAGGTGGAAGGGCTGACATCGGAAAACAGGCGGCCATCGAGGATACAGAAAAACTGGTTCACATCCTTGAGGGAGCTGACATGGTCTTTCTCACCGCAGGGCTGGGAGGTGGCACTGGAACCGGTGCCTCACCAATCATTGCCAATCTTGCTTCAGAGATGGATATTCTTGCTATTGCTATCATAACCCTGCCCTTTGACTTCGAGGGCAAAGTAAGAGCCGAGCAGGCTGAGGAAGGTCTTCAGGAACTCAAGAATGTAGTTGATACTGTTATTTCCATACCAAACGAGAGACTGCTTGAACACGTTAACCTCGACACTTCCATCCAGGAAGCATTTAAGATGGCAGACGACATTCTGAGACAGGCAGTGCAGGGAATTTCAGACCTCATTACCAGGCCGGGCCTCATCAACCTCGACTTCGCTGACGTCAAATCAGTGATGAAGGGCATGGGTATGGCCTTCATGGGAACAGGAATTGCGTCCGGGGAAAACAGGGCAGTTGACGCAGCCCAGAAAGCAATTTCCTCTCCCCTGCTCGTCGACTCTTCAATCGAAGGAGCCCACGGCGTTCTGATAAACATCACCGGTGGAAAAGACCTGACTCTCCATGAAGTCTCAAAAGCCTCTCAGCTCATTCACCGCCTGGCTCATAGAGAAGCAAACATCATCTTCGGAACAGTTATCGATGAAACGATGAAGGAAATGGTCAAGGTAACAGTCATTGCCACCGGTTTTGAAACACCACGTGCAGGAGAGAAGCCAGACTATGAAACCACAACCGCTGATTTTCCTGAACCGATCTCGGTGAGGAGAAGTGAAACCCCTCCTTATGAGCTGGAACTCAAAGGAAACAGGATGCTCTGGAACAGGCCAAACTGGGAGAAAATCTGGGAGCCCTACGAGACCCCTTCTTTCATCCGCAAAAACAAGAGAACTCCTCTGAGGAAACAATCGCATGAAAACAGCTGACCTTGTGGTCAAAAACCTGAGCCAGATACTTACCTGCAGCGGCACCTGCCCCAAGCGAAAAGATGCGCTCCAGGATGTTGGCCTCAGGGAAAACTGCCTAATCGCTTCTCACAAGGGGAGGATTGTATTTATCGGAGATGAAAGAGAATTCAGGAAAGAAGTAAAGCTTGAAAATGATTGCCTCACTCTGGAGGGAAAAGGCCTTACCGCTCTCCCAGGGTTTATCGACTGCCACACCCATCTCCCCTTTGCCGGAAGCCGTGAAAAAGAATTCCTCCTACGTCTCAAAGGCTTTACTTACCAGCAGCTTGCCGGCATGGGGATGGGCATCCAGACCACAGTCAGGGCAACCCGCGAGGCGAGTCAGGAAGAACTCTTCCGCCTCTGTTTGAAGCGTCTTGACAGCATGCTCTGTCACGGAACAACCACAGTTGAGGCCAAAAGCGGTTACGGCCTCAAACTCGAAGACGAGATAAAGCAGCTCGAAGTTCTTCGCCAAGCAGACAAAAACCATGCCCTGGACATAGTTCCAACTTTCATGGGAGCACATGAAATTCCTGAGGAATACAGAGGAAAAAAACAAGCCTACATCAACCTTATCTTAGATAAAATCATGCCCGAGGTTAAGACCAGAGCGCTGGCTGAGTTCTTCGATGTCTTCTGTGAAGAAGGAGTTTTCTCGATTGAAGAAACAAGAAAGCTGCTGCGGGCAGCCAGAGATGAAGGTTTTAAGATAAAAGTCCATGCTGATGAGTTCACTTCTCTCGGGGGAGCTGAGCTTGCGGCCGAAGAAAAAGCAGTCTCAGCCGAGCACCTTATCAACATTTCGGATAAGGGCATAAAAAAGCTGGCTCAGAGCGAAACAGCGGCTGTACTCCTTCCCGCGGTTTCCTTCTTTTTGATGCTCGAGAAAAAAGCACCGGCCCGAAAACTGATAGACGAAGGTGCTGCAGTCGCTCTTGCCACTGATTTTAACCCCGGAAGCTCGATGACAGAATCCATGCTCTTTATACTCCAGCTCGGCGTATTCACCCTGAGGATGGGCATAGAGGAAGCGATAAATGCCTGCACCATAAATGCTGCTTACGCTCTCAGGATGCACGATGAGGTTGGAAGCCTTGAAGAGGGCAAAAAAATGGACCTTATCCTCTTTGACTTTCCAAGCTTCGCTTCACTCGTCTACCACCTGGGAGTAAATCCAATTAAGCACGTAATAAAAAACGGAAAAATCGTTGTCTGGAATGGAAATATCAGATAGAAGAGAAACTTATTCAGCCCACAGCAGGGAAAGGGGATTTTTGCCCCCCTCTCTACCCGTTTTCCCGTTGTCCAAACTCTACCCTCCAGGACAGGCTCCTCTTTTTCCCTCCGAGAAGGGGCCTGTCCTCCCTCCTTTTTTGTACCTCTCCACCAGCTAAGCTTTTTTTAAGAAATTCAACGAATTCGAAAAATTAAGTTAACTAGGTAAATTCAGATACAAAACTTTCTAACTTCAAATCCATAAATTTTCCCGCGGTATCAAAATGATTATCTGCATGAACTAAAGTGGCTCCCACAGTTTTAGCACAGGCAATAATAATAATATCTATAAAAGGAATATCTACGCCTTTTCTTTTTAATTGAAATGCCAACTTATAAGCTTCTTCCCACTTTTCTTCATCAATCTCAACCTGAGTTAGAGCATCTAATCTCATTTTTAACCGAGAAAATTCTTTCTCATTTCTTGTTCCCGTTTTTCTTAATTTTGTCAATAAAATAAAACTCTTTTCTCCCGACAATTCCAAACTTTCTATGACCTCCCTAAAATCTTCATTAAAAGAACTGGTTGAAAATTCCAGAAAATTTTTTTTATTTGAAAAAATTATTAAAAATGACTTGACTCTATACTTAGGAACAGGGTTTATATTTTGTATGTGCGAGGTGAAGAGATGAGATATTTGACTATAGGCCAGTTAGCTAAAAGCGCAAAAGTTAATATCCAGACCATCCGTTATTATGAGCGCCGGGGACTTATTCCAGAACCATTGAGACGCGATTCTGGCTATCGCCAGTATCCTTTAGAGATGACCATGCGTATTCAGTTCATCAAGCGTGCTAAAGAGTTGGGGTTTTCTTTAAAAGAGATTGGCGAGCTTTTATCCCTTCGACTTGACCCTAAAACCCCCTGCTCTGAGGTTAAAAGAAAGGCAGAAGCAAAGCTTTCAGATATTAAAGAAAAAATAAGGAGCCTTCAGCACATGAAAAAGGCCCTGATTAAGCTAACAGAGGCCTGTAAAGGACGAGGTCCTGTAAGTGAATGTCCTATCTTGGAAGAACTCGAAAAATAAACCAGAAAGGAGATAAAAATCATGAGTAAAAAAAGGAAGATTGAAGTCTTTACTGCCGGGTGTCCTGTCTGCAAGGAAACAGTTGAAATGATTAATCATTTAGCCTGTTCCTCCTGCGATGTAAGTGTATTAGATATGAGCAATCCGGAAGTGGCAGAGCGAGCAAAAAGTATTGGTATTCGAACAGTACCTGCTGTATTGATAGACGGAAAACTTGCGAATTGTTGTTCAGGACAAGGCCCTGACAAGACAACTCTAAGGAGGGCTGGGCTGGGAAAGCCTATCAAAGATTGATTCCCAAAAAGAATTAAACTGTCTCTCTCTGGCTTTAATCACTCTCTCTTTGTTCTCTGCCGAGCTTTCGTCTTCATCTAAAGTCAAAAATTAAGTGTGTGGGATGGAGTTTAATAAGAATATAGCAACAAGCCGTACATTTGAGTACAAAGAGAATGGCAAATTCTTCTCTTCTGTATTCTCCCCTATTTTTTCGATCTTACAGGTGACTTTTTTCTCAGATTTATTTCTGGCGATGAAAGTATTTCAATAACAAATTTCTTCGACCTGCTGTAAACAATCCTGCATTTCTCTGTCTTAGCCCTGACCCTCCAGAAAAGCTGCTTGCTTTTGGCGCGAGCTTTCCTGAGGATCATCATCTTCTGCTTTTGTTTCAACCATAAGGATTGGTTTACAGTCCATCCCCTTAGAGGAAAAGAAAGAGTCTCTGAATATGGAAAGCTGGCATTAGGAGAAATATCAACTTTAAAGTAATGAAATCTCGAACTTTTCCAACTAAAGAAAAGCGAATTTAAAGAAATAGAATCACCTTCTACTGGGAAGATGAGGATAATATCATTTGGGGTGGCAGAAACCGGTCCATGTAAAGTTCTCTTTCCATAGATATCAATGTCTTCAATAATATAGTAATACGTTATACCATTTTCAACATAATAGTCTGTGTAGCTGTATTGCGCTCCTAATCCAGCTTCTCCTTTTGAAGGAATGAAGTAAGGATTAATCCTTACATACTTTCCATCTTTCATATCGCTCCTCAAAAGATTAAACCCTTCGTTATCAAGCTCAGTCGCTGTTTCCCATTCAAGCTTTACTCTTCTGTCCAGACCAATAGCTTCAAACCCAATGAGTTCAACAAATGTTGCTCCTGAGGGAGGGCCTAATGCGACCCAGCCAATTTTACGCTGGGTAGAATCTACCGTGGTCCAGTCAATCGTGAAGCCATCCGAATCCCACGAAACAAAATCAGCGGCAGCATCAAGAGTAGGTGTACCTGGGGTAAGGCTCCGAATAACACTGGTGGTTGAAAGGTCGGTATCTGATGGATAGGGGCTGGAGTAAGAGACAGAGCCAATCCAGAAAGAAGCTCTCTTGGTAGAACTGGCTGCAATGCCAGCTACCATTTCAGCATCCTGCTCGAACCCATCTGCTGTTGCCTTATCACCACCATCAAACAAAACCACAGCAGGTCTAAAACCCAATCCTGTAATTGACTGATTGCCTGTAGTTGTTGGCTGGGTAAGGGTGCCTCTGGCAACACTTATGCCTCTGAGGGCCAAGTAAATAACAGCGGCTTGTTTCGTTCCACCCACATCCTTTGTCAGTGTAAACCCATCACTGTCCATCGAGACAAGGTCTAAGGCCATCTCAGGAGTGGTCGTATCGTCGGCAAAAACCAATGCATAGTTTGTATCAAGACCGCTGGACCCGCTACTCGCCCCCACTTTGCCATCACGCCAGCGGTGGGCATCACTATGCCGGTTTGTTGATGATATCGCAACGCCAAAGCCATGCCCGCCGCGGGTTGTATTCCCAAAAGCAGTTGCTGATTCCACACCCATGAATAAAACAACTTCAGGCTGGAAGCCCAGGCCAGTCTCTGAATAACTTGTAGTGGTGGGGTAAATAAACCCTCCGACTTTAACATTGGTAAGTGCGTCGCCGCCAAGGGCTAAATAGGTGACTAAGCGCGATCCACCTGCAGTTGACCAGTTAATAGTGAACCCGTCGCTATCAAAAGAAACAATGCCCGCTTCTGCTAAAATAGCGCCAGAGTGGTCGATAAGCGTGATGCATTTAGTATTAACGATGCGGTCTCGGGAGTTGGAGACACCAGAACTGTCATCCCAAGCTGTAGCAACCGCTCCCTGGTTCGTGCCATCAGTCCAGCCCCGGCCAAAACGCGCATAACTTCCACTGCCTGCGCTGGTAAGGTCAGTAATCCAGAAAAGAACAGCCTTAGGCTGGAATCCGAGGCCAGTCACACTCTGACTCCCTGTGCCCGAATTCGCAGTAAAGGTGCCGAATTTAACTCCTGAGGGAGGGCCTAATGCGACCCAGCCAATTTTACGCTGGGTAGAATCTACCGTGGTCCAGTCAATCGTGAAGCCATCCGAATCCCACGAAACAAAATCAGCGGCAGCATCAAGAGTAGGTGTACCTGGGGTAAGGCTCCGAATAACACTGGTGGTTGAAAGGTCGGTATCTGATGGATAGGGGCTGGAGTAAGAGACAGAGCCAATCCAGAAAGAAGCTCTCTTGGTAGAACTGGCTGCAATGCCAGCTACCATTTCAGCATCCTGCTCGAACCCATCTGCTGTTGCCTTATCACCACCATCAAACAAAACCACAGCAGGTCTAAAACCCAATCCTGTAATTGACTGATTGCCTGTAGTTGTTGGCTGGGTAAGGGTGCCTCTGGCAACACTTATGCCTCTGAGGGCCAAGTAAATAACAGCGGCTTGTTTCGTTCCACCCACATCCTTTGTCAGTGTAAACCCATCACTGTCCATCGAGACAAGGTCTAAGGCCATCTCAGGAGTGGTCGTATCGTCGGCAAAAACCAATGCATAGTTTGTATCAAGACCGCTGGACCCGCTACTCGCCCCCACTTTGCCATCACGCCAGCGGTGGGCATCACTATGCCGGTTTGTTGATGATATCGCAACGCCAAAGCCATGCCCGCCGCGGGTTGTATTCCCAAAAGCAGTTGCTGATTCCACACCCATGAATAAAACAACTTCAGGCTGGAAGCCCAGGCCAGTCTCTGAATAACTTGTAGTGGTGGGGTAAATAAACCCTCCGACTTTAACATTGGTAAGTGCGTCGCCGCCAAGGGCTAAATAGGTGACTAAGCGCGATCCACCTGCAGTTGACCAGTTAATAGTGAACCCGTCGCTATCAAAAGAAACAATGCCCGCTTCTGCTAAAATAGCGCCAGAGTGGTCGATAAGCGTGATGCATTTAGTATTAACGATGCGGTCTCGGGAGTTGGAGACACCAGAACTGTCATCCCAAGCTGTAGCAACCGCTCCCTGGTTCGTGCCATCAGTCCAGCCCCGGCCAAAACGCGCATAACTTCCACTGCCTGCGCTGGTAAGGTCAGTAATCCAGAAAAGAACAGCCTTAGGCTGGAATCCGAGGCCAGTCACACTCTGACTCCCTGTGCCCGAATTCGCAGTAAAGGTGCCGAATTCAAAATTTGATGTTGCAGCCTGTAATTCTTGAATCTTCAGAGGGTAAATGAAAATCTGCGGTAAGCCAGAAAGGAAGCACAAGAAAATAAAAAGACCTATAAAAAACTTTACTTTCTCGTACATATCTTATCAACCCTCCCTTGTCAGTGAGAGGGAGTTTACTTCCTTATTCCACCACGAATTTCTCTTTTAAAAATTCTGAAATTAATACATGTTAATAATCTAAAAGCTATAATTACAAGGTCAATAACCTTTAGAGGTGATTCTTGGGGTGATTCTTTCTTTGCCCCAACAAAAGAAAATATCCTTTCTCTCCAATCTATCTATGAAAATTTTGACCTTGAGTAAATAAGAAACCGGCTAAAAGTACCTGTCCATCATGCGGTACTGGATTGCTTCTGAGATATGCACAGGCGTTATCTCATCCTCTCCATCAAGGTCTGCAATTGTCCTCGAGACCTTAAGCACCCTGGTGTATGCTCTGGCACTGAAGCCGAGGCGGTTGACCGCCATCTCCAGAAGCTCCTTTCCTCTTTCATCTACCCTGCAGTACTCATTAATCTCTCTCTCCCTCATCTGTGAGTTGGAGAAAATTCCCTTCCCCTTATACCTCTTAAACTGTCTCTCTCTGGCTTTAATCACTCTCTTTAATCTCAGCCGAGCTTTCGTCTTCATCCCCAGTAACAATGTCTCTGAAACCCCTCTGAGATGAGATTGAGAAATCTGAAGATAAAGTTTAAAATATAGTAAAGGGAAGGGAGGCTGAAGACAAGGCCAGACAAGCATGGCAAGGTTTTAATTGGGGAGTTCATCATGAAAAAAATAGTTTTATTTTCTCTGGTTTTATTTGTTTTTAACTCAATTGTTATTGCCCAGACAATTATTGAAAATCCAAAGGAGCCGCTGAATGAAAATGCGGGAAGAGTTGTGGAATTGAAAGAAGTCATGAGGATTGATGATATCGGAGGCGATTTTTATTTCAAATACCCTCGTAACCCAAAGGTCGCCCCAGATGGTTCGCTCTTTATTCAAGATTATGAACAATTGCTTCATTTTGATAAAAACGGAAATTTTATCCGAAATTTTTTTAATATCCCAGATAATTCTGTCCTTTTTACCTCCAGGCTTTTTTACTTTCTTTGCCATTTTTTGAAGCTCTAGAAGTATTTCTATCTTCTTCTCAAAGGGTATCTTTGAAAGCTCTTTCCTTCTTGTGTTTTTTTCCCTGAAGAGATTGCTAAAGACATCATTTTTCCTCAAAGTACAATCTCCTGAATTTAGTGTATTTTTCATACAGGCGCATCCCACCTGTGATTTTAATACTAAATTTTGGCTTAAAATTCTCTTTTTCTTCTTAGTAAACAATTCTACTTAAAAACGCTAATGAAAAGACTATTATTGTCCACGTGGTTATTCTTCTTTTTAATGTACCTCCCATCTCCAATCAGCTCCTGTTAAAAAATAGAAGGATTAAACGCCGGGAAGAATCTTAAAATGAACATCAAATTGAAATTCTTTCCTCCCCCATAAAGAAAAATATGTTTTTTCACTCTTTTATCAAGAAAGGATATAATGCAACCAGTCACTCTCATCCTAAAAAATGGAGAAGAAGGAATTCGAATATATTAACTTTTTGTAAAATAATATTGTTAAAAAGTTATACTTTATGTAAAATAGATATATGATTAAGCCAAGATTAATCTTTGAAAAAATTAAAGTATATTTTAATTCTCCTGAGGCAATTATTGTTACCGGCATGAGACGCACCGGTAAAACAACACTGCTTAATTTTATTTACGAAAAGATTGATTCCAGGAATAAAATCTTTTTAGATTTAGAAAATCCATTAAACAGGAAATATTTTGAAGAGGAAAATTATGAACGAATTAAGACCTCATTTGAAGTCTTGGGAGTTGATTTCACTCAGAAACCATTCATTTTCTTAGATGAGATTCAATTTGTGCTAAATCTGCCATCAGTTGTTAAATATTTTATTGACCATTACCAGGTAAAATTTTTTTTAACAGGATCGGCAAGCTTTTATTTAAAAAACTTATTCACAGAGTCGCTTTCAGGAAGAAAGTACATCTTCGAATTATTTCCCTTAAACTTTACCGAATTTCTTATTTTTAAAGGTAAAAGGTTAAAAATACCTAAAGATTGCCGCCGCATTACCCCGCCTATTTTTGATACTATTTCAGCTCTATATGACGAATACATTTCATTCGGCGGATTTCCAGGAGTTGTTTTAAAAACAAATGTAGAAGAAAAAAAGAAAGCTCTGGATGAAATATTCTCTTCCTTTTTTCAGCTGGAAATTCTTCAATTAGGCGATTTTCGAAGGAATGAAGTGATCAGAGATTTGATGTTACTTCTGATGCAGCGGCTTGGCTCCAAACTGGATATTCAAAAAATTTCAAAAGAGTTAGGTGTTTCTCGTTCTACATTAGTTGAATATATCTCTTTCTTGGAGGGAACATATTTCATAAAGACGATAAGACCTCTCAGCAGAGGAAGAAACTCTGAAATCAGAAAGAGGCCCAAGGTTTATCTTTGTGACAGCGGTCTTGCCAATCATCTTGCTAAATTAGATATGGGGAGACTTTTTGAAAACAGCGTTTTTCAGAACCTCAGGCTTAAAGGTGAGATCAATTATTACCAGAGGAAAAGCGGAGCTGAAATTGATTTCATTCTGAATAGAAAAGAAGCATACGAGGTAAAGTTAAATCCCCAGAAATCAGATATAAAAAAAATAAAGAACATGGCCGCGGAGCTCAATTTGGAAGGATTTAAAATTATTTCAAAAAATTACACAGAATTAAGAGATGTAATATATGGCTTTATGCTTTAACATCATTTTTACAGTCCAAATTCTTTTGTCTAATTAGCTCCAAACCGTCTATGAGAACCTTGAAATTGAGTAAAAAAAGGAAACCGGCTAAAAATACCTGTCCATCATGCGGTACTGGATTGCTTCTGAGATATGCACAGGCGTTATCTCATCCTCTCCATCAAGGTCTGCAATTGTCCTCGAGACCTTAAGCACCCTGGTGTATGCTCTGGCACTGAAGCCGAGGCGGTTGACCGCCATCTCCAGAAGCTCCTTTCCTCTTTCATCTACCCTGCAGTACTCATTAATCTCTCTCTCCCTCATCTGTGAGTTGGAGAAAATTCCCTTCCCCTTATACCTCTTAAACTGTCTTTCTCTGGCTTTAATCACTCTCTTTTTGATCTCAGCCGAGCTTTCATCTTCATCTCTGGAAACAATATCCCTGAACTTAACCTCAGGAACCTCAACCTGGATGTCAATCCTGTCAAGGAGGGGACCTGAAATCTTCGAGTAATAGCGGGCTCTCTGGCTATCAGTGCAGTCAAGCTCAGAGGAAGCAAGCCCGCGAAAGACATCTTCACAGGGATTCATGGCTGCCACAAGCATGAAAGACGAAGGGAAAGTGATGCTCATTGAAGAGCGGCTTACAGTAATTTTCCCATCCTCCACTGGTTGTCGCAGGTCTTCCAGGACACTCATCTTAAACTCGGGCAGCTCATCAAGGAAAAGAACACCATGGTGAGCAAAGCTCACCTCTCCTGGCCTGGGAATAACACCACCTCCCACCATGCCGGCGTGGGTGATGGTATGATGAGGAGAGCGAAAAGGTCTCACCACCAGGGCGCCTTTTTCACCCAGCATTCCTGAAGCGCTGTAAACCTGGGTAACCTCGATTATTTCCTCAAAGCACATCGGAGGGAGAATGGTAGGCAGCCTTCGCGCCAGCATTGTTTTCCCTGAGCCCGGAGGGCCTATGAGGAGTACATTATGAGAACCTGCGGCAGCTACCTCCAGCGCTCTCTTAACATGTTTCTGTCCCTTGACTTCATGAAAATCAACTCCATAACTCGGCTGAGAGAGTAGCTCATCGAGAGTATAGTGAGCTGGAGAATATTCCTCCGGCGAGCGTAGAAACTCAACAACCTGAGGAAGATTATCGAAACCGTAGACAGCGACTTCCTGCACTAAGGCAGCCTCCTTCTCATTCTCTTTGGGGACAACTATCCCCATGAACTTCATTTCTTTGGCTAGAACACACGAAGAGAGAACACCACGGACAGGTTTCAGCCGGCCGTCGAGCATGAGCTCGCCTAAAAACAAAAAATTCCTCAGCTCTTGATGGGGAACCACGCCTGAAAGTGCCAGGAGACCAAGAGCAATGGCTAGATCAAAAGCTGACCCCTCTTTTCGTCTGTCAGCAGGAGCAAGGTTGACTGTTATTTTACGCGATTGAAAATTGTAGCCGCAGTTTCTGAGAGCAGCTCTAACCCTTTCCTTACTCTCGCGGACAGAAGTGTCAGGAAGCCCTACAGTGACAAAAGTCGGTATCCCTCCCGCAACATCTACCTCAACCTCAACCAGATAAGCGTCTATTCCCAGCAGGGCAGCACTCGGCACTCTGGCAAGCATGGCATCATTATAGACGTAGGAAACTATTGATTTTTGTCAGGGACGAAAATTAAAAGAAAAAAAATCCTTCTCAGAGACCTTTCATGAATTCCCGCTCGAGCTTCTCAATCTCTTTTTCGATATCTTCTTGACTCTTAAATCTCATCTTCTTCAGGTGGATATAGGGCTCTTCCTCAGCAGAGAAAAAATCTATCTCTTCCACTTTTTTCTTTTCTGGTGTGCCTGCCTCTGCAGCGGGTGGTCTTTTCTCAGCCTCTTCTTCTTTGGGTCCGAAGACTTTTTCTTTAACGTAGGGAACAGTAAGTTTGGAAATCTCCTTCAGTGTTTCGAAAACACCCACACCATTTATGGCTGAAGCCTCGATAAAAGGAAGCCGTCTGGGATTTAAAAGGTTGTTGAAGGTTTCCACGGGAATGAGATTTGTAAGGTCTCTTTTGTTGAACTGGAAAACGAGAGGAATGAGATTGAGGTCCACGTTGTACTCGAGGAGGTTCTGTCTCAAACCATCAAAACTTTCTATATTCGCATCCAGAAGCGGGATTTGTGAGTCAGCAACAAACACAATCCCGTCTGCTCCTTTGAGCACACTCTTTCGCGATGCTTCGTAAAAAACCTGTCCAGGAACAGTAAGAAGCTGAAAATGAACACGGTAATCGTTTATGATCCCGGCTTTGATGGGAAGAAGATCGAAGAAGAAAGTTCTTTCTGTATCGGTTTCCAGACAGATAAATTCTCCCCGCGATGAGGGGTCGAGCTTGAAATAGATGTAACGCAGGTTTGTGGTTTTCCCGCTCAAGCCCGGTCCATAGTAAACTACCTTAACAGCTATGTTCTTTGTGGTATGATTCACAAACGCCATTTACAGTATGCGGTCCCTCCCTTTTAATCAACAACCGTCATTTCAGACACTGACCTAAGCTATCAATTCGTAATTCAGGTTATAGATTATATAAAATAAACAGCCAAAATTCCACTCTATTAATCTTTTTCATAATGCTCTGCTTTTATTTACGAATTAAAACGGAGAGAGTTTTTATTATTCGACCCAGCATGTAGAAGCTCTTAGCATTCAAATGTCTGTCAATTTTAAAAGCTGCGCAACTTCTGTTGAAAAGGATTATGGTCTGTGGTAAGTAAAGGACTGAATAACCGCCTTTAAAAGGAATCAGTAATGATGAGAGAGAGAATGAGGATTGGTGTTATCGGAGGAAGCAATCCAGCTCCTGAGCACCTGAAGATCGCCCACAAGGTTGGAAGATTGATTGGAAGAGCGGGTGCGATTCTAGTCTGCGGAGGACTCGGTGGAGTCATGGAAGCTTCTTCCCGGGGAGCAAAAGAAGAAGGAGGGCTGACAGTGGGCATCCTTCCCGGCAACCGTTTCCAGGATGCGAACAAATTCATCGACATTCCCCTGGCTACAGGTATGGGATACAGCCGGAACTCCCTCGTGGCCCTCAATGCTGATGTGCTCATTGCCGTTGACGGAGAATACGGCACGCTCTCGGAAATTGCCTATGGAATAATTTATAATAAAAAGATAATCGGCATTAATACCTGGGAGATTAAAGGCATAATTCCGGCGAAAACACCTGAAGAGGCGGTCAGTCTCGCCCTCGGTAAATAAGATTCTCTTTCCACAAAAAGGAATGAAAAACTACAGGCTTACAATAAGCTATGATGGCACTGACTACCATGGCTGGCAGCGTCAGCCAAAAAAAAGAACAATCCAGGGAGTTATCGAAGAGGCCCTGAGTAATATTTCAGGCACAAGGACAGTAATCCATGGAGCTGGCAGGACTGACGCTGGAGTGCATGCCCTGGCTCAAGTAGCACACTTCAAAGCAGACCTAAACCTCGATCCTCCTGAGCTCCAAAGAGCTCTGAATGCCATCCTTCCACCAGACATGAGGATAAATTCAGTCGAGAAGGCTGAGCCAGATTTTCATGCCCGAAAAGACGCCTGCTCAAAAGTCTACCTCTACCGAATACTCAATTCCCCTCAAATCTCCCCTTTCCTTGTTAGGTATGTGCTCCACTGGCCTCATTCCCTTGATGTGAAAAAAATGAAAAAAGGGGCGGTGCTTTTCAAAAGAGAAGCAGATTTCAGCCCTTTCTCATCCGGACGATATCTCAATCCGGTGAGAAAAGTGATTGTCTCAAGGATCGAAAAAAAGGAGGACGAAATCCATTACACAGTCGTGGCAAACGGCTTTCTGAGATACATGGTGAGGACCATGGTAGGAACCCTTATCGAAATAGGAAGAGGAAAAATCGAACCGGAAACGATTGACTTAATCTTTAGGGAAAAGAATCGCTCCCTGGCCGGTCCAACTGCCAAAGCAAAGGGTCTCTCTCTGGTTAAGGTCAACTACTGAATAGGAAGCGCTCTTTTCAGTTCTCCCACCACTGCTTTTTTCTCTTCTCAGGAGGTTCGTAGAAAGGAGGTGGCATTCCAGGAGCATATCCAGGCGGTGCCGATTCTGGAGATTGCGCTCCCCAGTAAGGAGAACATGCTTGAGCCGGTCCAAGCTCCTTCAGGATGTCATCAGAGGAGTAAGAAATTATGCGAGGAGTCTCGTATTTCCTTCTCATTTTCTGCAGACCGGTCTTTTTCGTAACTAGATTAATAGCTCCACACTTCAACGTCAATCGCCTCTAAGGATGATTTAAAAGGGGAGATTCTCCTCCTTCATCTCATCTCAAGGAGTGAGACTAGGAGTAATTCCGGGAGAGATTAAGGAACTTCACCAGCACGAGAGCATCTTCCCTGGGAGTGGTGTAGTAATTTCTCTTCAAACCCAGAACGACAAACCCCAGCTTTCTGTAAAGCGAGAGAGCAGCATGGTTTGAAGGCCTCACTTCCAGAGTTATCCTCTTTATGCCTTTTTTGCTGACTTCAGTGAAAAGCTTACTCAGAACTGTCTCGGCGATTCCCTTCCGTCTGTAGTCAGGATGAATGGCGATGTTGTTGATATGGACTTCATCTTCCACCTGCCAGTAGATGAGATAACCGATAATCTGTCTCTTGAACCTGTGAACAATCACCAGGGGGTGGGAAAAAAGCTTGTTATGAATTTCTCCTCTAAATGTGCTTTCATGCCAGGGTGTGGGGAAAGAAAGCTTTTCGATTTTCAGCACATGAGGCAGATCACCCTCTTCCATTCTCTTTAAGCAGAAAAATTCCCGAAGCCGCTTTTCTTCTTTAATCGTTTTCCTCGGCCTGTGATTTTCTGAAATACATGGGCTTGAGCGCTTCAAAGCTCACGCCCTTGCCTTGCCTTAAAAGCTCATACCCGAGGAGGCCAACCTCATGGGCGATAAAACATGAACGGGCAGGAAACCTCGCTTTATCCCTAAGATAGTCGATTATTTTTCCCCGGTAAACAAGTGTTCCGTTACCTATAAAGGAAATAATTCTGTGCGTGGGAAGGAGAGAGAGAAAATGTCCGCTTTTATAGTTCCCTTGAGGAACAATCTCTTTCAATCTCCCTTTCTGAAGCTCGAAGAGAGCAGCGTATACCTCCTTTTTTTTAGCATCCACAACCGGACACACAAGGCCTCTGTGTGGATAGGCAAGCTTGAGTGCCAGGGCTTCCAGGGTGGAGACAGAGGCGACAGGCCCGCTCGAGGCATAGGCCAGAGATTTGACAGTGCTCAACCCTATCCTTATCCCGGTAAAAGAACCAGGGCCTGCGGCTACAGCGTATGCTTCCACATCCTTGATACTGAGATCATTAGCCTCGAGGAGAAAATTGATCGAGGGCAGCAGCCTCTCGGAATAAGTCTTTGCTGAATCCATGTTTAGCTCAGCCACAAGGTTTGTGTCATCCAGGAGAGCAACTGACCCGGAAAAAGTGGTCGTATCTACAGCGAGGATAATCACAGCTTTTTCCTCCTGGCTATAATTTTCCCGTACTTGAAAAGATTACCGGCCCTGAAGATATCAAGCTGCACAGAACTCAGGGGTTCGAATTCAAAGGAGAAATTCCTGCTCAGGTTCTCAGCCTTGTTTCCCATCAAATCAACCTCAAGCTCATCTCCTGTTACCAGACGGCCCTCAGCAACTATCTCCTCCAGCCTGCTCGATCTCAAGACAGGAAAACCTGAATTGACAGCATTCCTGAAATAAATGGCACCGAAAGAAGGAGCGATTATAGCCCTGATTCCAATAGAATTGAAGCAATCAACAGCCTGTTGTCTGGAAGAACCTGCACCAAAATTTCTTCCGGCAACGACAAAATCTCCCCTCTCTGCTTTCCGGGAAAAATCCTGCCATCCCTCAAGGTTTCCGAGTGTGTACTGACCCATCTGAGAGATGTCGGTCAGATGGAGATGGGCATTGTGGTAAATCTGGTCAGTGTCGATATCTTCAATTAAATTCCCTCTGCGATCGACGAGAACCCAGGCTCTACCACGAAATGTTATTTTTTTATCTACCATTTTAGATTTTCTCCGGACCTGTTATCTCCCCTGCCACACACGAGGCGGCAACGACTGCCGGGCTGGCAAGATAAGTCTTCCCCTTTCCCTGTTTCCCATGGAAGTTGCGGTTTCCTGTGCTCACCTGTACTTCTCCCTCTCCTGTAAGCCCGATATGACCTTCAGCACAGCCGCTGCAGCCTGGGCTGTTTATGATGACTCCAGCCTGAAAAAGCTCCCTGAGAATTCCTCTCTCCAGAAGCTCTTCATATACTCTCCTTGTGGCCGGAACAGCCTTGAGCATGACTCCCTCTTTCACTTTTTTCCCCTTTAATACCTGCGCTGCCTGGAAAAAGTCTTCGCTGCGGCCGTTAGTGCAGGAGCCAATAAATCCTGAGTGAATCTTAACGCCCTGGAGTTCTTCGATATCTTTTGCATTTGTGGGCGAAAAAGGAGCTGCAACCTGAGGTCCAAGACCGTTGACATCGACCTCGATAACATCAGCATAAGAGCAATCTCTGTCCGCCTCAAAAGGTGAAAAATCTTTTCCGAAAAAAACCTTTAATTCCTCCACAAGAGAAGAATCGTGCTCAGGAACAAAGCCCACAACTCCAGCCATTTCTGTCACCATGCTGCAGAGAGTAAGACGACCTGCGAGGGAAAGCTTTCTTACTGCTTTTCCGTAAAACTCGACTGCTCGGAGAGCCACCTTCTTTGTGCCCAGCTCCCTGAGGAGGAAAAGAGTGAGATCTTTGGCTGTTGCCTGAGAGGAAGGTTCTCCTTTAAGCACAACTTTTACTGTCTCCGGCACTTCAAACCAGGTCTTTCCCGTCTTGAAAGCAAAGGTAACATCAACATCTCCCATTCCCTGGCCAAAGCATCCCACTGCTCCCAGGATGTTAAGATGGCTGTCAGTGCCGACAACCGTTCTGTTTGGTTGAGCCAGACCTTCCTCTATCAGCACGTGGGAGCCTATTCCACTGTCCACATCAAAAACCTTTATCCCCTGCTTACGGGCAAATTTCCGGCATAGCTGCTGGTTATCTGCATACTTGAGCGAGGAGGGAGGAGCCGAGAGATCGAAAGTGAAAAAAGTTTTCTGCCTCTCTGCTGGGGGAAAGTTTCCGTATTCTCTCTCATAGTTTCTAACTACATTAGGGCCACCGAAATCACGGGCAGTACGGAGGTCAATATCCATCCAGACAATCTTTCCCGCTGATACTTGATCGCTGGTATGGGTCTGAATTATTTTCTCGATTATGGTTTTCCCCACTTTCTTTCCTCAAAAAATGGTCTTCACAATCTTTCAGCTACAGCCCTGGCAACGTCAAGCGTTGATGAACTACCTCCCATATCGTATGTTCTCACTTTCCCCTCTTTGATCACCCCGGCAATAGCCTGCTCGAGGCTCCTGGCCCTTTCCTCTTCACCGAGCCATTTGAGCATCATCTTGGTCGCAAGGAGCATGGCAGTAGGATTAACCCTGTACTGGCCTGCGTACTTGGGAGCTGAACCGTGAGTGGGCTCGAAGAGAGCATAATTGTCGCCGATATTCCCGCTGCAAGCAAATCCCAGGCCGCCCACAAGCTGGGCAGAAAGGTCAGAAATTATATCTCCGAAAAGATTTTCCGCCACGAGGACGCCATAATCCTGGGGATTCTTGACCAGCCACATGGCCATAGCATCTACATTTGCCTCCCAGAGTTCTACTTCAGGGTATTCCCTGGCCATTTCCCTCGCAAGGCCAAGGATGAGTCCGCCTGTTTCCCGCAACACGTTCGGCTTTTCAACTATGGTTACTGAACGTCGCCTGTTTTTACGGGCATACTCAAAAGCCTGCTTCAGGATGCGGGTGCAGCCTTTCTTGGTCATTATCCTCGTTGAGAGCGCTATCTCCTCAAGGGGCACATCTTTAAACTTGGCCATTTTGGGATGAATAAGAAGGGCATCCCTCACCTCCCTGGGCAGGGGATGGAATTCCACCCCGGCATACATGCCCTCTGTATTTTCCCTGAAGATGACTAGGTCAATGTCATCACGGTAGTTGAGGGGGTTGCCCGGATATGCTTTGCAGGGCCTGAGATTGGTGTAGAGATCGAACTCCTGGCGGAGGCGAACAATGGGACTGAAATAGGTGTATCCTTTTTCTCTGAGCGCTGGATGGAGTTCCCTGAGGGCATCCTCTTTTGGCTTGGAGGTGATGGCGCCGAAAAGGCAGACATCTGTTTTTTTTAGAAGCTCGATTGTCCGCTCAGGAAGCGGATTCCCCTCTTCACACCAGTATTTCCAGCCAACTTCCCCTTCAATGTAATCTGCATCAAGCTTCATTTTCTCGAGAACGAGCATAGCTGCTTCCACAACATCGTTACCTGTTCCATCACCGGGCAAAACCGCAATCCTGTATTTTGGCATCGCTATCTCCCTTCTTCAAATCTCTTTTTAATGTAAGGAATAAGGCCCCCGGCCTCGATGATGCCGAGCACTGAGGGACAAAAAGGTTGAAATCTAAAAATACCCTTTTTGCTTTTTATTGCTCCTTGGGCTAAATCTACTTCAACTTCATCTCCCTGCTCAAGCCTTTGAGCTGCTTCTTCGGTCTGGAGCACAGGAAGCCCCTGGTTTATGGCGTTGCGGAAAAAGATACGGGCAAAAGAGGCGGCAATAACTGCCTGCAGGCCAGCATATTTAAGACAGATTGCTGCCTGTTCCCTTGAACTCCCGCAGCCAAAGTTTCTGCCGGCAACGATAACGTCTCCAGGCCTTACTCTGCGGGCAAAATCAGGGTCAAGATCCTCGAGTGCATGCTCTGCCATCCTCTCCGCTTCAAGAACAGAGTAGGTGTACTTTCCGGGGAAAATAACATCGGTGTTGATGTTATCTCCGTATTTCCAGACTCTGCCTTTCATCATACATATCTCCTCGGATCTGTGATTTTTCCCTCAATGCTCGAAGCTGCTACTGTTGCTGGAGAGGCGAGGTAAATTTCAGCCTCCCTGCTTCCCATTCTTCCCCGGAAATTCCGGTTGGCTGTGCTGAGGGCAATTTCTCCAGGAGCAAGAACGCCCTGATGAGCTCCCAAACATGGCCCGCAGCCCGGGTTTAAAACCACACACCCCGCTTCAACGATAGTGGCCAGGATTCCCTTTTTAAGTGCCTCAGAATAGACTTCCCAGGAAGCAGGGATAACAAGAACTCTTACTGAAGGATGAACCTTTCTTCCCTTAAAGATTGAAGCTGCTGTCTCCAGGTCTTCAAGACGGCCGTTAGTACAGGTGCCGATGAGCGCCTGGTGGAATTTAAGACCCTCTATTTCTCTTACATACCTGACATTATCGACTGCATGAGGGCAGGCGACCTGGGGTTCCATGTCAGATACATCGTAGATGATAATTTCTTCGAAAAAAGCGTCCTCGTCTGAAGTGATGGGTTCGAACTCATCCCGGGCTCTCCCTTTGAGGTAGTTAATCGTCCTTTCATCAGCTTCGAAGTAGGCGCTTTTGGCTCCCATCTCGGCTGCCATGTTGGCCATGACCATCCTCGAAGAAAGGCTCAGTTCTCTGACTGCATCTCCTTTAAATTCCACAGCTCTGTAATTAGCTCTCTCTGCGCCTTCGTTTCCGATGATTTTCAACATCACGTCTTTGGCTGAAACTCCCAAACTGAGCTTCCCCCTTAGCTCAACCCGGATTGTATCGGGAACTCTGAGCCAGATTTCGTCTGTTGCCCAGAGTGCAGCCACTTCAGAACGGCCTATTCCTGCTGAAAAAGCACCAAAAGCACCGTAGGTTGTGGTGTGAGAATCACTCCCCAGGATTAGCTTTCCCGGAAGGGCAAAGCCTTTCTCGGAGAAAACCTGGTGGCAGACTCCAGAGTTTATATCGAAAAAATTTCTTATCCCCTGCTCTTTCACAAAACCACGAATTATCTTGTGGTTAAGGGCATACTTCTCTGAGGCTGCGGGCACAACATGGTCGAGAACAATTACCGGTTTCTGGGCACACTTTACTCTCTCAAGTCCAAGCTTTCTGAATTCTTGAATAATGGCCGCAGTGTTGTCATGGGAGAGGATAAAATCAGGAGAAACAGTCACCACCTCGCCGGCCCGTACTTCTCGTCTGGCTTTCTGGCTGAGTATCTTCTCTGAAAAAGTCTTACCCATCAGACTCTCTTTTTCCCCAAAAAGGAATGCCTCTCATTCCTTAAAAATTTCGAAATTGGTGAAGTCAGCGTGGTTAACTATTACTGCCTCAGGTGTTCTCTTAACTCCATCTCCCTCCTTTGAGTGACAGGCTATGATATGAATAACTTCAGAGGGAAGTTGATAACGGGAGGCAAAAGCTGCCCCTGAGATTGGATGGCGGAGGAGTTTTCCTTCCCTGCTTTTGACAAATTTTTTTCCCTCCTTTGTGTACTCGAACAGCTTACCCACGTCATGGAGAAGAGCACCAGAGATGAGATAGTCCCTGTTCAGAGCGAATTCCTGGCCGTAGACTTCCTTCAAAACTCCTGCAATTTTCAGGGCACACTGGGTGACGGCCCTCGTATGTTTGACGATGTTTATGTCCACCTTTTCAACAAGAAGGGTAAAGGGCATCTTCTCCAGCTCTTCAAGCCTCCAGCCTCCTTTTTTCATAGCTTCCATCCAGACCTTTATCGTTTTTTCCCGCAGCTCCCGATCTGATATCAACTGCAGCTCAGGAAAAAGCTTCTCTAATCTCTCACGCACTTAAACCTCCTTTTCTTCCGGGCCGTCATACTCAAAATCCTCAGGGTGAATCTTCCTCATCGGCCTCATCCTTGTCCGCTCTTCATGAATATGGGCAACGAGCCCCGGCACCCGGGCGATGATGAAGAAAGCATTGCCAACCTGTGGCGAAAAGCCGAGTTCACACAGAAGAGCGGCAATCGCTCCATCAACGTTAATGGGAAGCGATTTTCCGGCGACTTCCTCCAGTATCTTCTCTGTTCTTCGGGCAAGGTGGACAAATTTTTCCGCTACTCCTAATTCTTCTGCCAGAGAAAAAAGTTTTATCGTCCGTGGATCCTGAGTATGGATGCGGTGGCCAAAGCCAGAGGCCCTCTGTTTCTTCTTCTTCATTTCAGTCAGAACTTCCCTGATAACCTCATCCTCGCTTTTTCCCGTTTCCTCAATTTTTCGGGCAATTTTATTCAAAAGCTTCATCCCCTCCTCGATAGCACCGCCATGATAGCGGGAAATAGCCAGAACACCTGCTGCCACAGCCGAGTTCAGCTCAGCTCCAGTGGAAGTAACTGTCCTGGCTGTGAGAACAGAGGGCGGACTTGCGCCGTGGTCTATGGAGGACACAAACATGGCATCAACAAGCTTCCCTTTCTCAGGAGAAGGAAATTCTCCTTTCAGGGCAAGATAAATTGCCTGAGCAAATGAAACTTTCCCCATAAGCCTGTCCAGAGGATAACCCCTGAGACAGATTTTATTTGGTTCAACCATGGTGATTGCTGTTTTCCAGTGAAGCTCACTCACTTTCTCACCCCCTCCGGTTTCCTATAATCTCTTTAACTTTTCCCGGAATATCGGCTACAGAAGAAACAACATAAACCCCTGCCTCCCGCAGCCTTCTAACCTTGCTCTCGTAGGAGCCTTTTTCCCCTTCAACAATCGCACCGGCATGGGAAAACCTCGTTCCTGATTTGGCTGCTTTCCCTCCGATGTAAGTCACGATTGGTTTGGTGAATTTTCCTCTCTCCACAAGCTCAGCCACCCTCTCTTCCTGAGTAGTTCCTATCTCACCGAACATGACCACGCATTTTGTTTCTGGGTCTTTCTGGAAAAGCTCCATAATCTCAGGATGGGAAAGACCGACAACAGCATCCCCTCCAACATGGATGATGGTGCTCTGACCGATGCCTGCCTGGGTTAAATAGTATGAAATGGCAGAAGTCATGCCTCCGCTTCGTGAGCTGACGCCAACTTCACCGGGCTTAAACCATTCTCTTGCCCGCTCCGCCCTTCCTCCTATCATCCCCAGCACAGCTTTTCCGGGGCTGAGAAGGCCCAGGGTATTTGGCCCGACAAAAGAGGCCCCTCTCTGTTGAGCTTCGCGACAAATCTCGAGCACATCATAGATTGGCACTCTGTCAGGTACGATTACTAAAAGCTTCACTCCTGCCTCTAGTGCCTCAAGAGCAGCATTTTTCACCAGCGCTGCGGGGACAAAAATGACACTCGTATCAAGATTTCCTTCCTTCTCCTGGGCTTCCTCCACAGAATCATAGACAGGAACGCCATAAACTTCCCCTCCGCCCTTTCCTGGAGTAACGCCGGCAATGACCTGAGTACCGTAGTCTTTCATGAGGCGTGTTCTGACCGTGCCTTCCCGGCCTGTGATGCCCTGAACAACAACTCTCGATTTCTCGTCAACCAGTATGGCCATGGCTTCCTTCTATCCTTTTCTGGCGGTATTTTTTCAAACCTGGCAGTGGAAGATGGATGTACAATGAATCCTGCTCATGGAACTTACAGTATATCTCGCAGGCGAGGCATTCTGTACATTTTCCTCTCTCTACTTCTTCCGCTGAAATGGCAAGCACGGGTTTCTGCTCCTCCACCTTTAGTATACGGGGAGAGCATGATTCCACACAACCTTTTGTCTTGCACCTAAGACATTTTTCGTGGGAGATAAAAATCTCTCCGGTCATGGTTTTAAAAGAATAAACTGAAGAGCTGCTCCAGCCAGCTTTTCCCTCTGCCATGGGTCTTAGCTTGTGAAATCTGTTTCTGTTTTTCCTCACCAGCTCTTCAAGCCTCTGAGCACAGAACTCAGGGGAGTCATCCCGGCCGTACCCTTCAACCCGGGCAGGAATGTGCTTCAGATAGGCATGGAGAATCTCAATCGCTTTTTCTTCGTAGTTTCCGCCGAGGCGGATGACAGCAGGAATTTCAATATTTTCCTCGCTGAAAGCTTTGACCATTCCCCGGGCAGAGTGGAACTGCTCCTGACTGGCCACCCCTGAGCCTGAAGCAAAGTAGCCGACAATGCCGGGCTGGGAGAGAATAATTTTTGCTGCCCGGTAAACCTTACTCGCCGGAGGATTTCCACTCGTGTCACAGTAATTGGCCAGCCTGAATCCTCTGTTAAGAACTGCATCCATGGACATCATTGAGCCGCCGCCTCCGGCACCGTGAAAACCGATGAACATTTCTCCCTGGGGAATTTTATCAACCATCTGGAAAAAATAGAAAGTGCCGCGGTGGTCTTCTTCTTCGACTTTGTAGGCAATCTTCTCCAGCTCTGTGGGGGGGCGGTCAAACTCTCTGGCTACCTCAATCCCAAGCTCAGGATGCCGGTAAACAGCATAGTCATCTATAACCAGATGGCAGTCAGCTGCGTAGATAAGATTATCTTCTGTGAGAACAAAAGGATTTATCTCGGCTGAACGAGCATCAAAAGTTCGGGCAAGCCTGTAGAGCTTGGTAAGCACATCTGAGAGCTGGAGAAGTATTTTTCCCCTCATCCCCATTTTTCTGAGCATGTTTCTCGTCTCATACTCTCTTAGACCTTTGGTCACATCCACATAAATCTTTGCTATCTGGTCAGGATGCTGGCGGGAAATCTCTTCAACTCCAGTCCCTCCTCTAGGGCTGAAAATGAGCAGGGGGCATTTTCTGGCATCATCGATGACAAGGCCGGCAAAAAACTCAGACTTTATGGCCAGCTTTTCCTCAACCAGTATCTTTTTCACCACCAAGTTCTTCACTTTCCGGCCCAATATCTCCCGGGCAGCTTTCTCCGCTTCTTCAGGAGTGGCAGCAAAAACAATCCCCCCCATCCCTGCCCTCCCTGTGGCCCAGACCTGAATTTTAAGGACAACAGGCTTCCCAATTTTCCCGGCAATTTCTGAAGCCTCGCTAGGAGTGGAAGCCACCTCACCTTCAGGAACACGAATTCCCGCTTTTTTGAGGAGTTCTTTGCTCTGGTACTCGTAAAGCCTGGCCACTTTAAAACCTCTGAGCTTAATATTATGTAAGGCTAAAATTTTGTCAACGAATATAAGAATTTCTGTCTTTGAGATACTCACATTCAATTTAAAGGATTTTCTGCTCCTTTTTTGCTATGATAAAATTTACATTGTCCAATTTCTTTAATCAGGAATGAAGACGCGGCAAGACCTGGAGCAGATATTAGCGAGAATAGACGGCAAGGGCTACAAAGCTTACAGAGACCTTGGAGGAGCTTATGATTGTGGGGATTACACCCTCCATATTGACCATGTTCAGAGTGACCCTTTTGCCCCGCCGAGCCGGGTAAGAATCCGGATGCCCCAGAGTAAAGCCGGGTTCCCTCCAGATACCTACAGAAATAAAAGCAGGGAAAAAGCCCTCAGAGACTTTATCACGCGGAAGTTCCATGCTGCCTCCAGAATCTACAGCAAAGGAAAAAGAGGCAGCGGAAAGAGCGGTCTGATCTCCATAAATCAGCCCTCCCAGGAAATTCTCGAACGCACCTCAGCCTTTGTTACAGATTCATACGTGGAGGTGAGATTTGGCCTCGGGCTTCCGGCCTTTGGTAGAAGAATTGCTGCCAGAGAGGCAGAATCGATGCTGCTGGAGGAAATTCCAGACATTGTTGACTCTTCCCTTCGCTGTAAAAACCTTGATAAACACCAACTTCAGAGGCATATCGAGACCAGTGAGGATGCTGATTTTCTCAGACAATCATTAGAGAAGCTGGGATTGGTGGCCTTCGTTGCCGAGGCCGCTATTCTCCCTCGAGCAAGCGGAGTAGACCCCAGGCCTCTTTCTAGAGGCAGAGTGGTTCCTTTCAAATCTCCCGACTCACTCAGAGTCAGCGTCATTCTCCCCAACAGAGGGAAGGTAACCGGCATGGGAATTCCAGAGGGAATTACGCTCATTGTCGGCGGAGGTTACCACGGTAAATCCACTCTTCTGAGGGCACTGGAAACAGGTATTTACAACCATATTCCTGGCGATGGAAGAGAGTTTGTGGTCACAGTTCCGAATGCTGTTAAGATACGAGCTGAGGACGGCCGGCGCATCGAAAAAGTGGATATCTCGCCTTTTATCTCTAACCTACCTCTCGGCCAGAAAACCGATGAGTTCTCGACAGATGATGCAAGTGGAAGCACCTCCCAGGCAGCGAACATCATCGAGGCCCTAGAAATGGGTGCCTCTCTTCTCCTCATAGATGAAGATACTTCTGCCACAAATTTTATGATACGGGACCACAGAATGCAGGAGCTTGTCTCCAAAGACAAGGAGCCGATTACTCCTTTTATCGATAAGGTAAGACAGCTCTACCAGGACTTTGGTGTTTCAACCATCCTTGTTATCGGAGGCTCGGGTGATTATTTCGATGCAGCAGACCGTGTTATTTGTATGGTTGATTACAGACCGCAGGACATGACTCAAGAAGCAAAGAAAATTGCTGCTAAATATAAAGCAGAGAGGAAAGCCGAGGGAGGGAAAAATTTCGGAAAGATCACCCGCCGTATTCCACTGGCCCACAGTTTCAGGCCCAACAGAGGCAGGAAAAAGGTAAAGATTGCAGCCAAAGGTCTTACTTCCCTCCTCTTCGGTCACTGCATGATTGACCTCAGGGCAATAGAACAGCTGGTGGATATCAGTCAGACAAAAACAATAGGAGATGCCATCTATTACTCTTTAAAATACATGGACGGGGAAAAAACTCTAAAGGAAGTACTCAATCTGGTGATGAAAGATGTGAGAGAAAAAGGGCTGGATGTGCTCAGCCCCTACCCAACAGGAGATTACGCTGAGTTTCGTAGTATGGAGCTAGGTGCAGCTGTGAATCGCCTGAGAACGCTCTCAATCCATCAGAAAAAGATGTGAATGAGAAGCCGAAGCCTTGTATCTTCTAAACTCCTCTGGTAAATTAGGAAAAGAGAATCCTGTTCACCCGGGAGAATATGGCTATTACCCTGAAAAACAGAGAATGCCTGTTGCTCATCAGCACAGCCCTCTTCTCTATCCATCTCCTGCTATGCCCTGTTTCTGCCCGTCCACAGCAGAATCAGATTGCCAGAGAGGAGAGCATCAACTTTCCTCCTCTCATACTCCTGGGTGTAATCCTTTCAGAAAACTCTTCGCTCTCCCTTGCTGTCCTTAGAAACGAAGAAACAGGAAAGGTAGAAACATTCGGAATAGGAGATGAAGTTTACGGTCTCACCCTTGTTCGGGTGTTTGAAAACAGGATTATTCTGCAGAAAGGAGAAAAAACATTCCAGATTTTCATCGGAAGAAAGACAGCCAAACTGGTTTCATCCTCAGAAGAGTGGAGCCAGTCTTCTGAAAAGGAAGTTCAGGCGCAGAAGGAATCCATGACGAATACACAAGAAGAGAAGGGCTTTAAGAGGAAAGAATTTTTGAGGGCAGAAATCGAAAAAAGAATAGTTGAAGACTGGGAGTCTTTCGCCCGGGAGCTGGAGGTTGTTCCTTACGAGGTTAAGGGCAAGATAGAAGGTTTCGAGATTACCAGCGTACCTGCCTTAGACCTTGCCTCTCAAGCCGGCATTTTTGAAGGAGATATAATAAAAGAAATAAACGGCATTAAGCTGGACAGCTGGAAAACCCTTCTCTCCCTTTTCAGCACACTGAAAGACGAAAACAAATTCAAGGTCATAATCGAAAGAAAAGGCAAAACTATCCGCATGGAATACATCTTGAAATAGTTTGTGCTTTACTGCTACTCCAGCCAGACCCTGATAATCTCATCCTCTTCATAAATCTCAACCAGGGCCATCGGGCCGAGCTTTTTGAGTTCGTAGAAAAGTTTTTCCACATCAACATCGCATTCCCACTCATCATCAAAATGCCAGTGTTTATCCTTGGCGCATTTGAGGAACAGCTCGATAAGGGAAATGGGAAGGGTTATCCTCACCCTGTCTTTCTTCGTTTTGGCATCAGTGATGAGAACCTTGAACCACTTTACCTCCTGGCCTTTGTATGAAGGATTCTTTTTTACTGCTTTTTTTATCGTCTGAAAATCATCGTTTCTCTCGGCTAGAATTGTACTCGATGAAAGAAAAATAAAGATCAAAATTAAGACTAAAAATAAGGCTGTTTTTTTCATTTCTCCCTCCTATTCTATCCAGATTTTTATTACCTTGTCCTCTGCCTCGATGGTAATTATTTCTCCTTTCATTTTCCTCAGCTCCCTTACGATTCTATCCAGGTCATATCCTTCCTTTCTCATGGCTTGTTTCTCTTTTTCAGGAATGGCTGAGAGGGCAAGGTCTGCCAGTGCCCATGGGATGTTTATTCTGACTTCAGGCTCGCCTCCGCGTTTGCTGTATATCCTTATTTTAAGAACCCTGGTGCTGCTTTCGTAGCTTTTTTCCTCAACATCACTCAAAGCATTCGGTTTTATGCGCAGGAGAGCAATTTTGGCTCTGTCTCTGAGTTCAGCATCTTCTTCTTTCTCAACAATTTCCCGCAGCGTAGGAATCGCTTTCTCTGAAACTCGCTTCTCTCTTACAAAACTCAACTGGAGAGCAGCATAATACCTGATGGCTTTGCTCGAGCTTTCGAGCCTTTTCTCTATCTCCTTGAGATAAGACGTTCTCCCTTTCTCATAAAGCCTGAGAGCAAGGTCAATGATCGAGACCTCTGATTCCTCGGCCAAGCTCTCATTTCTTTTCTTAAGTTCAAGATAGTCTTGGAATGCTTCTAGCGCTTCAGCCTCTTTATCTTTCTGCTCGAAAAGACATTTTGCTCTGTAAAAAATTGCCTGGGAGCAAAAAAGGCTCTGCGGATATTCCGATAGAAGCTCTTCCAGCTTCTGCTGTGCTTCCAGCCATTTTTTATCAAAGATGAGAATTTTTGCCTTCTGGAACAATTCTTCATCGGGTTTCACCTGGCTATGCGCGGAGAGGAGGAAGGCAAAGAGAAGGATGATGAAAAATGCCCCAATTTTTCTCAATTTAAACCTCACTTTTCTCACTATTTTCTAACTCTTTTCTTAATATCTTAATCTTTAAAAGAAGCTGTTTCTTTTCTATGAGATTCAGGATTTCTTTCCTGCGCCAGGTAGGAAGCTGGTCGCTAATCTGAGCCAAATCGTAGAAAAGAAGCTCTATCTGGTCACAAATTTGCTTGGCTTTAGCCATTTGAAAAGAATCAAGCTTGTGATTGATGTACTTCTTCTTCAAGAGTAAGTTCCTGGCTCTCTGGGCAGTAAGCCCTTCTTCTAACTGCCCGGGCTCCTTCTCCGAAAGAGCCTGGAGAACATCAATAATCAGAAACTGGCTTTCCTCCAGATAATCGAGGGTTTCCCGGCGTGCCATCTCGAGCTCAACTCTCTCTATATAATCCTCTGGCATGTAGAGTCTGGCCCTTCTGGCTTCTGTCAGAGAACTTCTGAGGATAATAAAGGTAAAAAGTGAGCCGAGAATCAAGCCTACAGCCAGCCCAGCATAAACTGGCCGCAGTTGGGTCCGGAAGATTG
Source organism: Candidatus Aminicenantales bacterium (assembly GCA_046760305.1). Lineage (GTDB taxonomy): Bacteria > Acidobacteriota > Aminicenantia > Aminicenantales > Aminicenantaceae > JBHIDX01. Next base: position 48,638 of record JBHIDX010000006.1, read on the forward strand.
GCCTTATAAGCTGCTGGAGTAATGTTTCTCTCTTCTTTTTCTCTTCGGCTCGATAAACTTTTTCAGTAACCTGGGCAGCAAGCTCTTTCCAGTTAACGGCGGACATCGCCTCTTCTATATCACGATGTAAAGGGTCGGCGGCTTTTAAAACTTCCTTTATCTTCTCCATTTCTTTCTGACAGGAGAAGCATGATTTAAGGTGAGATTCAAAGCCTTCTCTTTCTTTCTCTTCAAGTTCACCGTAGATAAAAGCAACCAGATTCTGATGCATTTTTCTGCACTCTCTCATGCTTCCCTCCCGAGGTAAGGGGCCAAAAGCCCTCTTAGATTCTGAACAGCTTTAAAATGGAGAGATTTTACTGTCCCCAGTGAAATGTTCAATACCTGGGCAATCTCTCTGTATTTAAGCCCGTTAAAATGTCTCATGACAAATATCATCCTCTGGCGTTCTGCCAGCTTGTTGAGGCATTGAGTAATGATGTCCTTTAAATCAGATGGAGCAGAGGAATTATGCCTGCTGCTAGCCTTAACTCTCAACTCATCCACTTTTCTTTCAACCTCCCACTCCCTTTTCTTTTTATGATACTTCCGGTAATGGTCTATACATAGATTCCTGGCTATTTGTAGAATCCAGTTCTGAAAATTCTCCCCGCTCCTGAATGAATGGATTTTGCGGTGGAGTCTGAAAAATGTTTCCTGGACAATATCCAGGGCATCTTCCCTATTGTGAAAAAAAGAGTAAGCAAGCAAGAATATTCTCTGCTGGTAAAGTGTTACAATTTTCATGAAAGCCTCTCTATCTCCATCCTTTATCCTTTCTATAAGCCTATGGGCTTCTTCTTTCTTTTTTATATGCTGGCCTGCCATTCTCTTTCTTCGATGTCCTCCGCTGCCAAGAGTTCTCTTCTCTCACCTCAACCAGATAAGAATCTGTTCATCTTCACTCATGACCTCAACCAGGAGACCAGGGCCGAGTTTTCCTAAGTCGCGTAAAGACCTCCACTCTATCCTGTATTTGTTCTCAATCTCCTCGAGCTCGGGATCACTGCCGTGGTGAGCAAGGGCGAAACCTAAATCAAGGCAGGCCCTCACAAGCCAGAGAGGGGCAGAAACTTTCACCAGCTCGCCAGAATCCTTATCAAAGACAAGAATATGAAGACGGTGGGCTCTGTGCTTTCTCTGAGGAAACCTGAGGTGAATTCTCTCAATTTCCCTCTCAGCTTTCTTCCAGTGATAGAGGGGCTTTCCATCCCCTCTGGTGACATAGACACTCAAACACGCACTGAAAAAGAAGGGCATAAGAAAAAGGCTTGCTAGCTTCAATCTGGAAGCGAATCTCTTCATCCTGACCTCACTTCTTACCTTTTCAAGATGTATTACGGAAGAAATTTTCAAAAGGTTCACCCCTTCAAGGACATTATATCCTTTTCCTCATTTTAAAAGGCCCTCTCTCCCAGCTTGCATCCAAGGGGCGGGGGGCTCTCCACCCAAAGCTCCATTCATTAGCCGTATTTCAACCACTTAACAACTTCTCTTAAACTGGGTGGCTTACCGTACATCAGAATTCCAACTCGATAAATCCTGGCCACAAGCCAGATCATGAACAGAGTGGTGAGGACAAGGAGAAAGATGGAGATAGCAATCTGAGAGAAAGGCGGCATGAGGATGCATATTCTCATGAACATCAGAATGGGAGCAAAAAAGGGAATGAGGGAGAAAGTAACGGCAAGCGAAGAATTAGGGCTGCGGATAATAACCATGGCTACCATGAATGCTCCCACAAGCAAGAAGGTGACAGGCATGAGAAGCTGCTGGGCTTCCTTCTCAGAGTTCACCATGGAACCAATGGCTGCATAAAGGGTGCCGTAAAGAAAATATCCGAGGATAAAGAAGATGATGAAGTAGAAAAAAATGGCAGGAGGTATAGTGGGCAGTTTAAAGCCAGCAGCTGCTGGGAATAGAGAGGTGAGGATGGACTTACTGTAACGAAAAGCAGAAAACCCGAATACAGCCCAGATTGCATACTGGGTGAATCCGACAGCAGCTATACCAAGCATCTTGCCCATCATAAGCTGAAAGGGCCTCAGAGAGGAAATGACAATTTCAATCACCCGGGAGCTTTTCTCCTCGATAACTCCCCTCATGATGATTGCTCCGTAGAAAAACATGGTGATGTAGAGAATCATCACTAGGAAATAAGAAATAAAGAAAGTTCCGCCTGTTTCTTCCTCTTCTTCACCTTTTTTGGTGACTTTTATCGTCTTCATCCCCACGCGGCTCATGTATTGGGAAATTTTTTCAGGGTCAAGTCCCTCCTTCCTCAGCCTTTTCTCGATGATAATGTTGTTGAGGACACTTTCGAAAGTCTCAATTTTCTCAAAATCAGAAACATGCTCTGAAACAAAACTGGCTTTATGGCGGGATATTGCATAACTGCCAGTTTTTTTACTGCCGTCTCGAAGAAAAAAGGCGGCCTGACCGTTGCTCAATTCTTTCTCCGGAGATGTTTCTTTTAACTCAGGAGGCATGTTTTTCGAGAAGTAAATACGTTTTACTGCTTCAAGCGGTAGCAGGCTCCCGTCTTCAAGCCGAAAAACTTTTCCTCTTTTTAAGTAACTTTTTATATCTCCCCTGAGAAGAGAGCCATCTCTGAGAAAAATGTGGGTAGCAGATGTTTTAATCGAGTATCTCTCTCCGGGAAAATCCCAGCCAGAGTTCTCGAAATTCACCATCCAGAGTTCGGAGAAGGCAACTTCAGAACCATCTTCAAGCTCGAAGACAAACTCTGGATCAATGATATCTTCGGGAATAAGGAGGTAGGCGGAAAGCTCCTTTTCCAGTATCTTATGCCGGAGTGTATCCCGCAGCCTCTCAATTTGGGCCGTACCTTTCGCCTCGTAATTCTTCAGGATATACCTTCTCTCTCCGCTTTTAAGCCTGAGATCAAGCTTTCTCTCAAGCTCGGAAAATATTTCTCTGCTCAAATCTATAACCCCAATTTTCTCCTGCTCCTTGACCCCGGCCAGCTGGCTCACAATGGGAATAACGATAAAAGCAGCCATTATCACAGGTCCGAGAACAGTACCGATGATAAAACCCTTTGTTCTTACTATCTGCAGATACTCTCTCTTAATGACTGATATTATCTTGTTCATGACCGGCTCCCACTTTATCGATAAAAATTGTGTTCAGCGTTGGCTCTCTGACTTCAAACTTATTGATGCTCACTCTCCCCACAAGCTTTGGCAGTAAATGTTGGGGGTCAGCTCCCTCCCGCATTTTGATCTCCATATACTTTCCGTAGTCCTCTAATTTCTCCACCTCGGAGAAATTCCTGATAAAGCTTCCATCACCCTCATAGTCGAGGATGACGGTATTTTTTCCGTATTTTCTTTTAATCCGGCTCAGATTTCCTTCCAGCACCTTTTCACCTTTATTGATGAGGCATATGTTGTCGCAAATCATTTCCACCTGCTCCATGCGGTGGGTAGAGAAAATGATGGTCCTGCCTCTGTTTTTCATCTCGAGCATAACATCTTTGAGGAGCTTGGTGTTGATAGGGTCGAGCCCGGCAAAAGGCTCATCAAGAATGATAAGCTCAGGTTGATGGACAACTGTGATGATAAACTGGAGTTTCTGCTGCATTCCTCTTGATAACTGCTCAATCTTTTTGTCTTTCCATTCGATGAGGTCAAACCTCCGCAGCCAGTAATCAATTTCCTTACGTGCTTTTCCTCCCTTGAGGCCCTTAATCTCGGCCAGAAAAAGGAGTAGCTCTCCCACTTTCATTTTCGGATAGAGGCCTCTGTCTTCGGGAAGATAACCCACCTTCTCCTTCATTTTGCTGTTCATCTTATGCCCGAGAACCTCTATTCTCCCTTCGTCAGGGATGATGATGTTCATCACCATGCGGATAGTGGTTGTTTTCCCCGCTCCGTTGGGGCCGAGAAGACCGTAAACTGAACCTCTCGGTATGATAAACGAGAGTTTCCGCACAGCATAAAAATCACCAAACCTCTTTGAAGTGCTTTCCAGCTCAACAGCGTTCATCCTTATTTCCATGTTTTATCCAGGTTAATTACTTAATACGGTTTTATTTTATTCTGGTTATAAAAACTGCTCTTCGGGTTAATTTTAGAAATTCTAAAATAAAGCATATTTTCTTGAATATCAAGACTCCCAAAGAGCAATCATCCTTAGTTCCATGATAATGGGGCAAAAAAGACCTTCAGCGCCGCCGCTGCAGGCAGTACGAAAGGCGGGAGGACGATGATGGGTGCGGAGTGAGGACAGAGATTCACCCGCACCCAGCTCGAAGGTTGAGAGATGAATCCGGGAAGGGGGGAAGCGACATTGAGGGCTGGAGAAGAGACGGGTCAACCTATTCATTGACGTCTATATCTGATATAGTAACCAGGAAAACCGAAGGGCGTAAAATACGTATACTAAAACGTAAAAAATTGTCTGATGTCAATCATACACTCCGAAAAGGATAAACAGAAGGAGGAAAAATGAAAAGAAGCACCTATGTTCTGATCATCATCCTTATTTTTTTCATCCTCATCACAGCCACCTGTGTTTCCTTCTTTTACTTTGCTACAGCAAGACCTCCGGCCGTAAAAACCCATTCTTATCTTGAAATTAACCTTTCGGGAGAAATTCAGGAGTATCCTATTCCCGACCTTTTTCTAACCATGTTCCCCGGGATGAGACCTCTTTCTCTCCACAAACTATGGATGAACATCCGTAAGGCGAAGGCAGACAGGCGGATCGAAACTCTCTTTCTCAGGATAGGATACCTGGAATGTGGCTGGGCTAAAATAAACGAGCTAAGGGAAGCCATTCTAAACTTTCGAGAATCAGGAAAAAAAGCCTATGCTTTTCTCGAGGAAGGCCCCGACCTCAACAAAGAGTACTACCTTGCCACTGCCTGCGACAGAATCATTCTCCAGCCCACCAGCAGTCTGACTATCAACGGCCTCGGCGGCTATATTCCCTTCCTGAAAAATACTCTCAAAAAACTCGGGATTGAAGCAGAATTTGAACACGTGGAGGAATTCAAAACAGCAGCTAACATCTTAACTGAGGAGAAATTCACACCTGCGCACAGAGAAATGATGGAATCGATCTACGGCGACTACTTCTCACACTACCTAAAAGTCGTGGCCGAGGCCAGAGGCAAAAGCGAAAAGGAAGTAAAAAAGTTGATCGACAGGGCTTTCTTCTACGGCCAAGAAGCTGTCAAATCAGGTCTGGTTGACGACCTCCTCTATGAGGACCAGGTCATAGAGCTGATGAAGGGAGAGGAGGAAAAAATAAACCGTATCAGCTACGAAGCATATTCCCGCATAAAACCCTCTTCGCTCGGGCTTAACAGAGGGAAAAAGATTGCCCTTATCTACGGCTCAGGCCCAATTCACACCGGTGAAGGCTACTACCAGACCATGGGTTCCCGGACCATTGCTCGCTGGCTGAAGAAAGCAAGGGAAGATGCTTCAATCAAAGCTGTTGTTTTCAGGGTGGACAGCCCTGGGGGTTCAGCCGTAGGCTCGGACATTATCTGGAGAGAGGTAGTTCTGACCAAAAAAGAAAAACCCTTTGTTGTCTCCATGTCAGATGTGGCTGGTTCAGGAGGATACTGGGTTTCCATGGCAGCGGATAAAATAGTTGCCCAGCCTCAAACACTTACCGGCTCTATCGGTGTGCTGGGGGGCAAATTCAATCTTGCTTCTCTGTATGAAAAAATAGGTGTAACGGCGGAAAAACTTACTTTTGGAAAGAATGCCGACATTTTTTCCACTTTTCGTAGCTTCACGCCTGAGGAAAGAAGGCTTCTAAAAAAAGAACTTCTCTGGGTATATGACCAGTTCCTGTCCAAAGTTGCTCAGGGAAGAAACATATCAAGAGAGGATGTGGATGCTATAGGAAGAGGACGTGTCTGGACAGGAAACCAGGCCAAAGAGCTGGGCCTGGTTGATGAAATAGGGGGGCTCTCGAGAGCAATAGAGCTGGCAAAAGAGCAGGCTGGAATTCCCCCTGAAGAAGAGGTTAAAATAGTTGTTTTTCCCCCGAAGATATCTCTTTTCCAGGCACTCTTTGGAAAGAAAGAAGCCAGAGTCAACCTCAATTTCAAACCGAAACTTGATAGATTGATTGATTATTTGGAGATTCTGGGAAGAGAAAGAATCTGGGCTATTATGCCCCTCTGGACAGCACCCCAATGATATTCATGGCCTGAACTCTAGAGAAAATGGCTCTCTTCCATTTTGTGTGGGTATATTTATTGAACAAGGAATATCCGACAATGGCCTTGCTAAAGGGGTCAGGTCTTACATTATAACATTTTGTCTGGTACAAAAAGAGCAAAAGTCTTTGTACTTGCTTGAAATGTTATAATGTAAGACCTGACCCCTTTAGTATGCATACGAGGAGGGACAGATGGTCTTGAATTCGCAGTAGTTGCAGTTATGCCAGTCTGGCTTTGGTGCGAAATTCTGGCTTCTTATTCCCTCCTCCACCTCCTTAATCTTCTCCGCTGCCTGCTCAAGCTCTCTGGTTCCTTTCTCGGCCCTGCCCACGATATCTGACTCCAGAAAATAAAGCCTGGTTTCAGCAGCCTCCTCTCCCTGTGTCCTCAGGAAGGAGAGGGCATAAAGGTCCATCTGAAGGCTATCTCTGGTTTTCTTATCTGCTTCTCTCTGGTCTTTTACCTCGGTTGCTTTGTAATCGATAATCACTCCACGGCCTTTTGCGGAATCTATCCTGTCCCAGCGTCCGATGAATCTGACACAATCAAGCTGCCACTTGAAATTCTTCTCCAAGAAGAGGGGTAAAACGTGTGACTTTTCCTCTCTGCGGAAAAAGTTAAGAAGAGCTTTCCGGCCTGCTTCCTTGCGTAGTTCTTCATGTTCCCGGCTCAGATATCCCTCATTTATCCAGGTGTTTTCAAATTCCTTCAATAACTGCTCTTTAGAGAGTTTCACCCCAGATATTTTTTTCTTCAGGTAGAAGTGAACACAGTTGTGCAGCACTCGGCCGAAAACAAGGTTATGATGGGGAAGGACAGGAATTCTGAGGACATGCCTGTACCTGTACTTAAGCGGACAGGTAAGGTAATCGTCGACCTGAAAATAGCTCAGGGTAAGGACTTCTTTCTCCTTTACCCCCGGAGAGGAAGCAGAAAAAGGTTTCACTAGAGCGTATCTTTTTATCTCCTCCAGGGCAGAGGTTCGATAAGTCTTCTCCGGAGCTTTGGGAAGGTTAAGAGCTTCCAGAACAAAAGGACTTACTCTCTTGAGCCTCTTAAGGCCGTAGTCCTTGGCCCATGTCAGGTAGAGATGGCTCTTGGCCCTGGTCATGCCCACATAAAAAAGCCTTCTTTCTTCTTGAAGATAACTTTCCCCCTCAGGAATATCATCTTTAACGATAGCCTCAGGAATGGGTATTTTCTCTCTTCTCTCTCTACCGGGAAAGCGGTCAGCAATAAGGCTGACCATAAAAACTACTGAAAATTCAAGACCTTTTGCTTTGTGAACAGTGAGCACATTCACCGCATCTTCCTCTAGTTCTGCCTCAGCCGTGGCAGGATTATCACCAACCTGCTGGAGGAGGTCAAGATGGTCAGCAAAAGAATGTATTGAATCGTCATCGGTAATTTCCGAGAAGTTTTTTACCTTGTCAAAGAAAATACTGATGTTCCTGATTTTGGTCTCTGCCTGGTAGCTCTTCTCCTCAACAAGAGATTTTAGATAGCCTGTTCTCTCGAGAAAAGAATAAATAATTCTTCCCGCACTCTGGGTGCTGCTGAGAGTGGAGAAATATTCCACATCCTCGAATATTTTCTTTACCTTCTCAACCGTCTGGGAGGAGATTTCCACAGGTGTCCTGTTTTCATGAATCATCCTGAAGACTTTATGGAGGGGAAAATTTTTTTTCTTGGCATAATTAGAGATTGCAGTCAGGTCATAGATGTCTGTTCCATATACCCGGGAACGTGCCAGGAAAAAAAGGCTCTTGCTGTCTTCAAAATCAGTAAGAGCTTTTATGAATGATATGAGTATTTTCACCTCTTCCTGAGAATAAAGCCCCCTGCTTCCTGAAAAACGGAAAGGGATTCCTTTCATGTTAAGAGCCCGGAGGAAAGCATCGGCGTCTGCATTTCTCCGCACTAGAAGAGCGATATCTCCGTGTTTGTATCCCTGGTTGAGCTTTTCCTCGATTAGCTCTGCTACCCTATCTGCCTCATGGGAAAGGGTGTCGAACTGGAGCACGTGAATGCTTTTTTCCTCACTTTTAATGTTGGATTTAAGACATTTGTCAATCTCCTCCTGAAACTCCAGCCTGGAGGGGTTGTTATGCTTTATAAGCTGGTGAGCTGCATCGAGGATTGCCTGAGTGGAGCGGTAATTTTCGGTAAGGACAACTTCTTCTGCCTCAGGGTATGTTTTACGAAAATTAATGATATTGCTCAGCGAGGCTCCCCTGAAACGAAAAATGCTCTGGTCATCATCCCCGACAACGGTTATATTCTTGTGCTTGGCTGCCAGAAGCTTGAGTAACTCAAACTGGACATAGTTTGTATCCTGGAATTCATCGACAAGGATGTATTTGTACTTCTCCTGAAATTCAGCCAAGACAGAGGGCCTGTGGCGGAAAAGGTCAACAACAAGCACCACTTGGTCTTCAAAATCAATCATTCCCCTGCTTTTGAGCATTTCCTGGTACTTCTCATAGACGGCAGCCATTTCCTTATGCTTGAGCGCTTCTTCTTTTTCCACTTCATCCGAGGCTTCCTTTGCTATTTTCCGGGCATAGGCAGTGTATTCCTCTGGCTTAATGTATCCCTGTTTTAATTTCTTTATCGTCTCCAGCAGTTCCTGAATATGTCGGGTTGGATGGCTTAGAGGACGAAAATATTTCAGGGGAAACTCAAAAAGATTTTCCCTGAAAAAAAGAGCCTGTTCAACATCATCGAGGAGCTTGAAGTCAGAAGGATAACCCATCTCCATCCCGTAATCACGCAACACCCTTTCTCCAAACGAATTAAAAGTACTTATTTCCACAAATGAATAACTGTAAGGGATGAGAATATCCACCCTCTCTTCCATCTCGTTAGCTGCTTTTTCAGTGAAGGTCACAGCCAGAATTTCTTCTGGCTTGGCCATTTTCTTTTCGATGAGGTAGGCTATCCTGTGAGTGATTACTTTTGTTTTGCCTGTGCCTGCCCCGGCAATGATGAGCAAAGGGCCCTCACCGTGGGTGAGGGCTTTCTTCTGTTCTGGATTAAGACCCTGGAGTAGTTTATTTCTGTTTGGTGAAGGAGTTGATAGTGACATAATAAGGATAAGCTAAAGAGAGCTTTATTTCTTTTTCTTTATGATGACTTTTTCGTCTTTTTTCATCATCCACAGCGATTCCCTGGCTTTCATCTCAACAGCAGCAGGGTTTTTCTCAAGCTCCTCGATATCTTCTTCCAGCTTTGCTTTTTCTTTCTTCAGCTTTTCAATCTCTGCTTGCAACGCTTTCGGCCTTCTCTGCTCCTGGCGAATTCTCAGTAATCCCTTCTGGCCGAAAAAGGAAGTGATGAGCAAGACAAAAAAGATAAAAGCCACAACAGAGATAATTACTTTTTTCCTCACTGCCTTCGTCTTCTCTTCCTTCTTCCTCATCAGCCGAACATCTCCTTCCCTGCTTGAAGAAGATGATTGAGTTCTTTCTTACTTCCTGCTTCAGCATAGCAGCGTATCACCGGTTCTGTGCCTGAAAAGCGGTGGAGAATCCAGTCATCATCTTCGAGATCAAGCTTTACTCCATCGATGGTCTCCACGTTGGTCACCTTTCTTCCCGCAAACTTCTCAGGTGGAATCTTCATCATTTCCTCCAGCCTCTTTTCTCGGGCAGGCGTGAGAGGATAATCCTTCTGCCCTCCCACTCTTTTTCCGTATTTTTTGAATAAATCTTCAATCTGGGCCGAGAGAGTCTTCCCCGAGACAGCCATCATCTCTGCTACCAGGAGCCCAGCAATGATGCCGTCTTTTTCTGGAAGATGGTTTTTTAGAGCAAGACAGGCACTCTCCTCCCCGCCAAATATTATTTTTCTTTTCAAGAAAAGGTCTGCAATGTATTTAAACCCGACCGGTGTCTTATAGAGAGAAAGGTTATGCTCCCGGGCAATACGGTCGATTAAATGTGTGGTAGCCACGGAACGAGCTACACCTCCTCGCCACCTCTTAGAGGTAAGGAGATAATCAAGAATCAAGGAAAGGATTAAGTTCTGGGAAATAAACCTCCCCTTCTCGTCAACGATGCCAAAGCGGTCGCCATCTGCATCGGTGGCAATTCCCAGCTGGCAGTTCTTTTCTCGGACAAGTTTTTTCAGTTCGCTCAGATTCTCCTCTGTACATGAAGGAATAACACCGCCAAAATAGGGATCAATATAGCCGTGAATCTCTTCCACTTCTATGTTATTCTCTTCCAGAATCTCGTCCAGATACTCCCTGCTGGTGCCGAAGAGAAGGTCAACAGCAATCTTCATCTTTGATCTTCGAACGGCATCAAAATCTATCTTTTCCTGGATGAAGGCAAGATAACCATTCTGGAGGTCGATTTTCTGTATGAACTCCGACTTGGGGTAGTAAGGGCAAAAAGAGAATTCTCCCTCCAGCGAACGTATCTCTTCTTCAATCTTATCAGTCACCTCGGGCAGAGCAGGAGCGCCTTTCTCGGTGTTGAATTTGAGGCCGTTATACTCTGGCGGGTTGAAGGAAGCGGTAAAGTTGATCCCCGCCTGAGCTTTGCGCTTGATAATCTGAAAAGCCTGCGCCTGGGAGGGCGCATCCCGGTCGGCGAGATAAACATGTATCCGGTTATGAGAGAGAACTTTGGCTGCTTCAAAAGCAAACCTTTCGGAAAGAAACCTGGTGTCATAATTGACAATGACTGATATTGACTTGCCTGGGAACTTCTTCTTCAAATAATTGGCAATACCCTGAACTGCGATGCGCACGTTGTGGAAAGTGAATTCATCCCCCATCATAGCCCGCCAGCCAGAGGTTCCGAATTGAATCATGTTTCCTTTCCCAAAAATTAACATAAGAGAGGAGGAAAAGCAACAACTCATAGCCTCAGCCAGGTGATGGTGGTAAAAGCTCTATTTCTGAACACTCCAGAAAACTTAAGATTCTTCAGGCTAAACTTCATTTGTGTTAAGCTAATAGAGGTGGAAAAGCCGAAAATTGGTCAACTTTTTGCTCTCTTCTTTGTCTCTTCTGCCACTCTATGTCTCGAAGTCACTTTAACCCGTTACTTCTCTATCTCACAGGAGTATCACTTTGCCTTCCTGGTGGTGAGCATTGCCTTCCTCGGATTTGGCGCCAGCGGCTCTTTTCTTTTTCTCTCCAGGAGGATTGCTCTCCTCGAGCTTAATTCCCTCCTCACCCTGAGCTCTCTTTTTTTTTCTATCACCATCCTCTCGAGCTTTTTCGTTTCTAATTCACTTCCCTTTGACTTTTTCAGTCTTTCCTGGGATAGGTCTCAAATCTTCTACATTTTTGTGTATTATTTTTTCCTCAGCATTCCATTTTTCTTTGCCGGGCTGACCATCTCTTCAGCTGTGACAAGACTTGCGAGGGAAATAAACAAAGTCTATTTTTTTGACCTTCTCGGCGCGGGCACTGGTTCGCTCCTCGCATCTTTCATCTTTCTCCCTCACGGAGACAGGGGTGTCATGGTCATCATCTCGCTCGTGGCAGTGGTCGGCTCACTGCTTTTCAGCCTGAGGACAAAACCTTTCCTGAGAATGGCTGTCATCTTGGTTCTGGCGGCTGAACTCTGTCTTCTTATCCTCACCCCTTCATGGCTTTCATTCCATATCTCTCCCTTCAAGGCACTTCCGCTTGCCCTTAGATACCCGAAAACAGAACACATCCTGAGGAAATGGAATGCTATCTCACAGATAGATGTCATAAAAAGTCCGGCTGTACGCTTTGCACCAGGCCTGAGCCTCATCTACAGCGGAACTCTTCCTCCTCAGCTCGGTCTCTCAGTCGATGGCGGAGAACTGACAGCCATCACCCACTTCTCGAGTAAGAAAGACCCCTGTTTCGAATTTCTTCACTTTTTACCCTCCTCTTTTGCCTACTCAATCCTCAAAAAACCATCCACCCTTATCATCGAAGCCAGAGGCGGCCTGGATATAATCCAGGCACTCGCTCTTGGCGGAGGAAAGATTACAGTCATCGAAAGCAATCCTCTCATCGTTAAAATTCTCTCTGGAGAGCTTTCCTCTTTCAGCGGAGACATTTACCGCAGGGAAGATATAAGCCTCATTCTTGCTGAGAGCAGGGCCGGGGTGCAGCAGATAAAAGAAAACTTTGATCTCATTGTCTTCTCTCTGAATGATGTTTTCGCTCCCTCTTCGACTGGAATCCACGGCTTCAGAGAGAACTACCTCTACACGCTAGATTCATTCTGCCAGATTATAGAAAAACTGAATCCAGGGGGTATCATCAGCACCACCCTTTTCATCATCCCTCCCCCAAGGCAGGAAGCGAAATTGCTCGCAACCTGGATAGAAGCCCTGGAAAAAAAAGGAAAAGACCCTGCCTCCCACCTCCTGTCCCTTAGAAGCTGGGGCTCGATAAGTTATTTTATCAAGGAGTCTCCGTTTACTGCGGAGGAAATAAAGAAACTGAAGAATTTTGCCGCCCAGCGGTTTTTTGACCTCGTTTACTATCCTGGAATTAAGAAGGAAGAAACAAACATACACAACGAATTCAATAAGCCCCTCTACTATGAACTCACTCTAAAGCTTCTTTCCCCTCCAAGCCGGAAGAAACTCTACCAGGACTATCTGTTTGGGATAAAGCCTGCCACGGATAATAAGCCCTTTTTCTTCAATTCTTTTAAACCGAGCAGAATGAGAGCCACGTTCCTTGCTCTGGGAAAGAAATGGCTTCCTTTGCTCCAGGGAGGATTCCTTATCCCGCTCATCCTGGTTCAAGCTGCGCTCATTGCTTTCATTCTCATTCTTGTGCCTCTTTTGTGGAAAAGAGAGAGAAGGAGCAGAAAAAAATGCGCTCCGGCCCGGGTATTTCTCTACTTCAGCACCATCGGTACTGCCTTCATGTTTGTTGAAATAATATGGATTCAGAAATTCATTCTCTTTCTCGGGCATCCCCTCTATTCCATCTCTCTCACCATTTTCTCCCTGCTTCTCTCCTCCGGGCTTGGAAGCTTTTTCTCAAAAAAAATCCTTGCGCCTAATCTGAAAATAAGGATAGGTGCTGTTTTTGTCTTCTTGAGTATGCTCATCATTACTTCCCTTTTCTCTCTTCCCCATATCTTCAGAGGACTTATCGGTCTTGGGCTGGGAGTAAAAATTGTGGTCGCTTTTTCCCTCATTTTCCCTCTCGGTTTCCTGATGGGTTTCCCCTTCCCCACTGGTATCAGGATTCTTGAAATGAGGGAGAAAAAACTTATCCCCTGGGCATGGGCTACAAACGCTTTTGCCTCTGTTATAAGCTCTATCCTCGCCCTGATGATTGCTCAACAGGCAGGCTATAATCTGGTGCTTTTTCTCGCCGCAGCAGGCTACCTATTTGCCTTTCCTCTTCTGCGCCTCTCCTATCATGGGGACAAAACGGACGCCTAGGATATGCTTTGTTTTAAGCTTTTCACCTCTCTTGGTAATCAAGGTTAGAGTTTGAAAATAGAGAGTGCTTCCCAGGGGAATGACAAGCCTGCCTCCATCCTTGAGCTGTTCGAGCAGAGGAGGCGGAACATGGTTGGCTGCGCAGGTAACGATGATGGCATCAAAAGGTGCGTATTCTTCCCAGCCAAAATACCCGTCTCCCCATTTGACTCTGACATTCTTATAATTTAGCTCCTGAAGTTTTTTCTCTGCCTTCTGGGCAAGATTTTTTCTTATTTCAATCGAATAAACCTCGTCCGCAATATGTGCCAGCACAGCAGCCTGATAGCCTGATCCGGTTCCTATCTCAAGCACCCTGTCTCCGGGCTTTAAATCCAGCACCTGAGTCATGAGAGCCACAATGTAAGGCTGGGAGATTGTCTGCCCTTCATCGATAGGGAGCGGATAATCTGAATAGGCCTGCTTCTTGTACTGGGGATTGACGAAAAGGTGGCGGGGAATAGTGCCCATCACCTTGAGCACTTTTCTGTCAGTGATATCCCTTGCTTTTAGCTGCTCCTCGACCATCCTCTTTCTTCTGGCAGCAAAAAAAGGCTCGTCCTGAGCCCAAAGACTTAGAGCTGTGCAAAATAAGACAATGAGCAACAACAAAGCTTTATGAAATGATGCTAATCTCATTACTTCTTTAACCGATGATAGCAGATATTTTTATTTTCGTTCAAACCAGAATAGAAATCAACTCATTGTGTTTTTCTTCCTTATGATGAGAGAAAAAAAGGCGGAATAACGTCATCATTAATGAAGATTTGACCCGATGAAAAACCCTACTCCCTTAAGGTGAGAAAGTAGGATTGAAAATCACCCGTTGAATCATCCGCAGGGGCGATTGACGGAAACAAGCCCCTTTGTCAACATAGGCCAGACAAGAAAGGCAGTGAAATTGAAAATGGACAGCATTTCTGTTAACATGGCCACGAATTTCAAGCGAAAGGAAGATTTTTTAAAATGGAAAAAAAAGCTATTTACCCGGGCTCTTTTGACCCCATCACTAATGGCCATGTTGACATCATCGAGAGAGGCCTGAAAATTTTTGACAATATCCTGGTTGCTGTGCTGGAGAATCCGAAAAAAACACCGCTCTTCTCAGTAGAGGAAAGGGTGAGCATGATTAACGAAATATTCAAAGGTAGAAAAAACATTGAGGTCAAATCTTTTCACGGTCTGCTCGTTGACTTCGCCGAGAGAAACAAGGCTCGTGTCGTAATCCGGGGTCTGAGGGCAATTTCCGATTTTGAGTATGAATTCCAGATGGCGCTCATGAATTTAAAACTCAATCCGGATATAGAGACTTTTTTCATGATGCCTAACGTAAAATACTCTTACCTGAGCTCCAAGCTGGTCAAAGAAATCTTCATGCTCGGAGGCTGTCTTAAAGACTTTGTACCTGGAATGGTGGAGAAAAAACTTCGAGAAAAATTCAGCCAGAAAAACCTCCAATCTTGAGGAAATAAAGAAGAGAGTTTTGCCATGCTGAACTTAGAGAAAACAAAACAACTTGTCGGTCTTGATATCGGTTCAAGTTCAGTAAAAACTGTGGAGCTCAAAGTGCGGAAAAAAGGTGGACAGGAACTCTACGAACTGGTCAAAACAGGCTACGAAGCACTCCCCCAGGATGCCATCGTCGAGGGGACAATCATCGACACCACTGCTGTATCAGAGACGATAAAAATGACTTTCAACGAAAACAAGATATCAAACAAGAACGTGGCTATCTCTGTTTGCGGAAACTCGGTCATCATCAAAAAAATATCCCTTCCACCCATGGAGCCCGAAGAGCTTTCTGAATCAATCACCTGGGAAGCCAAGCATAATATTCCTTATTCCTACGATGAAATTGAAGTAGATTACGCCCTCCTGCCCTCCCCTCAAGATAAGGAAAAAGACGAGGTCGAAATTCTCCTTGTAGCAGCTAAAAAAGACAAAATAGAAAATTACAGCGCTGTTGTTAATCAATCACAGAAGAATCTGGTTGCCATTGAAGTCGATGCTCTTGCTCTCTACAACGCTCTCGAGCTTAACTATCCCCAAGAGTTCCACCAGAAAAACATTGCTCTCATCAACGGTGGGGCTTATATGACCAACGTCCTTATCGTGGAAAAGAGCATCCCTCAGCTTTTCCGCGATTTGCCTCTAGGAGGTTTTTATCTGGCAGAAAACATCAAAAACGAGCTCAACATAAGTTTTGAGGAGGCTGAAAAACTCCTGAAAGGAATTCCTTCAGAAACGCTCTCTCCACAACAGGAAGAAGCTGTGATGACTATGAGCATAAAGGAATTTCTGGAAGAAGCAGAAAAAACATTCTCCCTTTATGAATCGAGTGAATCGGAGGAGAAAAAAATAGAGCTTATCTTTCTCAGCGGTGGCCTGGCCAAATTAAAAAACATATCTTCTTATTTTGAAGAGAAATTCGGCTTAAAAACAGAAATCTTCAACCCCTTTCGCAATGTCTATTTTAACGAAAAGAAGTTCGACCCGATTTACATCCAGGAAATGTCACCCCTTTTGGCGGTAGCCTGCGGACTGGCCACAAGAAGGGCATAAAAATAGAGCCATGATACGCATCAACTTACTCAAGCCTGAAAAAAAGGATTTAAGAGAAGAAATCCAGCCCAAGCCAGAAAAAGAACGGAAGTTTGACCTAGCCAAGGCTCTGATCATCATTTCTCTCTTCCTTGTTGGGGTTCTTTTCATCAGTCAGAGAAGTGCCATCAGAAAAGAGAGTGTTATGTTGGAGAAAGCACGGAAAGAAAAGGAAAAACTTCTCTACGTATTTTCCAAGCTTGAGGAGCTTGAAAAGCAGAAAGCTCTCTACGAGAGAAAAATAAACCTTATCAGAGAGTTAAAATCCTTCCAAGACACTCCAGTAAGAGTCATGGACGGGTTGAGCGAAGAAATTCCTCCCTCAGTCTGGCTGACTCAATGCACTTTCGACAACAACGTTGTTCATATAAAAGGAAGAGCCTTCTCTAATTCCGCCATCGCTGACTACATCTCAAACCTGGAAATCAACCCCTATTTTGATGATGTCAACCTTATCGCTAGCATCCAGAGGAGAATCAAGAACATTGATATTCACGAATTCTCCCTAACAGCTCACTACACTTTTTCTCAGGAAACCGGTTCACAAGAAGCGGGTGGAAATATCACAGGAGAGAACAAATAAAAATGAAGAACATGAAATGGTATCACTATCTCCTGCTGTCCGTGCTCATTCTCGCTCTCTTTTTCTTTGTCTATTACAAGCCCAAGAAAAACGAAATAAATTACCTCAAAACAGAAAGGACAAACGTCGAAGAAGATGTCAGAAAATCAAGAGCAAAGAAAAGGCAGCTGGATAAAATTGAAGCTGAGCTGGAAAAAATGAACAAAATTCTCGAAGATCTTGAGGCTATTATACCAGAAAAAAGGGAGATAGGTTCTATCCTGAGAAGAATTCAACAGCTGGCCCTTAATTCCCAGCTGACCATAACCCGCTTTGCACCTCAAGCGAGAATCTCCAGAGAATTCTATTCAGAATGGCCAATAATAATCGAATTAAAAGGTACTTATCCCAACCTGAAAACTTTCTTCGAAAGGCTGAGCAACTTCTCCCGCCTTTTCACTGTTGAAAATTTCTCCATCCAGTCTCTTCCCAGCCAATCTGAATCATCCACCATCAGCGCTTCCTGTACAGCAAAGACCTATATTTTCCACGAAGAACCTGCACTGAATCCACCTACCAGAAAAAAGAAGGGGGGATAAGATGAAAAAAAGAATAATAATCTCGCTCATCCTGGGTATACTCTTCCTTGCATTTCTCCCTACAGCGGGGTCAGCTGTGCCAAAAGGAAGGAAAGACCCCTTCCGCGACCTGCTGGCCGAGCAGGAGAGGAAAGAGAAGACAAAGGTCAGCGGCACCCCCCAGCTTTCCATCGAAGATGTTCAAATAACGGGAATTGTCAAGGCAAGGGGCAGATTCATTGCCATTGTTAACGGGCCTCAGGGATTTCCTTATTTTATCAAAAAAGGAGATAAATTTTCAGACGGGTATGTCTATTCTATCAACGAGACCCAAGTTATTTTTAAAAAAATAAAAGAAAGAGGAATCCCACTCGGAAAACATAAAACTGTGGTCAAAGAATTATTTGCTGAGGAGCATTAAGATGAGAAAAAAAATCTATGTAATTCTTGCCGTGAGCTTTCTCTTGTTCACACCCTGGCTGGGCAGTGTCCAGGGCATAGAAAATTTCGTTCGTATAAATAGAGTATCTGTCTATTCAGAGGCAAGCAAAGAAAAAGTAATCCTTGAAACTGATGCTCCTCTTCACATCCTGAGAACATATTACTCATCCCAGCCTTCGCCAGGTCTGGTTCTCGAAATCGACAGAGTTAACACCGAAAGATGGCCGGTTATCTTACCAGAAAATTCTCTCTTCGTAAAAAGCATAGGCCTGAAGAAAATCGGAGATAACAAGCTGAAGCTTCATCTGGAGGTCAATGAACAGGTGCCGTATTCAATCACATCTTCCCCAAAAGAGACAGTTCTTGAATTATTAAAATCCGACCCCAACCAAGAGATAGATGATAAAAAACTCGAATTCATGACCACTGAAAATTCATTCGAACCCGAGGAAAAAATTGAGACACCTTCGGCTGAAGAAAAAGAAACTTCAGAAAATACGACCGCAGTCGAAGAAAAATACACAGGAGAGATTCTCTCGCTAAAGGTGAAAGATGCGGACCTGAGGGATGTGGTGCTCTACCTGGGTGAGTTTGCCGGGCTGAATGTCGTCTTTGATCCAGAGGTGCAGGGAATGGTCACCTGTGACCTTGTCGATGTTCCCTGGGACCAGGCAATGGACATTATCCTTAAAATCAATAAAATGGGCAGAACACTCGAGGGCAATGTTCTTCGCATCGCTCCCCTTCAAGTCCTGGCCGAGGAAGAAAAGCAGCACTTCCAACTGAGAGAAAGCAGGGAGATGGCCAGTCCTCTCCAGGTTAAGACCATCACCCTCTCTTACTCGGAAGCCAAGAAAATCCAGCAGCTGCTCAGCCCTAAGCTTTCGCCACGAGGAGAGATCATCGTCGATGAAAGAACAAACACTCTCATCATCTCAGACGTGGGGGAGAGGATAAATGTGCTTGAGCAACTGATTTCTGTTCTCGACGCTCCCACACCTCAGGTTTCGATTGAGGCGAGAATTGTCGAGGCCTCTTCCCAGTTTGTCCGAAATCTCGGCATTCAATGGGGCTTTCTGGGAGAAGCAAACACAAATCTCAATTTTCCCAGCAACATCCTCATCGATGGCTCGATGATCAAGGGAAACGGCGGTCCTGCTGGAGGCTATGCCATAAACCTCCCAGCTCCTGCCTTTAACTCAGCTCTGGGAATCTCCCTCGGTAACATCCTAGACACTTTCAAGCTGGATATGGCGCTAACCGCTATGGAAAGCTCTGGTGAGGGAAGAATCATCTCCTGTCCCAAGATTACCACCCAGAACAACATGGAAGCAGAAATAATCCAGGGAAGACAAATACCTGTTCAGACCGTGGCTAATTTCTCTGTCACCACCACCTTCCGCAACGCTGCCCTGGAGCTAAAAGTAAAACCTCAGATTACAGCCGACAACACCATCATCATGAACCTTGAAATCACGAATAATTCCCCTGATTGGGGTAGAGAGGTCAACGGGATCCCTCCCATAAACACCCAGACAGCCAAAACAACGGTTATGATCAGGGATGGAGGCACGACAGTTATCGGTGGCATTTACCGGACTGAAGATTCAGTCTCAAAAGAAGGTGTTCCCTTTCTAAGCCAGATACCGCTTCTGGGTAATCTTTTCCGCTCTAGATCAAGGTCAAAAGAGAACACAGAGCTGCTTATTTTTATCACGCCCAGAATCGTAAAATAGAAACCCTTGACCTCACCTCTCCAACGATGTGAGACAATACTCTCTCCAGCTCAGCCTCTCTTCTCGCCTTTATAATCATCTGAATATTCAATCCTCCTTTTTTCTTGCGGACGAGATTCAAGGCAGGGCCTAAAACTTCGATATTTTTCTCTTTTTTGACAATCTGGGACCGTATCTGCCTCGAGAGAGCGGCAAGCGATCTGGGATTGCTTCCTTTGAGTATTAGCTGTGCAACATGGGAGAAAGGAGGGTAGTTCATCAATCGCCTTATCCTGATTTCCCGGTGATAAAAGGCAAGATAATCATCCTCAGCGGCAGTATGGATAGTGTAATGGTCAGGGAGAGAGGTCTGGATCAAAACCTCTCCCCCGTTTTCTTCTCTGCAGAAACCCTTCATGCGGCGGATTGAGTGGTATGTTCTCTGGCTTGCCCTGTAATCTGGGAATCCAAGGAGAATCTCAGGGAAAAGAATGCTTACTAAGGAAACAGGGGGTAAGTCGAGGCGATGGGCTAAAAGCTGAGTTCCGAGGAGAATATCAACCTTTCCTTTCCTGAAACTTTCGAAAACCCTCTGCCTCTCTCTTTCTGTTCTCAAAACGTCAGAAGTTACAGCAACTATCTTTTTCGGATGGAAAATTTTTCTTAACTCTTCCTCGGCTGCTTCCACGCCTAACCCTGTCATGCGCATAATCCTTCCACCGCAATCAGGGCATTCAGGAATTTTTAGGCGTGAATAACCGCATGAATGGCAGATAAGACTATCATTTCTCCGGTGGTAGCTGAGATGAGTCCTGCAGCGTGGACAACGAAGTAGATGACTGCACCGGGAACAGAAAAGAAGAGAAGCATAACCCCTCCGGTTAAGAAAGACAATCACCGGCTCCCTGGCCTCCATCCTTTCCTCTATCTTCTTTTTTAACACACCTCCAATTACCCTCCCTTTCATTCTCTCTCCAACGACCGAGATTTTTTTTCCTTTTTGAGAGCGGCCGAGGGAAAGGAGAATTTGTCTTTTCTTTGCTTTAAAAAACATTCCTACACTCGGCTCTTCAGAGCCATAGACGAGAACAGCTTTCTCCTCACGGGCTCGAATCCAGGCGCCCTTTCGGGCATCGTAGACAGGACTTTCCTGCTGACAATAGGAACCATCCTCCTCCCCATCAACTATGATCAACCCCAGATTCTCAAGAGGAGAAAAAAGAGCTGACCTCGAGCCGAGGACAATGTCTACTCTCCCCTGCTTTGCCTTCCTCCATTCAATTTCCTTCTCTCTCTCTGTCATCCTGCTGTGGACGAGGCCAATGTTTCTTGCCAGTCCCGCCCTGAGTCTTTGATGGGAGAACTCTGTGAGGGAGATTTCCGGAACAAGATAGAGAACTCTCCTTTTCCTGGCCAGGAAGTGTTTTATTAAAAAAAGATAAGCCGACTCTCTCTTTTCTCCGGGCCCAAAAAGGAGAAAGGGAGAAAACCGACCTTCATCAGCCTTGAGAAAAACCTTTTCGACCACCTGACGCAATTCTTTGTCAAGACTGAAATCTATTTCCAACTGACTCTGAACAGACGCTTCCTCCCTCTCTTCCCTCCTCATCAACTTTTTCCTTACCTCACTTTCAACATGAATTAGACCCTTTCTCTCCAGCCTGGAGAGAAAAGAGGATGTGTACTTTGGTCCCAGTCTTCTTTTGATAAAGAGTGGGGTGTAGTTTCCTCCCTGAAGAAAAGAGAGGAGCCTCTTCTCATTATCAGAAAGGCCGTTACTTTCCAGTGCTCTCTTCCCCTTTTCTGAAAGAGAAACCCTTCTTTTACTCTTGACCAGAAAAGAGGCAGGAAGTGATGTCTGGAGAATCTCTCCCCAGGAAGTAAAATAATATTCACTCAATTTCCTGGTGAAAGAAAGAAAATGAGGAGAAAAGAGCGGCTCCGGGGTAAGAATCTCACAGATTTCTTTTAGCTCAAAGTCTTTATCAACCTTTCTCTTCCTCAGCTTAACGATAAAACCTGTGAGGAGTCGTTCTCCAAAAGGAACAAGAACGCTCATTCCAGACTCTACCCGGCTGCTCCATCCTTCGGGTATGAGGTAGAGAAAAGTCCGGAAAAGCGGAAGAGGAAGAATAACTTCTGCGTACAAGGTCATTTTTTGCCCAGGAAGCTCATCACTTTTTTCATGTCTTCCCAGACCATTTTCTTCAGCACACGGTTCTGCTCATTCCGCACAAGATAAGAGGGATGAAAAGTGGGCATGACTTGAATTCCTCTGAACTGAGAGAAATTTCCCCTCAAGCGGGACAAACTCAGCCCACCAGGGATAAAGAAATCAGCAGCCACTCTTCCGAGAGCGACAATAACCCGGGGCTTGATTACTTCTATCTGCTCGAGGAGAAAGGAGGCGCACTCATCAATTTCCTGCCTGTGGGGGGTTCTGTTTTCTGGAGGCCTGCACTTACAAACATTTGTGATATAGACTTCATCCCTCTCAAATCCCATGGCTTCTATTATTTTTGTCAAAAGCTGACCAGCCCTGCCCACAAACGGCCTGCCCTGAATGTCTTCGTCTCGTCCAGGGGCTTCACCAACAAACATCAGACTGGCTCGTTCGTTTCCTTCGCCGGGAACTGCCTGTCTTCTGCCCTGGCTCAGGGGGCATCTTTCGCAGCTGAGTATTTTCTCCCTCAGCTCAAGAAAGCGGTCCTCGCTTCTTGGTGGGGTGGCAAACATGAAATCAAAACCTATATCTTTGAGAAAAAGTATTTGCTCCTTAAGTTCAGCCAGAATGTTTCCTCGTTCTTTTTCCAATGATCTCCTCTATTTTATCGAGAATAATACCGCTGATTTCCCTTTTGCTCATTATCTCTGTATCTAAAACCTCATCTTTACTATTGATGATAGTAACCTGATTGTAATCTGAGCCGAAGCCTACTCCCTTCTCTGCAACATCGTTGGCCACGATTAGGTCCAGCTTCTTTTCCTTCATTTTACGGAGTGCGTTCTCCACCACTTTTTCGGTCTCCGCGGCAAAGCCGACAAGAATTTTGTTTCTTTTTCTGTGACTCAATTCCTGAAGGATATCAGGAGTGGGTATAAGGTCTACCTTTTTCAGCATTTTCTCCTTTTTCAGCTTCTGAGAAGACATGCTGGCAAAAGAAAAATCTGATACAGCTGCGGCCATGATGACTACGTCTGCCTGAGGAAAAAAGGTCAAAACTTCTTTCCTCATCTCCTCTGCTCTTTGGACTCTCTTAACTTCTGCTCTTTGAGGAGGATATATTTCTGTTGGGCCTGAGACGAGAATCACTCTCGCTCCCCGGCTGAGTGCTTCTTCTGCCAGGGCAAAGCCCATTTTACCCGAAGAACGGTTGGTGAGAAAGCGAACTGGGTCAAGAGGTTCCCGGGTGGAAGCAGCGGTAATGAGGAATGTTTTTCCTGCAAGAGATGTGCTCTTTTTAAGCATCTCTAATGCCTGTTTTACTATCTCTTCCGGGTCTGCCAGCCTTCCCCATCCTTCTTCCTCACATGCCAACTCCCCTCTCTCGGGCACAACAAATTTCACCCCCATTTCTTTAAGCTTCTTTATGTTAGACTGTGTCTTCTTGTGGAAATACATGGCTTCGTTCATAGCTGGAGCAACAAGCACCGGGCATCTGACGGTCATGAAAAATGTGGACAGAAAATCGTCTGCGATGCCAGAAGCGAACTTGCCGATGATATTAGCTGTCGCTGGCGCCACGAGGAGCAAAGAAGCTTCTTTGGAAATCGAGACGTGGGCGATTGAGGGATCAGACCCTTTTTCAAAAGGGTTAACAACCACTTCATGTCCAGAAAGGGCACTGAAAAGAAGAGGTGAAATCATGCGGGTTGCATTCCTGGTCATAATGACCCGCACATCAAGTTCTTTTTTCTTTAACTTACGCAGGATTTCACATGCTTTATAGATGCTTACCGAGGAAGTAACCCCAAGGACAACTGTGGTCATTTTCACTCTCTTATTCTCCTTCGAAAGTGTGGAGAATTCGTTCTACCTCTCTCTTTCGCTTCTCGAGGCGGCACCTTTCGGCTCGCACAACAGATACAAATTCATCCACAGCCTTCTCCAGTTCATCATTGATGATTATGTAATCGAATTCTGAGTATGAATTCATCTCCCTTCCGGCTGCTTGGAGACGACGTTCGATTGAATTCTTACTCTCCTCACCCCTTGCTTCAAGTCTCTTCTTCAATTCAGGAAAGACTGGAGGCACGATGAAGACAAAAACTGCCTCGCTGTATTTCTGCTTTATCTGTCTTGCTCCCTGAATGTCAACATCAAGAACAAGGTCTCTTTTTTTGCCCTTTTTTTCTATCTCTGACTTTGCTGTGCCGTAGTAGTTACCATGAACAACAGCCCACTCCGCAAATCTATCCTCCTCAATCATTTTCTCGAATTCAGGAACAGAGACAAAGTAATAATCCTTTCCCTCTCTTTCTGAGTCTCTTTTCGGACGCGTGGTGTGAGAGATAGAAAAAGCTACCTTATCTGTCTTCTCAAGCACATGCTTGACAAGAGTTGACTTTCCCACGCCAGAGGGACCGGTGACAACAAAAATCATTTTTTTCCTTCCATATATTAACACTAAAGCCGTTTTTTGTCTTGCCTCTCTTTCATTTTGTGTGGGTATATTTTATTGAACAAGGAATATCCGACAATGGCCCGAGCGACCTCGAAAGATTTAGCCTTCCCGAACCGCCCTCGAGGAAAGCCGACTTAGTCGCCCGGCCGAGATGTATTGAGCACCGTGCAGAGGGAAACAATCAAAGCCTCCATATTAACAGAGGGCATTTTTTATCAGTTGTGTGCCATGGTGCGCAGTTTCGAGGCCGCCGAAGAGGACGGTTAAAGGGGTCAGGTCTTACATTATAACATTTTGTCTGGTACAAAAAGAGCAAAAGTCTTTGTACTTGCTTGAAATGTTATAATGTAAGACCTGACCCCCTTATAGAAACATTCATCGCTTTCCTACCCAAACAAAATGGAAGAGAGCCTTTGTCTTTCATTCTATGTTCTGAACCTGCTGTCTGATGCTCTCCACCTCTGCCTTTATTCTCAGGCTCTGGCTTATTATCTCAATATCCTGGGACTTTGAAGCAAGCGTATTTGCTTCCCTGTATATTTCCTGGGCAATAAAATCCAGATTTTTTCCCACAGGCTCTTTTTTCCTCGGCGAAAGGAGCTGAGCGAGGTGCAGCAGATGAGTCTTTATTCTGGCTATTTCTTCGGAAAGGTCATACCTCTGGGCATAGTAGGAAGCTTCTTCGGCAAGCTTTTCTTCGGTGAGCTGCTTATCCCCGGCAAGTTCTTCAAGTCGTTGCCGCAGCTTTTCCCTGAGAAAAAGCGGCTGCTTCCGTGCCAGCGGCTCGATTCTCCCCAGGGCTTCTTTTATACACTCTTGATGGGAGCGGATTGCTTTTGCCAGCTCCCTGCCTTCCCTCTTTCTCTGGCTTATCATTTCCCTGAGAGCATTGCGGAAAGCACGCTCAATAAAGGCCATTTCGCTTGCGCTGAGCTCTCTTCTTTCAACTGTAACCAGGCCCGGAATTCTGACTAGGCTTTCCAAAGAAAAATGTATGTTTTTCCCCAGCCTGGAAGCTGTTTTTTCAAAAACTGAAATAAGTTTTTCAAGAAGGCCTTCATCGATGTAAACATTCCACTCAGAATTATCAAAAAAGCTTAACTCAAGAAAGACATCAACTCTTCCCCTCTGGATTTCTTTCTGACAGATGGTGCGCAGTCTGTTCTCGAGACTGGCAAGCTGGGGACCGTTGTAGTTCCAGTCAAAATATCGATGATTCAGGCTTTTAACCACCACTCTGGTTGAGACTTTTTTTGAATGGCTCCTTTTCTCGGCAAAACCGGTCATGCTCTGGATCATGTCCTCACCTCCACTTCCTCCGGGAATTGAAGTTCATACAGTTTTCTATAAATTCCGTCTTTATTAATCAGCTCTTTATGACTGCCGACTTCAACCACTCTTCCTCTATCCACGACAACAATTTTATCAGCTTTCATTATGGTTGAAAGACGATGGGCAATAACGAATGTTGTTCTATTTTTCATCAGAGTCTCGAGCGCTACCTGGATCAGCCTCTCTGATTCTGAATCTAGTGAAGAAGTGGCTTCATCAAGGATAAGGAGGGGCGGGTTTTTAAGAAGAGCCCGGGCAATGGCCAATCTCTGCTGCTGTCCTCCTGAGAGAAGCTTTCCCTTCTCTCCTATTCTTGTTTCGTATCCTTTTGGAAGCTCGATAATAAAATCATGGGCCTTGGCTGCCCTGGCTGCCTGGACAATCATCTCCATTGATACTCCCTCCTCTCCATAGGCAATGTTGTTTCGGACAGTGTCGTTAAAAAGAATCACATCCTGGGTAACGAGCCCAATCTGCTTCCGGAGGGAAGAAAGAGTGACCTCACCAATGTCAATGCCGTCGATGGTAATTCTCCCTGAAGTTGGCCGGTAAAATCGGGAAAGGAGATTAACCATGGTCGTTTTTCCTGAGCCGCTCAGACCGACGAGAGCTACAGTCTCTGCGGGCCTGACGTCAAGATTTATATCATGGAGAACAGGTCTCTTCTGATTATAACTGAAATAAACATGCTCGTACTTTACCCTTCCTTTCACAGGGGGAAGAGGATAGGCTTTCGGGTTTTCTTCACTTTCGGGAACTTCTTTCATCAACTCCTGGATTCTAAAGTAGCAGGCTACTCCCTGCTGAATGATATTATTAGCTCTGGTCAACCTTCTTATGGGGTCGTACATTAAGAACATTGCAGCCAGAAAAGCTCCAAAGTCACCTGGAGTGATACTTCCCTGAGAAATTCTCATTGTGCCCAGGATAAGTATCAAGGCTCCCACCACTGCTCCGATAAATTCCATGAATGGCGAGGAAACACTGGTTAGCCTGGCAAGCTTTACCGCTGTTTTGAAGTATTCAAGAACAGCCTCTTTAAATTTTTTCATTTCAAACTTTTCCATGGTGAAAGCTTTGACAATTTTGTTTCCGGTAATTACTTCATGGAGGAGAGTGAACATTCTGGCCATCTTAACCTGCCCCACGATTCTTTTCTTTCTAAGCTGATGGTTGAAAACAGTGAGTGGAATTACAGCCAGGGGAAGAAGGATAAAAATCGATAGAGATAGCTGCCAGTCAATGACGAATATTCCAACAAGAAGCGCACTGAGTGTAAAGAGCTCACGCAGGAAATTTCCCATGGTTAACGAGACCGCATCCTGAAGCCTGTCCACATCATTTGTTACTCTGGACATCAATTCTCCGGTTGACTTGTGGTCAAAAAAGCGGGAAGGCTGGTAAACAAGATGTTCGTATATTTCCTCTCTAAGCTGTTTGAGTATCGAATGCCCCAGTGTTCGCATGTGAAAATTCGCAAAAAAGGTAAAAAGGCTTTTCCCGAACATGACTAGCACCAGCATAAGGGGAAGAAGGGAGACGAGTTGAGCTTCTGAAATGTTTAACTTCTGAAAAACAACATCCAGTAAACGCACTTTCTGAGAAACGCTCTGCGACGCGGTGTGGAACATCTGGTCCATGATGGGTTGAATAAGATTGACAAAAAGATAGGTAAAAACGGCAATAAAAAAATTAGAGACGAAGGCAAGAGTCAGTCTCTTTTTTTCCCGCAGGGTAAGTTTAAAAAGCGTAAAAAATGACTTCACTTTTTTTCTGGCGAATCAGAAAAGAGCTTCTCGGCAATCTCCAGAGCATTCAGGGCTGATCCCCGCGTGAGATTATCAGCCACTGTCCAGACCCAGAAACTGTTGGCAAAAGAGACTTCCTTCTTTATTTGCCCGATGTATATCTCCTCTTTGCCGGCCACAGAAATAGAGCTCACAGGACAGGAAACGCTAGGAGGGGAAAATTTAAAAAAGACATTCCTTTCGAACAGTTGCTGAAGCTCGGCAATATCAGTTTCTTTTTCTACCTCAAAAAAGCTCATTATGGAATAAGTATGAAAAATAGGAGCCTGAACGAGAGAGAGACTGAATGGAAACTCCCGCCCCTTAAAAACTCGTTTTATCTCGGATATTATCTGCCTTTCCACAGGGCAGAAACCATCTTTGCCGGGCTTTTCAGTATAAGAGAGAAGGTTAAAGGCAATCTGTTCTTTGAAGACTTTTTTCTTCATTGAAGTACTCGAGAGAAGGGCTACACTCTGGTCAGCAAGCTCATCTATACCCTCATTCTCAAAGGCAGATACAGGTTGAAGCACAAAGGAGATTGCCCGCGAAAGCCCACAATTTCTCTGGACGAGATTAAAGAGGTGGGAAAGAATGATGGTTACAGGATTGGGGTTGGCAATCAAGAACGGTTCTTCTCTAATAACTATTTCGTCATTCACTCCGGCGACCACAACGGGGATTCCGGCATCCCTGTTAAAGGTTTCATTAAGCTCAATCGTTTTTATTTTTTTCTTCTCTGCCAGAAAGCCAAGGTTGCGGTTTATTTTTCTATCAGAAGCGAGGAAGACAAGGTCGGCACTGAGGAGAGATTCTTCATCAAGATGATGGATGACAGTTGCTTCCCCCCTGAATTGAGTAAGTTTGCTGTACTCCTCCTCCACATCGGGGTCAAAAAAATCAACTTTTCCAAAAATGGATATCCTGCTGTCGAGCACATTCTTTATTTCCTTACCCCGCAGTGAATCTGTTCCAACCAGAGCAAGACGGTATTTGTCCTTCTTTCTCATCTCAACAGAAAGTTTAATCTTTAAGAAACTTTTTATATTCTCTCATCATGAGGTACATTCTATCTTTTATGGCCAGCTTCCTTTTTTTTAACTCGCGTTCTCTCAATTCTTCTTCGGGAGTTAGATATGCCTTTCCTTCAAACATTTTGAGTTCGTCCTCATATTTCCTGTGCTCTTTATCCAGCTTCCTGAATTCCTCGTTTTCAGCCAGCATTCTTTCTCTTATTTTTTTTTCATCCATTAAATCATTCCTCCTGCGGAAGTTAAGAATAACACAACATTTAGCCGATTTCAATTTTGCCCTCTCCTGGATGATAGCTCTGCTTTTGATAAAACTATTTTTATAACAGAATTTTTTGACATCAAATTTTTTTGTGTGCTATAAGTTTCAATGGAGGGACGAATAATTCAATATTGGCTTTTTGAATAGACGTTTCGTCATAAGGATGGAACTTTTAATGTCTAAGAAAATTTATTGCTTACTCATTGCTTTCGTTTTGCTTTGCTCTTTTCAAAGCAATAATCAATCTCAATCTACAAACATAAGAGGGAAAAACATGGAAATTACATTAACAAGCCCTGCTTTTGATGAAGGGGTCATGATACCTGAGAAATACACCTGCGATGGAATAAATGTTTCTCCTCCTCTTGTTTGGGCTTCAGTTCCTGATAGCACAAAAACTCTTACTTTAATCTGTGATGACCCGGATGCGCCATTCGGCACATTCGTACATTGGGTTCTTTTTAATATTCCAGCAAACATCAATGAATTGCCCGAGAATATACCACCCGATAAGGAACTCGAGAATGGCGCGAAGCAGGGAAAAAATGGTTTTGGAAAAATTGGTTACGGTGGTCCTTGTCCTCCAAGTGGCACGCATAGATACTATTTCAAAATTTATGCTTTAGATAAAGAGCTCGATCTTAAGGCTGGGATTAAGAAAAAACAATTGCTTAAAGCTATGGAAGGACATATCCTGGGTAAAGGACAATTAATGGGGAGATATAAGAGATAATATTGGAAGCTGCATAATCACTAAAATCTCGGATGAGCCATATTATTTTGGTTCAGGTTATCTGACAATTGACTTTGGAGGAAAGAAAAATTATACTTTGAAGCTGAAAAGTAAGCTATCTCATTCATCAGGGCGAGGTAGCTCAGTCGGTAGAGCGAGAGACTGAAAATCTCTGCGTCGGCGGTTCGATTCCGTCCCTCGCCACTCT
>JBHIDX010000007.1:0-73210 GCA_046760305.1 Candidatus Aminicenantales bacterium
GAATTTATACTGCTTATAAGGGTCGAATCGATGGACGTTTACGCTGAACTCCTGAGCAGAGAGTGTTGAACCTGAGAGAGCAAAAGAGACTAAAAACCCAGCATGCCTGCCGCCTTGAAAGCTTTTTTCATAAAATCCTTCTTTTTAAGATTTTGGACCATTCTATTTTTTTATTCTAATAAAAACGCAATGAAAGTCTTTGCTTGTTATTGCGAGCTCTGAAAGGGAGTGGCAATCCGTCGTTGCGAGCGCAAGCGAAGCAATCTCATTATACTCGCCATGAGCAATTAGTTAAGGCAGATCACCTCTTGAGAAATTAGGAAATGGGTATCATGTCTCAATTTTTTTAAGGGGAAGGAGGAGCTGGTTTTTCTCAGAACGGGATTCTCCGACACTGGTGATATAAATAGCGGGCTTATCCACAACTGGGCATTTGTACTCGCATATTCCGCATCCGATGCAGAGATCGAGGTCAACTACGGGAGCAGAAGGCGTTTTTATCGAACCATCAGGGAGTTTGACTTCTGTTTTGACAAACTTAATTGCTTTCGGGGAAGTGGGGCAGTGTTCTTCACACACAATACAGGGAGTGCCAAGAGCGTAGGGAATGCAGCGGTTCTTGTCCACCCAGGCGAGGCCAATCTTTACTTTCAACTTCTCTTGCACAGAGAGTTCCTTTATAGCGCCGGTAGGGCAAACCTGAGAGCAGAGAGAACAGTAGTACTCGCAATACCCGATTCTGGGCACAAGCACTGGTGTCCATATTCCTTCAAGTCCCGCTTCAGCAAATGCAGGCTGAAGGCCGTTAGTCGGACAGGCTTTCATGCACTCACCACACTTCACGCACTTGCGGAGAAATTTCTCCTCGGGCAGGGCACCGGGTGCTCTTATCAGTCGGGGGGAGGCTCGGTTGTTTGATGGGGAAATTCTGAAGAAAGGAACAACGAGTATGCCCAAGAGAGAGGTAAAGACGAACTTTCTCCTGGAGAAGCTTATGCTTTCCAATCTTTCAGTCTTAATTCCAAGCGGAAAGCTGATGGCAGCAGTGGGACAGATTGCGCTGCAGGTGAAACAATAAACACATTCCTGGCTTTTCCACTTTTCTTCGGGATAGGGAGAGGCAAGAGTCTGACATTGAATATTACAGAGATTGCAGTCGATGCATTTATCCATGTCTATTCTGAGCTTGATGACATTCCACCTTGCGGTAAGAGCCAGAAAGGCGCCCAGAGGACAGATGTAGCGACACCAGAATCTTTCTCTAGAGAGGTTGAGGAGAATGATACCGATAAAAATCATGCCCACAAAGAGGCCCTGGTGGAAGATTGTATTTATGGTTAGATTTTCCCCGAATTGGGCGAGGGTGTTCCCTAACGAAGAAAGATTTATCCGGTAAAGAAGGCTGATGAAAGCACTGTAGCTGTAATTGAGAGCAGGAACGATAGCTGTTGCCAGGGAACGAAAGAGAAGAGAGAGGGGGTCGAAGAAGCCGACCAGATCGAGGGTGAAAAGGCAGCTGACCAGAATGAAGACAAGCAGGTAATATTTCCACGCCAGACGCTTATCCTGAATTAGCTTTGGCTTGTGAAGTTTTGATTTCTTAAAAATGAAGGAAAAAAATTGGTGAACTGAGCCCAAAGGGCATAGCCAGCCACAGACCACTCTTCCCGAGACAAAAGTGAATATGATGGTTATTGAGGCGAAAAGAAAAAAAATGAACATAGTTCGGGAGGCAATATAGGTTGCTAGTGCAAGCAGGGGGTCAAAGTGGAAAAAGATTTCAACTCTGCCGATGTAGTCTTTACCAGTGAAGTGTGTTCCCAGGAAGAGATAGAGAAAAAGAGAGAAAAAAACAATCTGGCTCAGGATTCTAAGAGTCTGTAATAACCGGTATTTTTTAGATAGTTCTTTTCTCAAGGCGCAGCTTCTTGAGGTCTATTTCCCCATGCCCTCTCTCGTGGGCTAATCGCAGAAAGGGCAGGTCTTGAGGACTTATCCTGAAAAAAGAAGTGCCCGCAGCATCGACAGCTACATAGTCGATGCCCGCGATCACGGTCTTGTGAAGCTCCACATCGGAGAGCCTTCCACCCTGGGGACCGTTGCGGACAAGAACGCGGTAGGCGTCGAGGACAGTGAGGCAGGGTTTAAAGAAAGCAGCCAGATCGACCATCGCCTGATCAAGCTTCTGGTGAAGCTGATTCCTGTTCCCGCCAAGGGCACCCAACCAGTTTTTCATGCCCAGTGTTACTCTGGAGAGGCTGTGTGTCTTGGCAATGGGGACATTTATGATTTTATCCGCTTCGAGAAAGTCAGTGTAGACGAGCCACTCCTTAAGCCATTCTCCGTTGAGCTGGATTTTCTTCAAGCGATAATCACTGGCGAAAGGCACTTTCGCTCCAGCCTGTTTTGCTGCTGAGGCAATGCCCGAGCGGACATAGGTTCTTTTTGCCTGGTTGCAGGGGTTGTCCATCACTTTAACCTGCCTGGCTCCTGCCTCGAAACTGAGCTCAACAAGGGCCTTTACTACCTCAGGATTGGTGCACGCACCCTGTTCAGGAGTTCTGTCCCAGCCGATGTTGGGCTTGATAAGGATTTTTTCCCCTCTGGAGATGAAATTCTTCATCCCTCCCAGCAGTGAGACAGCTTCTTTAGTGATTTTTGCCGGTGGTTCTCCCTCAACAATCACCAGGTCAGGTGCTTTCTCTTCCGGAGCTAAAAAAGATGAGTCTAGCTTGAGAATAAAACTTCCAGCAGCGATGTTTTTCAGGAATTCCCTTCTTTTCATCTGGGTTTATCCTTGGCGCAGGGAATTAATGTATTCCATGATGCCATTATATATACCCTGAGCAATGTTCTTCAGGTAACGAGAGCTTTTCAGTCTTTCTTCTTCCATCGGGTTGCTGAGGTATGAGACCTCGACAAGAGCTGAAGGCATTTCTCCTCCGATGAGAACCCAGAATGGGCCTCCCTTTACTCCCAGGTCTCTGACATTGGCGTACCACTGATCTAGGGAATTGACAAGGTTGGTATGGATTGTTCTGGCCAAGACCTTTGATTCTATAATCTTGCTGTTACTCACGATTTTCTCGATTATGCTTGTCATCTCACTGATGTTTTTTGTCGAGGTTTCATTTTCTCTGGCTGCTGTTTCATTTACCGATGGGTCCTCGCTGAAATTTAGGTAGAAAGTTTCAACTCCTGACAGTTTCCTGTCCCTGTTGGCATTGATATGGATGGAAATGAAGAGGTCAGCATTTTGTTGGTTGGCAATGACTGTTCTATCTTCGGGGATAACAGTAATGTCTGTTTCTCTGGTGAGCACCACTTCAAGGTCTTTGTTTTCCAGCAGGAGTTGTTTAAGGTAAAGTGCAATCTTGAGCACAATATCCTTTTCTTTAAGACCGCTCCTGCCTATGCAGCCCGGGTCTCGGCCACCATGTCCGGGGTCGATGACTACCCTTCTCACCCCCAGTCCCAACTGTCTGACCATACTGTACTGGGTTTCGATTTCCTCTGTTTTTTTCTCCGCTTGGGCTTGCTGTTTCTGAGGACGGGCTACGGCCTTCTTTTCCAGGGGGTAAATGTCAACAACAATCCTGAAGGGGTCAAAGAGGTGGAAAATCTGGTATTGTCTTGTTTTGCTGAAATCAAGGTCGACAACCACCCGGACTGTAGTCGGGCTTTTTTGGGCAATGCGTATCTGCTGGATGTAATCAGCATTAACCGGATAAGACTGACCGTGCAGGAGTGGATTCAGTTTTGTTTGGTAGATGTCGACATAGACACGGTCAGGATTACGAAGTTCACTGTAGTAGTATTCTCTAAGCTTTCCGATATCAACAACAATGCGGGTAAAATTGGGGTGGACATGGGAGCGGAGACCGTATATTTCTACTCTAACATCAGTTTGGCTGAAAGAGGGGAGAAGAATGAAGATGAGGCCGAGCCATATGAATTTTCCTCCGTATTTTCTACATCTCATGTTCTTTATATTTATACAAAAATAATAATATCATATCCAGCCCAGTTCTTTTTTTAGGCTCCAAATTTTTTCATTTTCAGAGCGTGTGCCAGCATCAGCGGCATAGCATGCATTGCTGGGAATAAACCCAGAGAACCCTGGCCGCAAGTTCTCTCTGTGAAACCTGAGATTCTGTCTGGCATGGCAGTTTTTGCATGGAGCAGAAAAGGGTTGGGATGCCAGGAATGAGATTTTAAGAGGGCAGGAGTAGAGTGGTCTGAAGTCACAACCAGCACATCCGGTTTAAGAGAGAGAAGCCTCGGGATGTAGCTATCTACAGCTTCAATCGTTTTAACTTTGGTCTCAAATGCTCCGTCCTCCCCGAAGGTATCTGTTTTTTTTACGTGGAGGTAAAAGAAATCGTATTCTTGGTAGTGCTCTTCAAGGCAGTCAAAGATATTGCTGATTTCTGGCCCTGGCTCGAGTATTTTCATGCCCACTATCCTCGCCAGGCCCTTATACATAGGATAGTGGGCTACGGCTGCGGGCTTGAGTTTGTATAATTCTTCCATAGAGGGAATTTCTGGAAGTTTTGAAAATCCCCTCAGAAGTATGGTGTTAGCCTGGGGAGAATCCTTGAGGAGCTCGCTAACTTGCTCAATGAATGAATTTACCAGGCGGGCAGTAGGGGCAGCCTCAGGAGAGAGAGGCTGGACAGGAAGAGGAGGAGCACCGTTTTTTTGAGGGTCAGCATCTGAGAGGGCGTCAGAGAGGAAATCCCCGCTCATTTTCAGCACAAACCTGTGCTCTTTTCCAGGGAAAAGGGAAATCCGGAATTCTTCTTTATGCTGAAGAAAATCATTAATTCTGCTGCAGAGTTTCTCATTTTCAGCAGTGCTGATTCTCCCTGCTCTTCTGTCTGTGATGAGTTCTTCCTTTTTTGTGGCAAAATTGCCCCTGGCAACGAGGTCCTTCTCTCCAACCTCAATTCCTAGACCAAATGCCTCAAGAATCCCCCTGCCGAGCATGTGTTTCAGAGGATTATAACCGAATAGAGCCAGGTGTGCCGGGCCGCTTCCGGGAGTTATTCCCCTTAATACAGGTATGGTAAGACCGCAGGAACTGTTTGCGGCTAGAGAATCAAGGTGAGGAGTGGATGCTTCTTCAAGCTCTGTTTTTTCAGGAAAAGGCAGCCCTCCCAGGCCGTCGATAACAAGAAGGACGATTTTTGTCGGGGAGGAAAAAGTTAGCTCTAGCGCGATTTCTTCCCACTCCATAGCAAGGAAATTACTATAGAGTAATAGTAAGAGCATGTCAAATAGCCTGGATTATCCAGGAGAAACTAGAGATTTTGCTTAAATATTTACATCCTCAAAGACCTCTGTTAAAATCGATTCATGCAAAAGGTTGTCATCTTAGACTTCGGCTCACAATACACTCAGCTCATTGCGAGGAAGGTTAGAGAGCTGGGAGTTTTCTCTGTAATTCTACCTTTTAGCATATCTTACAGCAGGTTGAAGAGGGAAAAGCCAGAGGCGCTTATCCTCTCGGGCGGGCCACGAAGCGTTTATGAAGAAGGAAGTCCTGTTATTTCAAGTGATGTTTTAAGGATGGGAGTGCCTGTCCTTGGCATCTGTTATGGTTTACAGCTCATGACGCATTTATTGGGCGGGAAGGTTCTCCCTTCAGCGGAGAGGGAGTACGGACCAGCTTTTTTAAGGATTACGGATAGGCGAGGTTTACTCCGTGGAGTGCGAGATAAAGGCCAGGTATGGATGAGCCATGGAGACAGGGTGGAAGAACTTCCTCCCGGCTTTATCATTTCAGGAAAGACAGCAAGCACCAGCGCCGCTGTGATTGAGTCTCCCGAGAGAAAACTCTACGGAGTACAGTTTCACCCCGAAGTAATTCATACTCATGAGGGAAAGAAGATACTGTCGAATTTTCTCTTCCGCATCGCTCGGCTCCAGCCTGAATGGAGTATGGGTTCTTTTATCAGGAGGAAAGTTGAGGAAATCCGCCACACGGTGGGAGAGAAAAGAGTAATCTGCGGCCTTAGCGGTGGGGTTGATTCTCTTGTGACAGCGCTTATCGTCCACAAAGCAGTCAGAGACAAGCTTTTCTGCATTTTTGTGGACAATGGACTTCTGCGTAAAGGGCAGTACCAAGAACTCATGTCTAAATTTAAATCTCAGCTCTCACTCAATGTTAGGGGGGTGGATGCTTCAGAGCTCTTTCTCCAGAGACTAAGGGGCGTTATTTCTCCTGAAAGAAAAAGGAAGATAATCGGTAAAATATTTATCCGTATCTTCGAAGAGCAGGCGAAGATAATAGGCAGAGTCCACTTCCTGGCTCAGGGCACGATTTACCCTGATGTAATCGAAAGCATTCCTGTAAAAGGACCTTCATCTGTCATTAAGTCCCATCACAATGTTGGTGGACTTCCAAAGCGGTTACCTTTCCAGCTTATCGAGCCTCTCAGGGACCTTTTTAAAGATGAAGTGCGGATCATCGGAAGAGAGCTCGGCGTGGATGAGGATTTTATTTCCCAGCATCCTTTTCCTGGCCCAGGCCTGGCGGTGCGAATCATCGGCGAGGTCACACCGGAAAGGCTAGAGATATTGAGAGAAGCTGACAGTATTCTCCTTCAGGAGGTTAAAAAAGAGAGGCTTTACAACAAACTCTGGCAGGCGTTTGCCGTTCTTCTTCCAGTGAAATCGGTTGGTGTCATGGGTGATCAACGAACCTACCAGAGTGTGGTTGCCATAAGGTTAGTCCAGAGCGTGGACGGGATGACGGCCAACTGGTATGCGGCACGACCCGAAGTCTTAGCAAGGATTTCCAACCGCATTGTGAATGAGGTCTCTGGCGTTAACCGCGTCGTTTACGACATCACCACCAAACCACCCGGCACCATCGAGTGGGAATAGGAGCTTTTCCATGGAGCTATCATTCATTCATCTCCACAATCATTCAGAATTCAGCATCCTGGATGGAGCTTTAAAGGTCGAAGAACTTGTTGAGGCAGCCTACAGGTATAATATGCCTGCTGTAGGGCTTTCTGACCACGGAAATATATTTGCTGCTGTTAGCTTTTTTAAAAAGGCTAGGGAGAGAGGTATAAAGCCCATTCTCGGGTGCGAAATGTATGTGGCTCCAGGTAGCCGTTTCGAAAAGAAGTCTTCTCCAAAGGATACGAATCACTTCCATCTGATTGTTTTCGTCAAGAATGAGCAGGGATACAGAAATCTCTGCCAACTCATCACCAACAGTTATCTCGAGGGCTTTTACTATAAGCCCAGGATAGACAAGGAGCTCCTTGCCCGTCACAGTGAAGGTTTAATAGGACTTTCAGCCTGCCTGAAAGGAGAAATCAATCATAATTTACTCCGGGGACGCGAGGAGGAGGCAAAACAAGTAGCTCTTGAGTACGCCGCCCTCTTCCCTGAGGGAGATTTTTATATCGAGCTTCAGGACAACGGGCTTCCTGAACAGAAGAAGATAAATCCTCTCCTCGTCGAGCTCGCTCAAGAACTTAAGCTTCCTCTAGTGGCTACGAGTGATACCCATTATCTCACCAGAGAAGACGCTAAAACCCATGACATTCTACTCTGTATCCAGACCAATAAGAAAGTGAGTGACCAGGATAGAATTCGTTTCTCAAGCGATGAGTTTTATTTCAGATCTCCTCAAGAGATGATAGAGATTTTCAAGGATGTGCCCGAAGCTATAAAGAACACGGCTCGGATTGCTTCTCAGTGTGATTTCGAATTTCCTCAATCAGGGTATTTCCTGCCCCAGTTCAAGACTCCTGAAGGGATTTCGCTTGAGGAATATTTTTCTCAGGTGGTGAAGGAGAGATTTAAGGAGCGCCTAAAAACTCTGCGAAAAAGAGAAGAGAGAGGAGATGTGCGTCATTCCCTAGATGAATATGAAGATAGACTAGAAAAAGAGATGAAGCTCATCAAGGAAATGGGGTTTGAGGGTTATTTTCTTATTGTCTGGGATCTTATCCGTGAGGCGAAAGCGAGGAATATCCCTGTGGGTCCTGGTAGGGGTTCTGCTGCAGGCAGTCTGCTTGCTTATTGCCTGGGGATTACAGACATAGACCCTCTTGAGTATGACCTTCTTTTTGAGAGGTTTCTAAACCCAGAGAGAATAAGCCTGCCTGATATTGATATTGATTTTTGTGGCCGACGTAGGGAAGAAGTTCTTTCCTACGTTACCCAGAAGTATGGTCAGGAGAATGTTTGCCAGATAATTACCTTTGGCACCATGGCTGCTCGGGCAGCAGTAAGAGATGTAGGCCGAGCTCTTGAGGTTCCACTTCCCGAGGTTGACAGAATAGCTAAGATGATTCCTCCACTTGGTCCTGAGGCGACGATAGAGGGAGCCCTGAAGAATATTCCACAGCTTCAGGAGTTAAGAGATAAAAATCCCAGAATTGCCCAGCTTCTCTCCATTGCCCAGAAGCTTGAGGGACAGGTGCGGCATCCCTCGATTCATGCTGCAGGAATTGTTATTGCGCCTAAGCCGATGGTAGAGTTTATGCCTCTCTACCAATCAGCTAAGGGAGAAATCACTACCCAGTTTCCAATGCAGGATATCGAGGCTCTGGGCTTGCTCAAAATGGACCTTCTCGGGTTGCGGAATCTGACAGTTATCCATGATACAGTCGAGCTGGTTGAGAAAAACACGGGAGAGAAGATAAACATCGATGAGCTTTCCCTGGATGACGAGAAGACATTCAAACTCTTCCAGACAGGAAACACCGATGGAGTTTTCCAATTTGAAAGCCCGGGGATGAAAGACCTTCTGCGCAATTTTAAGCCTGAAAATTTCAGGGATTTAATCGCTCTCAACGCCCTTCACCGTCCTGGGCCTCTGAAAAGCGGCATGACTGATGAGTTCATAAAACGCAAGCACCATCCTGAGATGGTGAAATTTGAGTGTCCCGAGCTGGAGCCAATCCTGAAAGAAACGCAGGGCATAATCGTCTACCAAGAACAGGTGATGAGGATTGCCACCGACCTGGCCGGCTTTTCTCTTGCTGAAGCAGATGTTCTGAGGAAGGCGATGGGTAAAAAGGTAACAAGCATGATGAGGGCTCAGAAGAAAAGGTTTATTCAGGGAGCCAAGAAAAAAGGGTTGTCTCAGGCTAAAGCCGAGAAGATATTCGAGCAGATAAAATATTTTGCAGGCTACGGGTTTAATAAATCTCACAGCGCTGCCTATGCCTATCTTGCCTATCAGACTGCTTATCTCAAGGCCCACTACCCTTCTTATTTTCTGGCTGCGCTCCTCACTTCTGAGGCTGAGAGGGGAGCTACTTCCCAGGTAGTTAAGTATATTCATGAGTGCGGGGAGATGGGGATTAAAGTCCTTCCTCCTGATATAAATGCCAGTGATTTTAATTTCACCGTTCAGGATGGGTGTATTCGTTTCGGTCTTTCAGCCGTGAAGAATGTAGGAGAGGGAGCAGTTCGCTCCCTGATCAGGGCCAGGGAGAAAAAAGGCAAGTTCGAAACCCCTTTCGATATCTGTCAGGAAGTGGATTCCAGAGTTGTCAACAGGAAGGTGCTTGAGAGTCTGATTAAAGCGGGAGCCTTTGATTCTCTTGGATGGAAGAGATCTCAATGCTTCCATATGATAGATAAAATGATTGATTATTCCCACCAAATTCAGAAAGTGAAGGCTTCAAAGCAAAACTTGCTCTTTGGTGAGAATCATATTGGAACACCTGAAGTGCCGGATGAAGTAAAGCAGATGCGGGAGTGGGATGAGTCGCTTCTTCTCTCCTATGAGAAAGATGCGGTAGGTTTTTTTATCACCGGGCATCCTCTTGCTCAGGTGGCCTCCAAGCTTCAGAAATTGGTTTCTCATACACTTGAAAGCCTTGATGAAGAGGAGGATTTTAACAGCGAGGTCAGGGTTGCTGGAATTATTGCTTCTCTTAAGCCTATTAAAACCAGGAAAGATGAGAGAATGGCGGCTTTTGTCCTTGAAGACCTAAGCGACAGGATAGAAGTTGTTGTTTTTCCCGATAATTATAAAAAATATTTTGAATTTCTCCGAGAGGACCAGCTAGTCTGGGTAAGAGGACGTTTTATTGGCGAGGGTGAGAACAGAAAAATACACTGTATGGAAATGATGCCTCTGGCTGAAGCTTTCCAGAAGCAGGCAAAAAGGGTGATTCTGAGGATATTTCTTCCTGGGCTTGAGGAGTCAGTGTTTAAAGAGCTTAGGGTAATGCTGGAAAAATATAGTGGGGATTGTCCCCTCTTTTTTGAGCTTGAAACTCCCCCTGCCTACAAATTAGTAGCACAATCGACAGAAATCCAGGGAGTAACTCCATCTGAAGATTTCACCAAAAATATTGAACGATTATTAGGCGAAGAATCAGTTTTCATTGAGTATAGATAGAGGTAAAAAGGCTATTGAAGTATAAACTCATCGTAGCTGATGGAAGTCCTTCGGTGCAGAAAGTGGTGGAGCTTTCTTTCCCAGCCTCGGATTTTGAAATATTTTCTTTTGATGATACCAACGAGGTTATTGAGAATATCTCAAGGATTGAGCCTGATGCTATCCTTCTCAGTCTTTCTCTCCCCGGTAAAGACGTTTACGAAGTGGCTTTTTTTCTCAGAAACCACAGGGAGTTGAATAAAATTCCTATCTTTCTCCTGAGGGGGGCGTTCGAAAGCATTGATTACCAGAAGGTAGCCAGCATTGACTATGATGAGATTGTAAACAAGCCCTTTGATTCAGTGAAACTTGCGCGGAAAGTGAGAGAAGCAATTGAGAGGAAGAGAAGCCCTGTTACTTTTCCTGAAGAGCCATTTCCAGAGGAGTCAGTCTCGGCTCATGAAGAGGGAGAAGAGAAAGAAAAAAGGGTGGGAGATGTTGAAAAACTTATTGCCCAACGTATGAGAGAAGCAGAGAGGAACCTTGAGAAAAGTCTCAAGGAAGAGCTGAGGCAAGAACTTAGAGAGGAGCTCAGGAAGGAATTGGAAGAGCTTAGAAAGAGGAAAGTCAAAATACCTTCTGGTTCAGAGGAAAAATTGTTAAAATAGTTAATCCTGGAAATTAGAGACATGCACTGATTTTCCGAACTCAGTTACGTCTGCCTTGATTTCCAGAATTTTTAGTATAAAGGTTGCGATGAGCAAAAAG
Source organism: Candidatus Aminicenantales bacterium (assembly GCA_046760305.1). Classification (GTDB taxonomy): domain Bacteria; phylum Acidobacteriota; class Aminicenantia; order Aminicenantales; family Aminicenantaceae; genus JBHIDX01. Next base: position 11,132 of record JBHIDX010000007.1, read on the forward strand.
CTAATAATGATTAAGGCCTATGACCCTAAACCCGTTGAGGAAAAGTGGAGTAAGTTCTGGATTGAGCAGGATTTTTTCCGGGCTGATGCCAGATCTAAGAAGAAAAGATTTTCCATGGTGCTTCCACCGCCAAATGTGACTGGCATCCTTCATATAGGGCATGCTCTCTGCTTTACGCTTCCAGATATAATCGCTCGCTGGAAGAGGATGCAGGGTTACAACACTCTCTGGCTACCGGGGACTGACCACGCCAGTATCGCTGTCCACAATGTAATTGAACAGGAGCTAGCAGAGAAAGGATTAACGCGGGAACAAATCGGGCGTGAAGAGTTTCTGAAGATTGCCTGGGCATGGAAGAAAAAGTACGGCGGGAGGATAGTTCATCAGCTTAAGAGGCTTGGTGCATCCCTGGACTGGTCCCGGGAGAGGTTTACCCTTGATGAAGATTATGCTCGAGTGGTGAGAAAAATATTTGTAGAGCTTTATCAGGAAGGCCTTATCTACAGAGACTATTATCTGGTAAACCACTGCCCCCATTGTGGCACAGTTCTCTCTGACATAGAGGTCGAACACCGGGAACTTAAAGCAAAGCTTTACTACATAAAATACCCCAAAGTTGACTCAGAAGGATACCTGGTTGTGGCTACAACCAGACCAGAAACAATGCTGGGCGATACTGCTGTTGCCGTCCATCCCGAGGATAAGCGCTACAAGGAGCTTATCGGAAAAGAGGTTTATCTTCCCCTAACAGGCCGCACCATACCCGTCGTCTCAGACACCGAGGTTGACATGGATTTTGGCACCGGTGCCGTAAAAGTGACCCCTGCTCATGACCCGGTGGATTTCGAGCTGGGAAAAAGGCATAACCTCGAACAGGTTACTGTCATCGACAAATCTGGCAAGATGACCGAAGAGGCGGGAGAAGATTTTAAAGGCCTAGACAGGTATGAATGCCGGCAAAAAGTGCTCGAAAAGCTTGAAGAACAGGGTTTACTGGAGAAGGAGGAGGACTATCAGCACGCAGTAGGCCACTGTTACCGGTGTAAAACTGTTATTGAACCCTTTCTATCCTGGCAGTGGTTTGTGAAAGTTGGTCCCCTTGCCAGAGAAGCAATCCGTGTCGTCGAGAAGCGAAGGATAAAATTTATACCTGCCAACTGGGCTAAAACCTACTTTGAGTGGATGTACAACATACATGACTGGTGTATCTCCCGCCAGCTCTGGTGGGGCCACAGAATCCCTGCCTGGTACTGTGAAGATTGCGAGGAAATTACAGTGGCTATGGATACTCCTGCTCACTGTACGAAGTGCAAAAGTACCCGCCTCAAGCAGGATGAGGATGTGCTCGATACTTGGTTCAGTTCAGCTCTCTGGCCATTTGCCACCCTGGGCTGGCCAGAAAAGACAGACGACTTCAAAACTTTCTACCCCACTGACCTGATGTCAACAGGATTTGACATCATTTTTTTCTGGGTGGCCAGAATGATTATGATGGGTTTGAAGTTTGCCGGGGATATCCCTTTTAGACATGTCTACATCAACGGTCTGGTGAGGGATTTTAGAAGGAGGAAGATGAGTAAGTCCGAGGGTAATGTCATCGACCCGCTGGAGATGATAGAGAAATATGGAACAGATGCCTTGAGGTTCACTCTCGCTGCTCTGGCTGTCCCAGGCATGGATATAGCCCTTTCCGAGGAGAGAATGGCTGGCTACAGAGCCTTTGCTAATAAGATATGGAATGCTTCGCGCTTTGTGTTGATGAACCTCGAGGGAGAAAATTTTACCATAAGGGATGAGGAATTGACTCTGGCTGACCGCTGGATAAGAAGCAGGCTGGATAGAATAATTGAGCACATAAACACAGCCCTGGAAGAATACAGGTTTTATGAAGCAGCCGAAAAAATTTACCACTTCATCTGGGGTGAGTTCTGTGATTGGTATATAGAACTAGCCAAGCCAAGCCTGAGGGAAAAAAATAGAACTACCCAGGCCGTTCTCGCCCAGAGTATTGACAAGATTTTGAGGTTGCTTCATCCCTTTATGCCCTTCATCACAGAAGAAATATGGCAGCATTTGCCTTTTCCAGGGAAATCTTTGACAGTAGCTCAGTTTCCTCAATCTGATAAAGCCCTTAGAGATGAGGATGCTGAAAGAGAAATGGCTGTTCTTCAGCAGCTCGTAGTCGAAGTAAGGACAATCAGGGCAGAACACACGATTCCACCCCGAGAAAAACTTAAGTTGCTGGTGAAGTCCAGCGGAGTGGAGAAGGAAGTTATTTTGCGCAACAGGAGATCAATAGAGACCCTGGCAGGCCTAAACGAGATCCAAATGGTAGAAGAATTCCCCCGGGAAAAGTGTTTGCTCAAGGGAGTTAGTAGCAGCGGGGAGATTGCGCTCTTAGCAAAGAGTGATGTTCATCTGGAAAGGGAAAGAGAGAGACTGGAAAGGGAGATTGTGAAGGTCAAGAGGGAGATAGGGAAAATAGAAGGGAGGCTTAAGAACACCAATTTTCTCCAGCGAGCCCCCCGGGAGGTTGTGAGCAGAACCAAGCAGAGGCTTGTAGAACTCAGAAGGCGTAAGTCAAAACTGGAATTGGGCAAGAAAAATGTTTCCTGAAACTTGTCTGTAATTCACTTTAAATGGCGTATTTGGCTTTATTGTTCACTGGCTGAAAAGAGTAGATTTAAATTCACCATGCTCAAGAGGAAATTGGGATGTTTTTCAGGTTGAGATGAGAATTGGAGATACAATCATTGCTGTCGAATCCTGCTCATCCACTAGCGACTTGGCTCGTGAGGCAGCAACTGGCGGTGCAGAGGAGGGAATGGTCTTTGTCTCTCGAGAGCAGAAGCATGGAAGGGGAACGCGGGGAAAATCCTGGTTTTCCGCCAAAGATAAGGGCCTTTATGCTTCAATCATTCTCCGTCCCCCAGAGTCTCATCTCTCCCTTGTCCCCCTTCTCGCCGGACTAGCGGTTAGAGATGCAGTAAAAGAAGAAACTCAAGTTGATGTTGAGCTTCGTTGGCCGAACGATATTGTCTGGAAGTCTTGTAAGCTAGGAGGAATCCTCTGCGAAAGCGAATTTATGGGCAATGAACTTCGCTTTCTCATCGTGGGCATCGGTCTCAATATTTCTCATAAGAAAGTGGATTTTCCTCCTCATATACGGAATCTCGCTACCTCTTTGAAGATTATCTGTGGGAAAGCTCCTCAGACTCCCCTCCTCCTCTCTGCTCTCTGCAGGGCTTTAAATGGCTGGTATTCGTCCTTTTTGGAAGGAAAAAACGAGGGGATAATCAGTTCTTTCCAGGAGAGTTCTTCTATTCCCCAGGGAGCGAGGGTTAGCCTCTTCAGCAGCGGGCAGGAGGTAGAAGGTAGTTACAGAGGGCTTGATCCTAGAGGGGGCCTCGTGCTCGAGGAAAGCGGAAAAAGGAGGTCTTTCCTTGCGGCAGAGGTGAAGGGGATAAACATAGTTAACCGGGGAGGATAAAATGCTTTTAGCCGTTGATATAGGAAACACGAACATTGAGATAGGAGTTTTCAGGGGGGAAAAGCTCATCGAGAATTGGAAGATGAAAACAGTAAAGGATAAGACAAGAGACGAGTATGTGCTCGCCCTCATCAACCTCTTTCGATTTACATCCCTGGGTGTAGGGGATATTGATGCTGTCATCGTCTCCAGCGTGGTGCCGCCTCTTACTCCTGTTTTCCAGGATCTCAGCCTGAAACTTTTTAAACGCAAGTCCTTGGTTGTAGGTCCTGGACTAAAAACAGGAATGTCAATTCTGTATGAGAACCCCCAGGAGGTAGGAGCTGATAGAGTGGTGGCCAGCGTAGCTGCTTTTGAGAAATACGGCGGTCCATGTATAGTGGTCGACTTTGGAACTGCTATCACCTTCGATGCCATCTCATCAAAAGGCGAGTATCTGGGAGGAGCGATTGCTCCAGGAATTCAGATTTCTGAAGAAGCCCTTTTCCGCAGAACAGCGAAGTTACCACGGGTGGAAATAAAAAAGCCAAAAAAAGCCATCGGCCGCACCACGGTTGCCAGTATTCAATCAGGGCTTTTTTTTGGTTACATAGGCTTGATTTCGAATATCATCGCCCACATAAAAAAGGAGCTCGGGAGTGATACCAGAGTAATTTCAACCGGAGGTTTTGCCCGGCAAATCACACCCGAGATCAAGGCCATAGACCATGAAGAACCCCATCTTGTGCTTGAAGGGCTGAGGATTCTTTACCAAAAAAACAGCTGAGAGCATTGATGAAGGAAGAGCACAGCCGCTATTTTCAGGAGATTGCTAATCATTTTATTGCTGAGAGGGGGGCTCCATTTTTTCTCTCCTCCGTGGATATTGAGCTTATTCAATCTTGGGAGAGGATGAAGATTCCCCTTGATATCGTTCTTGAAGGGATAAAGAAGGCATTCCAGGAGCGGCAGATCAAGTCCGGGAAAAGAGGCAGAGTTCGGAGTCTTGTTTCCTGTCGGTATCATGTGTTGAGAGCATTCGAGCAATACAGAGAGCGCAGAGTTGGGGTGCCCAGGAAAGAAGCAGGAGAGGCAAGGCAGGAAAAGAGGCGCAGGATAAAAAAAGAAACAGAGAATTTTATGGCCTTAATTCCTCCGGAGCTCTCTTATCTTGAAGACATATACCAGGCAGCCAGGCATTTGCTCTCCCGAAAGGAAGTTGATGAGGCCAAACTCGAACAGCTTGATCAGAAAGTCGAAGAACTCCTCTTCAGCCGTTTTCCCCAAGAAGAAAAGGAAAAGATAAAGGAGAAAGTCTGGGGCGAATATCCATCGGCCGATGATAAGGAGCTCGATTCTCTGGTTAAGATCAAAACAGTAAAGTTCCTGAGAGATAAGTATAAAATTCCTTACCTCTCATTTTACTATTATTAATGTTTAGTTTTTTTATAGGGGGAGAGAGTTTGCTGATAGTGAGGGCAAGAAGCAGGGATTTTATCAGGAGAAAACCCAGGTCTGAATAGAGAACGATGAAAACTTCTTGTTTTGAAGCGGTTATCGATTTTAATTTTCTACCGGCGAGCGAACCGTTTTCAGCTCTCATTGTCTCCAAAGCAGGCAAATCCCACGCCTCGCTAGCCATCTATAAGCTTCAGGAAGAGAGAAAAAGTAAGGCTTTCCTGGTTCAGATTCATAGCCAAAACCCTCTTTCTCTCAAGTGGGGTGATGTGTTTGAGGTTATCCAGGAGGGAGGAACACTCCTGGGCAGGGGAAGAGTGATAAACCCCTTTTCCTCCAGAGTGAGAGGCAAAAAACTGAAGAAGAGGTTAGGCTTGCTTTTCCAGCTTGAGGGAGATGAGAAAGAAATGATTACCGCTCTAGCTCGGGAAAGAGGGATTAGAGGGTTGAGAGAAAAAGAGATTCTCGATTTTGCTCGAATATCCAGAGCCTCATTGAGAAGACTGGCAGAGGAACTTGAGGCAGAAGATAAGGTGAGGATTATCTCTTTTTCTCCTCTCTTCATTATCTGGCAGCAGAGTCTTTGTTATCTTGAGGAGAAGCTACTTGCCTATCTTGAGCAGTTTCATTCGAAACATCCCGGGGAGAGAGGTATCTCGAGGGCGAGGATAAAAAAAAGGTTTAATCTCTCTCAGAAGGTGCTCCTCTTGGTTCTTGAGCGTCTGATCAGAGAGAAGAAGGTAGAGAAATCAGAAGAGATTATTGCCCTTGCTTCTTTTAAACTTTCCCCTACTCCTGAAGAGGAACGAGTACTTTCTAAACTCGAGGAGATGTGTTTAAGAGGAGAGTTGAGGAGTGTTTCTCAGGAAGAGCTGGCACGAACTTTTCACCTCTCACCGGAGAAGCTCAACAAGATGCTTTCTCTCCTGGTTGAGCGTAAAAAAATAGTCCAAGGAAAAGAAGGATTCTTTATCCACTCAAAATGGCTGGAGGAGACAGTTACCAAGGTGAGAAGCTTAGGGAAAAAGGAACTTACTGTCACTGATTTTAAAACGATGACAGGACTCAGCCGGAAATATGCCATTCCTCTCCTCGAACTTCTCGACCAGATGGGCGTAACTCGCAGGGTAAGCCCTTCGCGTCGGGAAATTATTTAAACCTGAACTATTAGCTTGAAAATGCATGTCATCGCGAGCGACCGAAGGGAGCGTGGCGATCTCATTTTCATCGGTCGTGGGTGGCGTTGTCGCCATGATAAATTACCTAAAATGTGGCACAAAATCATTTTTATGGTTTTTCTTTCATTCAACCGATATATTTTATAGAATTGTCTCCATCTTAATCTAAGCAAAGGAGGAGAAAATGAGCAACATCCAGACTTATGTTGATAAGGCTGTTGAGTTGGCTATGAGTTATGTGCCGAAATTGCTGCTGGCAATAGTTGTCCTTGTTCTCGGTTTCTGGATTATCAAGCTTGTGGTGAAGGGATTAAATCGTTTTCTTGAGAGGAGCAAAGTTGAGATTTCTTTACAGAAATTTCTCAGCAGTCTGGTTGGTATTTTATTGAAGGTTATGTTGCTCATCAGTGTGGCTTCAATGCTGGGCATTGCCACCACTTCCTTTGTAGCCATGTTGGGTGCAGCAGGTCTTGCTGTCGGCTTGGCTCTACAGGGAAGTCTTGCCAACTTTGCCGGAGGGGTTTTGATTTTGTTCTTCAAGCCATTCAAGGTAGGAGATGTTATCGATGCCCAGGGATTTACAGGGAAAGTTCACTCTATTCAGGTCTTTCACACTGTGTTAAAGACTTATGACAACAGAACTATCATCATTCCTAACGGCAGCCTATCAAACAACAGTATTACAAACTTTAGTACCGAACCAACGCGGCGTCTCGACATGACCTTTGGCATCAGCTACGGTGATGATATGGCTAAAGCGAAGAATATTCTGAAGAAACTAGTGGATGAGGATGAACGTATTCTAAAAGAACCACAACCATCAATCGTTGTATCCGAGCTTGCCGACAGCTCGGTGAACATTTCGGTTAGAATATGGTGTCCTACGGCTGACTACTGGAATGTAAATTTTGACATGCAGGAAAAGGTGAAGATGGCCTTTGACAAGGAAGGAATTTCCATTCCTTTTCCCCAGAGGGATGTACATCTTTTTCGAGAAGGAAAAAACACTTAAGATTTCTCAACTTTTCTTTTTCTTCTTGTCTTTATGCTCGAGGGCATCCTTTAGCTTTTCAGCAAAAATGCCCCTGAAAACAGACTCATCCGGAACAACAGGCTTTTTTACTTCTTCCTTTTTAGCTTCAGCGGCAATTCTTTCCTCTTCTTGTGTCCTCTCTTCTTTTATTTTTTTAGCTGTAAGGGCTTCCATTTCGAGCTCTTCGATTTCAATTTTCTCCTCTATCACCTTCTTTTCGCCTTTTCTTGCGCGCGGGACTCTTTCCGCTTCTATTTTTGGTTTCTTTTTCTTTTTCAGCTTTTCTTTGGGAGGTAGTTTCTCACGCCGAGGTTTCTCTCCAAAGTCTTCGACTCTCTCCACTATTTCCGGTTCTCGAACATGGGGCTCGACTTCACTCGCGGGTATCTCTTCGAGGGAGATTTCGGGTCTCTCTTCTTCGGCAGAAACAGCAGGCTTAGCCACTTGAGCTGGCAGTTCTTCGGGTTTGATTTCAGGTGGTGCTTCAATTTTTTCCTCTTCTATTTCTTCTTCCTGGAAAAAGTATGTTCCTTTTTTCTTTTCTGATTTTCTGAACTCAGGAGTGTTATGGAGGGTGAGGGCCACCTCTTCCATTGAAGTGTTTTTCAGAATGTCAACCAGGTGGTATGCCCGCTGGTAGTGGAGGGCGAAGTTATCAGACTCAATGCCAAAATTCTTGAAGATGAGAACAAGCAGCTCTCCCAGGTGGAGGTCATTTATCTGAGAGTAGAGAGAAAAGAGGCGGTCGAAAGTTTCTTTTTCCAGGTGAATGATTTTGTTGGGAACGGAATATGTAAACACTTCTTCACCACTGGCGCTGAGTTTGTCTTTCTGGGCATCATACTCAACCGTGTAGACAGAAAGCTTCTTTTTTGACTTCTTGAGCCAGAAGTTGAAACGGTTCAAACCTGTTTTTTCAAGAGTGAGGCTGGCTCCTTGAGGGACATTGTTTTCCCTGTAGAACTCCTTTAACCCAAGGAAAAAATCCCGGGCGGGATAGAAGTAGACAGTGTATTCTTTTCTTTTTTCAGGGTCTATGAATACATATTCTCTGAATTTTGATAATTCTCGGTTAAGAGCTTTGGGGGTTTTTATCGCCCCTGAAAGAATTTCTCTCCAGGTGAGATATACTTTGAGAGAGGATAGGTCGAGTTCATCTTTTTCCGGCTCTTCCACTTCTTCAAAATGGGGAAGACTGGCTCTGGAGGCGGCCACGGGGAGATTTTCCAAGTATGATTCGAGCGTTTTTCTTATGGCCCATTTCCCCCAGCCTTCAGGAGAAACAAAGATGAAGTTTTTCTTGTATTTTTTTTCCAGGACATAGTTCAAACTCATGGAGTGCATGTCAAAGTCTTTATGGTCGGAATTCAGGCCGAAGAATTTCTCCACAAGAGTAGCAGTTTCAGCAGATTGCTTTTTTTTGAGTAGATATTTTTCCACTTCTTTTATTTTCCCTTCGGAGATATCCACCATTTTTTCAGTGAGCTGCCAGTGTTCGTCCCAGTTGAAAAATTTGACTGACTTGGTGAGAGACTTGACTATGTTGCGTTCGAGAGTCTTCAGGTCTTTTTCGTCCATAGGGAGGGCTGAAAGCTGTGGGTTATCCTCTCTTTTGATTATTTCTGGAGTTTGTGCTTTTCTTTCGAGGTTAGAAGGCAGGAGAACCTGAGTTTTTGATTTTTTCATGTACTCCATGTATTTTCTGAATATCCCTCCTCCCGCATAATCCACTTCAAGCATGTCACAGTTGAAGTCCTTGTACTCGATTTTATTCACCACCTTGAGCACCACGGTTCCTTTGAAATGCTGACTCACTTTACTGCTCACATTGAGGAGTTCGTCATACTCCTTGCATATGGAGTCGCCAACTTCATAACTGCAGTAGGGATTGTATTTTTTTACTTCCTGGTCCAGCTGGTGAGCGGTTTTCATGTAGGCGAGCTTCTCTGTCAGCTCACCAAGGATCAGCGGCCTTGAAGACTTGCGCAGTTCTTCCTCGAGGAAAGAGATATCTTCCTCGTTGAGGCTCGTAAACTTTTTTCTCTCTTTATCCATTGTTTGTTATTTTACCTTCCCCATCAATGATACCATAATTGCTTTTTGGACATGAAGTCTGTTTTCTGCCTGATTGAAAACTACTGAACGTGGCGAATCGATGACCTCGTCTGTCACTTCCTCTCCCCGGTGAGCGGGAAGACAGTGCATGAAGAGGGCCTCGGGCTTGGCACTCTTCATGAGAGTTGCGTTTACCTGATAGGGAGCAAATATTTTTTTCCTCTTTTCCCGCTCTTTTTCCTGGCCCATAGAAGCCCAGACATCGGTGTAGACAGCGTCGGCTTCCTCTACCGCTTTTTTTGGGTCATTGGTGAGTGAAAGACGAAAGCCTGTCTCTTTTCCATCTTCCTCTGCCTGATCAATGATTTCTGCTCTGGGCTCGAATCCTCTGGGAGTTGCGATTGAAATCCAGGAACCAGCTTTAGCTGCGGCCAGAATAAGGCTGTGACAGACGTTGTTTCCATCACCGATGTAGGCAAGCTTAAGGGAGTTCAGACTCCCTAATTTTTCTTTCAGAGTAAAAAAGTCTGCCATGGCCTGGCAGGGATGAAGGAGGTCCGTAAGCCCGTTTATGACATGGATGCGGCTGCTTCGGGCAAGGTCGACTGCAATCTGGTGAGCAAAAGTTCTGATCATGATACAGTCGACCCAGCGCTCGAGGTTTTTCCCCACATCATAAACACTCTCCCGCTTTCCGAGCTGGATATCAGATGGACTCAGGTAAACTGCCTCTCCTCCGAGCTGGAGCATACCCACCTCGAAGGTCACCCTTGTCCTAAGAGAGGGCTTTTCGAATATCATGGCCAGTATCTTCTGCTTTAATACTTTTTGGAATCGCTGGGAATGTTCTTTAATTTCCTCGGTGAGCTCCATGAGGCGGTTGAACTCGTAAAGGCTGAGCTCATGAATGGAAATAAAGTCTTCGAGCATTCTTTCCTCCTTTTCAGTTAGCGGGAATGATTTTTGTCCCACCACGGTTTATGAGAGCGGATTTCAGGTGGCTGGCAGAGGTAATAAGGACTTCCTTCCCTCCTCCTTTGATGTATTCAATCGCGGCTTCTATTTTAGGCCCCATCGACCCTGAGGGGAAATGTCCCTGGTCGAGGTATTCCTGAGCCTGGTCAACGGTCATTTTATGTATGCCCTTTTGTTCGGGTTTTCCCCAATTGAGATAAACTTGGTTGACATTGGTAAGGATGATAAAGAGGTCAACCTTTACTTCTTTGGCAATCATGCTCGCTGTGTAGTCCTTGTCGATGACAGCCTCCACTCCCTGAAAGAGGCCATGGGAATTGATGATGACAGGGATTCCTCCGCCACCTCCAGCGATGACAATTTTGCCTGCTCTGACCAGGTCTCTTATGACAAATTTTGAGACCACATCTATCGGCCGGGGAGAAGGAACGACGATACGGTATCCTCGACCCGCATCCTCGATGAGCTTGACCTTTTTCTCTCGCATAATCATTTGCGCCCTGTATTTTGAATAGAAGGGACCCACAGGTTTTGTCGGCTTCTCAAAGGCCGGATCCTCTCTGTCAACCACTACCTGTGTAATCAAGGTAGCCACGTCTTTATCTACTGAATTTCTGCGCAGCTCGTTGATTACTGACTCCTCCAGCATGTAACCCATGCTCCCCTCGGTCATGGCGTCACAGACCTCTAGAGAGAAGGGAGGCACTTTTGTTACGGATTCTTCCATCTGGATGAGGAGGTTTCCTACCTGAGGGCCGTTTCCGTGAACGATGATAAGCTCGTAGCCCTTTTTCACCACATGGACCATGAGTCTGGCCGCACGCTGAGCATTTTTTATCTGTTCTTGCTGGAGTCCCCTCTGGTGTTCAGGAAGAAGGGCGTTGCCCCCGAAAGCGATGAGTGCAATTTTCCTTCTCATCAGAATTCCTTAAGCACATCTTCGAGTGTGGGTGAGCCAATTTCTTCAAGACGATAGCTTACATGGAGGATTTTCTTTTCGGTGTGTATCAGACGATTGAGGTCAATCGGCGTCCCGCTGAGGATAAGATCGCAGTCTGCTCTGTTGATGGTCTCAGTCAGCTCGGCGACCTGTTCGCTTCCGTAGCCCATAGCAGGAAGAACACGGTCGAGATGAGAGTACTTCTGGAAAGTATCCCTGATACTCCCCACAGCGAAAGGCCGCGGATCGATGATTTCAGAGGCATGGTGTTTGGTGGCAGCAATGGTTGCTGCCCCATAAGGCATGCCACCGTGGGTAAGAGTGGGACCATCTTCTATGACCAACACTCTTTTTCCCTCTATCTCCTTTCCATCGGCAACAGTGAAAGGAGAGCTGGCCCTGATTATTGTTGCTTGGGGATTTATTTCTCTGATGTTTTTAAGCACTTCCTCGATTTTTTCCTTCCGAGCGGTGTCCATTTTGTTGATGACATAGACATCAGCTCTCCGGAAATTGGTTTCTCCAGGGTAGTAAAGGAGCTCATGACCTGCCCTGTGCGGGTCTACAACCACGATTTCAAGGCTTGCATTGAAGAAAGAGAAGTCATTATTTCCTCCGTCCCAGAGAATAATGTCTGCTTCTTTTTCTGCCTCCTTGAGGATAGCCTCATAATCCACCCCGGCATAAACGACAATTCCCCGCTCGATGTGTGGTTCGTACTCCTCTCTTTCCTCAATGGTACATTCATGTTTGTCCAAGTCCTCGTAGCTCGCAAAGCGCTGAACCTTCTGCTTAACCAGGTTTCCGTATGGCATTGGGTGGCGGATAACTACCACCCGCCTCCCCTTATTTTTGAGCAGGAGTGCAGTTTTACGACTCGTCTGGCTCTTTCCACTTCCGGTTCTTACAGCGCAGACAGAGATGAGTGGTAGCTTTGAGGAAAGCATTGTCTGCTTTGGCCCGAGAAGAATAAAGCTTGCCCCTGCAGCCTGAACAATCGAGCAACGGTGCATTACGTAATCATGAGAGATATCGCTGTAGGCAAAATAAACTTCATCCACACCATGTTCCTTGATGAGGGGAACGAGGTCTTCTTCAGGGTAAATCGTAATTCCCTCCGGGTAAAGTCTCCCTGCCAGCTCTGCCGGGTATTTCCTGTCCTCGATATCCGGAATCTGAGTGGCAGTGAAGGCCACTACTCGGTATTCGCTGTTGTTCCTGAAATAGACGTTGAAGTTGTGGAAATCTCTTCCAGCTGCTCCCATGATTATCACTTTTTTCATACTCAAGACTCCTTTCCCAGATTATCAATTAAAGAAAGAAATAAAGAATAATGAGTTGTAAGTATAACATAAATATGAATGTTACCCAAGGTAAGAAAATCAGAGAGATGATGTCTATTAACGATTTTTTTCTGGTTAAATTATGGACATGGATATCATGTCCCCTTTTTTCGCTTTTTTCGCCTGCTATAGGGAGGAGGTTTTAGGGGTGAAGGTCGTTGCTTTCTTAGTTTTTGCCAGGCTGGTTTCTGACGTCTGTTTATTCCTCTGGGCATTATTATTTTATATCACTTCGCTTTCTTTACAAGGCTACTATCTCAGCTGTGAGTGACTTCTGGTCGAGAAGAACAACCGTTGGTCTGCCAGAAAGCCAGCCTCCCGCCTCTCCGGGGTTTATGAAGAGGGTGTTTTTTCTCTTTGTAACTTGGGGCTTATGTGTATGAGCGAAGACAGCGACATCGTATTCCTTTGAGGCAGCATCTTTGTCGAGGACGAAATCAAGGTGGACGAGGAAAAAGTTGAGATTCTGGAAACTGAATGAATGCGGAGCTTCCTCTATTTCACCCAAGGGTTCAAAGGCTTTCCTCAGTCCTTCTCTTTCGCCGTCGCAGTTGCCATAAACAGCTTTTACTCTGCACTTCAAGCCTCCGAGTTCCCTGGCAGCAAAGGGAGCGATAAAGTCACCAGCGTGGATGACCAGGCTGCATCGAGCGTCATTGAAAAGCTCAACAGCTCGCCTGATATTTGTGACGTTGTCATGGGAATCTGCCATGATTCCAATCATCCCTCTCTCCTCAGTGCTCCTATTGTAGCAGAAAAAATCGAAAGTTTCAGTGTCCCGGCGTAAGCATCTTTTTTCCGTGATAATCAAACATAATATTAAAAGGAAGAAGAAAAAAGAAAAAGAAAGGAAAAAGAAAGAAGAAAGAAGAAAGGGGACGGGCCGCAGCAATTTATTTATAATCAACAAATTACGTAATATTTTAACCCTAAAAAAGGCCTTAAATGCGATTTTTAAGGGCAAAAATCAATTTTAAACTTGAAGTGATTTTAAGAAAATCCTTAAAGCCCATTTTTGACCCCAAAAATGAAGTCTAAGGCATAAAATCGGCTTCATATTTGCATCTATCTTACTGATAACACTGAAATTAGTGAGGCCCGTCCCCTCTTATCCCTCTTATCCTTCTCTTATCCTTATCTTCTTATCTTATACCTTCCTCTTATACCTTATACCTCTTATACCCCTCTTATAACATAACCGTACTCTTATAACCCTCTTATAATTATCACGCAAAAAAGATGCTTCCTGTCCCGGTTATCTTCCTTTAACAAGCAGTAAATTTTGTGATAACATTCAGAAAGCTCAATGCTGCTCCGTATGGAAAAAATAGAAAAATCATTTTCCGGAGTGCGTGTCCTCCACGGTGTTTCTTTTGAACTCAAGGAAGGAGAAATCCACGTTCTCGCCGGTGAAAACGGAGCGGGAAAAACTACCTTGATCAAGATTCTTTCCGGAGTTCACACTGATTATCAGGGTTTCATCCGCTTCAAAGGAGAATTAGTTCGCTTCAAATCACCCCAGGAAGCAGCTAAAAAGGGAATCGTTGCCATCCATCAGGAGCTTTCTTTGGTCAATTCGATGAGTGTCCTTGACAACATTTTCTTGGGGAGGGAAATCACACGACCCTCAGGATTCATCGATTATAGAGCCGAGCGGATAAAAGCCCGACCGATTCTCGAATGCCTGGGCCTGGAAGTCGACCTTTCTCAGCCGGTTGAACATTATCCCTATTCTGTCCGCCAGATGGTAGAAATAGCCAAGACACTGGTAAACGATGCCCAGGTGATTGTCATGGATGAGCCTTCATCCGCCCTCTCCGAATTTGAAGTAAGAAAGCTCTTTAAAATCATCTCTGACCTAAAAAAAAGAGGATGCAGCCTTATTTACATCACTCACCGCCTCGAAGAAGTTTACCGCATCTCTGACCGGATCACTGTTCTTCGTGACGGACAGCATGTCGGCACAGCCTTAACTAGAGACCTCCATCCAGAAAAACTCATTCACTGGATGGTGGGCAGGGAAATCAGCCGGCAATTTCCTGAATACATTCACTGTCACGGAGAAGAAAGACTACGGGTAGGTTCACTTTTTGTCCCCGACCCCATGGGGATGAAGCGCTGGGTGGTGGAAAACATCTCTTTTTCTCTTCGTCAGGGCGAGATACTCGGGTTTGCCGGGCTTCAGGGTTCGGGAAAAAGCGAGCTTTTTCACGGCCTTTTTGGGTCTTTCGGCAGGGGAGTGAGGGGAAAAATTTTCCTTGACGGCAAACCAGTTGTTGTCCGCTCGCCTTCGGACTCGATCAGAGAAGGGATAGTCCTCTTGACCAATGACCGCAAGGGGACAGGGTTAATTCCTCCCTTGAATGTGGTTCACAACATCACTCTTGCCTCTTTAAGGAGATTTTCTCCCCGGGGCTGGGTTCAGACTCAACGGGAGAATGAGCACAGTAAAAAATATGTGCAAAGACTCCAGATCAAGATTAATTCTTTAGACCAGGAGGTTCAAACTCTCTCCGGCGGCAACCAGCAGAAGGTCGTTCTGGCCAAATGGCTCGAGACAAATCCCCGGGTTTTGCTTCTCGATGAGCCAACTCTAGGAGTGGATGTGGGAGCCAAGCATGATATCTACTGTCTGATGAACGAGTGGAAATCCCAGGGGATATCCATGTGCCTCATCACTTCTGAGCTTCCAGAGCTGTTAGCCATGGCTGACCGTATCCTCGTTATGCACCGCGGCCGGAAGAAAGCGGAGTTTGCACGTGCTGAAGCTACCCAGGAAAAGCTGATGAAGGCTGCTGTAGGAGGAGAGGCTTGATTAAGAAAAGTGGACTTATTGCTCTCTTCAGCTCTCCTTTTGTCAGGGCATTTCTGGCTCTCGTTTTTGTTTTTGTTATCGGAATTGTCTTCAACGCTAATGGTGCTTTTTTCAAGTGGGAGACCCATCGTGATATGTTCCGCCATATTTCTGTTTTTGCCATTCTGGCTTGCGGGATGACAATGGTCATCATTGCCGCTGGCATCGATCTTTCGGTGGGAAGCTTGCTCGGGTGGAGTGCTGTCCTCTTTTCCATCCTCACCATTCAGAAAAGCCTCTCTCCACTGTTGGCAGTGCCTGTAGTACTCGTAACCGGACTTGCCTGTGGGATGATTTCTGGAGGTATCATAGCCCGCTTCAAAGTCCAGCCTTTTATCGCTACTTTAGCCATGATGGTTTTTGCCCGAGGAATGGCTAAATGGATATCAGGAGGAAGAAAGATTTCAACCGCTGTTCTTGACGCCTCGGGGAATTACCGTTATGTGGAAGTGCCGGGCGTTTTCAATTTTCTCAATTCCAAAGTCCTTCACCAAAACCTGGCCGTGGTGACTTTGATTTTCTTGGGTTGTGCTCTGTTGAGCTGGGTGCTTCTTTCCAAATTTCGCTTTGGCCGCTATTTATACGCTATCGGCGGCAATGAGGAAGCAGCCAGGCTTTCGGGTGTTCCAGTGGGAAAGACGAAGCTCTTTGCCTACGGCCTGAGCGGGCTCTTCAGCGCTGTGGCCGGCATCTGTCAGGCTGCTCAAGAGCTGCAGGGTGATCCTGAGGCAGGAATGACATATGAGCTTACTGCTATTGCCATTGTCGTCATCGGGGGCACAAGCCTCATGGGAGGAAAGGGAGGGATTGGCCTGACCATTGTCGGTGCGCTGACTATAGGGTATCTGGAAAAAATCTTGAGCGTTAACGCTGTTGGTGAGGCCAGCCGGTTGATGCTTACCGGAGCGATTATTGTTGGAGCAGTCCTCTTCCAGCGCGCTCGGAAGTGAAATGTTAGGTTGAAAAGAGCAGGATGAGGATGAATAATGAAAGCAGTTTTTTAGGTCGAGGGAAAAATGGCTAAAAGTAACTTTTTTTTGATTGGCCTCATCATGGCCGGCCTTTTCTTCTGGTCCTGTAAGGGCCACCGGGAAGAAAACCTGGCTAAGAAAGAAAGGGGAGAGGAAGCAAAGCCGGGATGGACGATCGGGATGAGCCAGTGTAATTTGGGTGAACCGTGGAGAGTTCAGATGAACCTGGACATCAAGAACGAGGCAGAGAAGCATCCTGAGATAAGAGTGATTTTTAAGGATGCCCAGAATGATTCTCTTCGTCAGAGAGCCCAGATCGAGGAGTTCATAAATTCCGGAGTGGACCTGATAATCGTTTCTCCCAAGGAAGCAGCACCGCTTACCCCACCGGTAGCAGCTGCCTACGAGCAGGGGATCCCGGTCGTCGTCCTTGACCGCCGCGTGCTAGGAGATAAGTATACCTGCTTCATAGGTGCTGATAACAAGAAAATTGGCAGGGCAGCAGGACGCTGGGTTGTCGAGCGCTTGGGCGGGAAAGGCAAAGTTGTGGAGCTTAAAGGACTGATGACCTCTACCCCTGGTCAGGACAGGCATACCGGGTTTAGAGAAGGAATCGGGGGGAGTGAAATTGAGGTCATTTTTGAAGCGGATATGAAGTGGCTTGAGCCTGAAGCGAGAGAAGAGATGGAATCAGCTCTGGCCCGTTTTCCCGACATTGACCTCGTCTATGCTCATAATGACCCTGGGGCACATGGTGCCTACCTGGCCGCAAAGGCCTCAGGCCGGGAAAAGGAGATTATTTTTATCGGCATCGACGGTCTTCCCCACGAAGGTCAAGTGTATGTTCGGCAGGGAATCCTCGAAGCCAGCTTTGAATACCCTACTGGAGGAAAAGAAGCTGTCCAGGTCGCGCTCCAGATTCTCCAGAAAAAAAAAGTTCCTAAGGAAATTGTCCTTCCTTCTCGAGTCTTCACCGCACAAAACATCGGCCGGGGCGGCGAATATATTGATGGAGAAGATTAAAAAGACAAGAGGAAAAGAACTCATGAGAAAGGTAGTGGATATTTATTTACCGCTTGATAGCCGCGAGGAGCCGAACAGAATTGTCTGGCCGGTGACGAAGAAACAACTTAAAGAACTCACCAGAGTCATCGAAAAATGCGGCTGGAAAGCTTGTGTGTTAAACCCTCACAAGCCAGTGGCCAGTGTGGCTGAGGGAATGAGAACCATTGAGAAGGCCAGGGGAGAGAGGTTCATCAATTTCATGGGAGGCTGGGCCTATCCCGATTTTTCTGTCAGTCCGATGGCCCAGCTGCCAGAAGAGGTGCCCAAACTCTTGGTTGGAAGTGCCATTCCCGATTTTCCCGGGAACGTGGGGCTTTTTGCCGCTGCTTCAGGTTTGGCTCAGGTGGGTATTGAAACAGAGCGCGTTTTTATCGAGGAATTCAGCAAGCACGATACTTATGAGGATGATATCGCTTCTTTCTTAAGGGATGGAAAAATTAAAAGACATCTTCCCCAAACCATCGATATCGCTGTCACTGAGGCTCAAAGGGAAAAGGCAAGGAAGGTTAAGGACAAACTCCGTGGAATGATATACGGTGCGGTCGGCCCGCGCTCGATGCAGATGTGGAACAAAGTTAGCGAAGCTGATTTCCTTCGTTATTTCGGAATTGCCAGAGAAGGTTTTGACGGACTTCGCCTGCTGAAGATGGCGGAAAAGGTGAGTGATAAGCGCGCAGAGAAAGCCATGAATTTCCTCATCGACAAGGGGATGGAGATTCGGCTGGGAAAGGACCCGCAGAGGCATCTAACGAAAGAGATGGTCATTTTTCAGATGAAAGTTTATTTTGCCCTTCTCGAGCTCAAGGAGCAGTTCGGCCTGGATTTTGTCGGGGTCCAGGACCAGCTCGATTGGATCGAACATTATCCCGCCACAGATTTGACTTTGGGAATCCTGAATAACAAGCTCAGACCTGAAGGTGAGGAGACGACTCTGGTTGCCGCCACCGAAGCAGATGATGGTGCGGCCATCACCATGCAGGTCCTCAAGCTCCTCAACGGAGGAGAACCGGTGGGTTTCAACGACCTTCGTTACTGGGAGCCGAGGAAGGGACTTTACTGGTTTGTCAATTCCGGTGCTCTAGCGCCTTATTTTGCTTACGGTAGCCACGATTCTTTAAAGGGAGCCTGGTCCGAGAGACAGCCTTACATGTATTTTAAGCAAGGAGGAGGAACGTGTAGTGTGGTTGTCCGTATCCCCGGTGTAGTCACCTGGGCACGCTTCTCTTACCGTAATTATGGCTTGTATTTGTGTGCAGGAAGGGGGGTAACTGATGTGCCAACCGAGAACGAATGGCACAAACGTTCTGCACGGTGTAACCCTGAATGGCCTCACTGGTACCTTAAACTTTGCGCAAAGGTGGAGTGGAAAGTGAACTCCAATCATCCTCTCACAGTCTGTGGGGATTATCTGGCTGAGCTCAAAGCTCTGGCAGAGGAGTTAGACATTCCGTTTGAATGCTACGATCATCTAAAGCCTGAGGACATTCCTCGATAAAATATCACCGATTAAATTTAGCTGCCACCACCGGTCTTCTCCAGTCAAAAACACAATTTCATAAGACTCTATTGTTTGTCCAAGATGACTTTTAACCATCGGCAGAATGCTTAACTTTTAGATGCTGCCTTACTTTCTCCTCGATCTTTTTTCGGGCTTCAAGCCGGGAAAGCCAGTCGCTCGGCAGAGCACTAGCTCCTGAGCGGGCTCCTGCCCCTGCTCCGGCCATCGCTCCTACCCGTAATTGAAGGCATAAACTTTTAGACCCTGGTTGACTTTTTTTCGACTCCTTCCTATACTCGCTTCTAAAGTTGAGAAAAAAACAGAATTGAAAAAGGAAAACCGAGTAAATGGATCACCCTTAATGCTTTACATGCTTTAAAGCTCTATTATGGATAAAGTCGGAATCTCGCCTTACTGCTCTATTGACACCTATAGGCTTTATTTTTTATCATATATTAGCTTTGTGAAGGCAGGCGCGTAGCTCAGTGGTAGAGTGCTTCCTTGACGCGGAAGAGGTCGAGGGTTCGATACCCTCCGCGCCTACCAATTTATTTTGGAGTTATCATTTTGTACATTGGAAGAGATAAATGAGTACCGCAGCTTGCTCTCTACATACAGTGTTTAATGGCTGAGTTTGTCAAGGTAAGTATAGAGGGGTCTGAATTTTCAGTCGAAAAAGGAACTCCTCTCTCCGAGCTTATTCCTCGCCTTGGGCTCGTGGAAAAACCCATCTTGGCCAGAAAGGACGGTGAGCTGGTGGACCTCAGCACGCCTCTTGAGGATGAAATGGAAGTGAGAATGGTCTACAGAGATTCGGATGAAGCCCTCGAGGTACTGCGCCACAGTGCCTCTCACCTGCTCGCCCATGCTGTTCTAGAGCTATTTCCAGGAACACTGTACGGGATTGGCCCCGCTGTTGAGAACGGTTTTTACTATGATTTTTTAAGGGATAAGCCGTTTGCTCCCCAAGACCTGGAAGCCATCGAGAAGAAGATGAGAGAGTTGAGCAACAAAGACCTCCCTATTGAGAAAGTTGTCTATTCAAAAAGAAAGGCGCTCGATATTTTTAAACAGCTCGGTCAGGAGTTGAAAGCGGAGCTTATCCAGGAGAAAGCAGAGAAGCAGGTTACCTGTTACAGGCAGGGAGATTTTATAGATTTCTGTCTCGGTCCCCATCTCCCCTCAACAGGCCATATCAAACATTTCAAAATCCTATCTTCTTCCGGTGCTTACTGGAAAGGTGATGAGGAGGGGATTCAGCTTCAGAGAATTTACGGTACTGCCTTTTTCGAGAAAAAACAGCTCGAGGAACATCTCAGACTGCTTGAGGAGGCGAAGAAGCGTGACCACAGAAGGCTTGGCCAGGAGCTTGATCTCTTCAGCTTCAACGAGAGTTTAGGAGCCGGGCTTGTTCTCTGGCACCCCAGAGGAGCAAAAATTAGACAGCTTATCGAGAATTACTGGCGCCAGGAGCACATTAATGACGGCTACGAATTTCTCTTCACACCCCATGTAGCCAAGCTCGATGTCTGGAGGAGAAGCGGACACACAGAATTCTATGATGCTCTCTATCCTCCTCTCATCTCAGAGGGTGTGGAGTATGAGCTCAAGCCGATGAACTGCCCTTTTCATATCATGGTTTTCAACTCACGGCAGCGCAGCTACCGCGAGCTTCCTCTCCGCTGGGCAGAGCTGGGCACGGTTTACCGCTTTGAACGCAGTGGTGTACTCCACGGATTGCTGAGGGTAAGGGGATTCACCCAGGATGATGCCCACATCTTCTGCCGTCCAGATCAGCTGGAAGAGGAAATAGGAAGAGTCATCCACCTCACGCTGAGAATGTTGAAAACATTTGGGTTTAAAGAATTTGACATCTATCTCTCCACCAAGCCGGAGAAGTATGTGGGTTCGGATGATGACTGGGAGAAGGCCACCAGCGCCCTGAGGAACTCCCTCCTCACTGAGAAGCTTGAGTTCAGGATAGATGAAGGACAGGGAGTTTTTTACGGACCAAAAATAGACATCAAGATAAAGGATGTCCTCCTCAGATCATGGCAGTGCACGACCATCCAGCTTGATTTTAATCTAGCTGAGAGGTTTAACCTTAGCTACATCGGGGATGACGGCAGAGAGCACCGGCCCTTTATGATCCACAGGGCTCTTCTCGGATCCCTGGAGAGGTTTTTCGGTATTCTCATCGAGCACTACAACGGAAATTTCCCTCTCTGGCTTGCCCCAACCCAGATTATTATCCTTCCCATAGCAGACCGCCACAACGAGTACGCTTTCTCCCTTGCTGAGAGATGCAGGAGTTTCGGTCTCAGGACTGAGGTTGATGTCCGCCGGGAAAAAATAGGCCACAAAATAAGGGAAGCAGAGAAAATGAAAATACCCTTCATGCTCGTTGTTGGAGATAAAGAAATGAACCACAAGAATGCTTCCCTGAGGATTCATACTCTCGGAGATAGGGGACAGGTAGAGGTGGATGAATTTCTTGAAAAAGTGAGTGAATTAGATAAGAATAAATCATTGGAAGTAAACATATAACATGGATTATTCATTCATTTTTTATGAATATTTCAGGCTAAAGGAGGTTTGACATCAGAAGAAGATTTTACAGAGGACGTCCGCAGAAGGAAAAACCGCATCGTATTAATGAAGGAATAAGGCACAGGGAGGTCAGGGTGATTGACGAAGATAAGCAGCAGATAGGGATTCTCCCAGTATCTGAAGCCCTGGCACTGGCGCGCGAGAAAGACCTGGATTTGGTGGAGATTGCTCCTCAGGCAACTCCACCTGTATGCAGGATCATGGATTACGGAAAGTACCTTTATGAATTGCATAAAAAAGCGCAGGAAGCTAAAAAACATCAGAAGCAGATTCAGGTTAAAGAAATCAAGTTCAGGCCAAAAATTTCTATCCACGATTATAATTTCAAAGTGCGTCATGTTCAGAGATTTCTTTCTGAAGGACACAAGGTGAAGATAACAGTAATGCTCCGGGGACGGGAGAAATCAAGGCCTGAGCTGGCACGAGGTATCATCGACAGAGTTTTTGAAAATGTAAAAGAAACAGCGAAACAGGACGGAGAGATGAAAATCCAGCCCTGGGCAGTCTCGGTTTTTCTAAGTCCGCAGAGAACAGGAGGAAAGGATGCCCAAATTAAAGACACACAGAGGGGCGAGGAAAAGGTTCAAAATAACAGGGAAGAAAAAAATTCTTCACCATAAAGCCTATAAAAGCCATATACTTACCAAGAAATCAGCCAAGCGGAAGAGAGGGCTGGGCAAAAAATCCCATGTAAGCAGGGCTGATAGAGGGAGGATCAAAGAGATGCTTCCCTATGATTTTTAGTTCTAGCCCTCCATATTAAGGAAACGACTGCAAGCTGGAGGAAAAGCAAGTTTAATAGTGTTCAGTGGATTGAATTTATAGTCGAGTTTTTCGTTAATGCTTTATCCAGCCGGCAAACCCATGGAACAAAGGATGCAAGGAGAAGAAAATGCCTAGAGTCAAAAGAGGACCTCGGAAAAAGCAGAGAAGAGCCAAGATTCTGAAGCTCGCCAAGGGATACTGGGGGGCAAGGAGTCACAACTACAGAACGGCCAAGGAAGCGGTGGAAAGAGCACTCCTCTATGCTTACAGAGACAGGAGAAGGAGAAAGAGAGACATGAGGCGGTTGTGGATTATAAGGATAAAAGCTGCTGCCGAGGCGAATGGTGTCTCTTACAATCGTTTTATTCACGGTCTCCATGCGCTCAACATTCAGCTCGACAGAAAAATTCTGGCTGATC
This sequence comes from Candidatus Aminicenantales bacterium, assembly GCA_046760305.1. GTDB lineage: Bacteria > Acidobacteriota > Aminicenantia > Aminicenantales > Aminicenantaceae > JBHIDX01. The sequence goes on from JBHIDX010000007.1 coordinate 33,765, forward strand.
TGGCTGTGAACTCTCCCCAGACATTTCTCCGTCTCGCCCAGAAAGTGAAGGAGTCGCAGGTCTGAGGATGGAGAATCTAAGCCATAAAATTGCCAGCTACAGAAGCGATTTTGATAGAGCTGCCGCAGGAGTAGAGGACAAGAAAACACTCCAGGAATTACGCGACCTCTACCTCAGTCGTAAAAGAGGAAGGATAACTCTCCTCCTGCAGGAGCTTCAGACATTACCTCCCGAGGCAAAACCTGCTGCCGGTCAGCTTATCAATAGCCTGAAAAAGCACGTCCGGGAAAAGCTTCAGGCACTCAGGAATAGGGTTGAGGTGGAAGCTGAAGTGGAGAAAAAGTTTGACCTCACTCTCCCTGGAGAACAGAAATACTGGGGAGCGCCCCACCCTATTCATCTTTTTCAGGAGAAAATTGAGCGTATCTTTCTTTCGATGGGTTACCTGATTGAGGAAGGACCTGAGATTGAGACTGATTATTATAACTTCGAAGCACTGAACTTTCCTCCCCACCATCCTGCCCGCGACGACTGGGATACGCTTTACCTCACTGATGACCTCCTCCTCCGAACTCATACTTCTCCTGTTCAGATTCGTGTCATGGAAAAACGCAAGCCGCCCCTTCAGATTATTGTTCCTGGTAAAGTATTCCGCAGAGAGACACCGGACCCGACACACACTCCCATGTTTTACCAGCTTGAAGGCCTTGTTGTTGACAGGGGAATTACCCTCTCTCATTTGAAAGGAACCCTGGAGTACTTCCTCAAAGCACTCTTTGGTGAAAAGATTGCCATGAGGTTTCGACCCTCGTTTTTCCCCTTCACCGAACCTTCAGCTGAGGTAGATATCAGTTGTATTGTCTGCGAAGGGAAAGATGAGGAGTGTCGCGTCTGCGGCGGAACAGGCTGGAAGGAGATTTTAGGAGCAGGGATGGTTGACCCGCAGGTCTTCAAGAATGTGAACATCGATCCTGAAAAATATTCCGGGTTTGCCTTCGGCCTCGGGATCGACAGGACAGCCATGTTTGCTTACCAGATTTCAGACATGAGGTTGTTCTATGAAAACGACCTCAGGTTCAACAGGCAGTTTTTTCTAAAATGAGAGTAAGTCTAGAGTGGCTTAAAGAATATGTAGAGATTGATATCCCGCTCTCTGTGCTGATGGAGAAGCTGGATATGATCGGTCTTGTGGTTGAGGAGCAGGAAAAAAGAGAGGGAGATGTAATCCTTGATATCGAAACCCATGCCAACCGGCCTGATACTCTTGGTCATCTGGGAGTTGCCAGGGAAATATCAGCCGCCTTTGGTTTTCCTTTCAGAGATAGAGAGTGGACAATTAATTCTGTTGACTCTGGAGGGGAAAAAACAGCAGATTTAATAGACATCCAGATCAATGACCCGCAGCTCTGCCGTCGTTACTGTGGAGTTGTGGTCAGAAATGTTAGGGTTGAGCCTTCGCCCGAATGGCTGAAGAAAAGGATTGAAGCCATGAGACTCAATCCCATTAACAACATTGTCGATATCACCAACTATGTATTGTTTGCTACCGGACATCCGATCCATGCTTTTGATTTGGCCCGGATCAAAGGCCGCAAGATAGTAGTCCGCCAGGCTCAGAAGGGGGAAATGCTCATCACTCTTGACAGAGAAGAACTGAGCCTCTCCCCGCCGCAATTGGTGATCGCCGATGCAGAAAAACCTGTAGCCCTGGCTGGCATAATAGGAGGCGAGGGGTCAGCAGTCTCAGCCACCACCAAAGACGTCCTCATTGAGAGTGCGTGGTTTGATCCTGTTTCAGTCCGCAAAACCAGCAAACAGGTAGGCATACAGACAGAAGCATCATACAGGTTTGAGCGGGGTGCTGATGTTTCTTATCCTCCCTGTGCTGCTCTCATGGCAGCTTCTCTTCTCTCCCAGTTTGGCGGACAACCCGCCGAGGAAATACTGGATGTAAATCCTGTCCCTCCTAAGAAGAAAATTGTTATTCTCCGTCACCATCAGGTAGGAACTCTTCTCGGAATTGAGATTGATCAAAAATTCATTTCTCAAACACTTACCAGGCTGGGATTTCATCTAGAAGAGCAAAAACCGGGAATGTGGCAGGTAACTATACCTACTTTCAGAGTTGATATCGAGAGAGAAATCGACCTCATTGAGGAAATTGCCCGCTTTTATGGTTATGATAGAATTCCTTCCTCTCTCCCTCAGCTCCGGGCTCCTGAACCTTACAGCAATGATAAGAGAGAGTGTGTACACAAGGTGCGCCGACTGCTCAACCACCAGGGTTTTGATGAAGTGGTTAACTACAGTTTCTCTGATCCAGAAGAGGGAGCTCCTTTTCTCGATAAAGAGTGTGCCATTGTCATCAGAAATCCCATTTCCCGTCGTGCGTCATATCTGAGGACTTCGCTGCTAGACGGCCTCCTGGCTACGGTGCGGTGGAATAAAAACAGAGGAGCCGAAGGAGTAAGCATCTTTGAAGTGGGAAATATCTATTTCTGGGAAGAAGGGAAGGCCTGTGAGCAGTTGATGCTGGGCATAGCTACCAGCGGTCTGTGGACTGAGGAAAGGAACGAGCAGCGAAGCGAAGAGAATATTTTTTTCCATTTGAAGGGTGCTCTTGAAGCGATGATGTTCTATTTAAGGTACGAGCCTTTTTCTTTCGAGGAAGTGAAATCAGCTTATTTTGATGAGGGTTACTCACTCAATCTTGTTTTTAAGGGTGAGAGAATAGGTTGTTTGGGGAAGGTGAAGTCGGAAATTCTCAATTTATACTCTTTAAAGGATTCAGTCTATGCCGCGGAGATAAATCTCACTCATCTTTTGAGCAAACAGCCAAAACCTTTTAAGTATACAACGGTGCCGAAATTCCCTAGCGTGAGTCGTGACCTATCGTTTCTTGTTGACCGGGGGGTGAGCTATCAGTCAATAAAACAGGCAATTGAGGAGCTCAAAATATCTTATCTGGAGAAATTCTCACTCCTCGACCGTTTCCAGGGAGAGCCAATTCCTGGGGATAAGATAAGCCTCTCTTTAAGGTTTGTTTTTCGCCACCCACAAAGAACCCTGCTTGCCAGGGAAGTTGATAATCTTCAGCTAAAGATTATCAAGAGGCTAGAGTCAGGCTTCAAGATTCAGCTAAGGGAAGGAGGAAAAATTGACAAGCGAACTGGAAAGAATTAAAATACTGGAGAGTAAAGTTTCCAGGGTTGTTGATTACATACACAAGCTGGTAGGGGAGAACAAGAGGCTCGAGCAGCAAATAAAAGAGCTGAAGTCTGAGAAAAAGATTCTTGATGAGCGTCTGAAGAAGGCAGAGAAAGCAGAGCAGGTTATCAAAGAGTATGAAGATGAAAGAGCAGTGCTGCAGGAGAAAATAGAAACAATAATAAACCACATTGACGAGATCGGGATATGATTGACAAGATTGTTGAAGTCGAAATCTATGGGCAAAAATATAAGATAAGAGTCAAAGGAGAAGAGGATGAAAAATATATAAGCCATCTTACTTCATTCGTTGACCAGAAAATGCAGGAGGTGGCTGTAAAATCCAAATCAACGGATTTAGTCAAGATTGCAGTGCTTGCTGCTTTAAACATCGCCGATGAGCATTTCTTAAGCCAGAAGAAGCTGGATCAACTGAATGAAGCAATTGGCCAGATGGAAAGTGAGTTAGAAAGTTTGGAGGATCATATTCTTAAGAATGAGAATAAATTTAAATCTTACGAGGAAACTCCTTAAGGTGAGCAAGACAAGTATGGATGTCTATCGAGAAAAGGCCCAGAAGAGATATTCGCTTCTCTCAGGAGGCAGGGGATTATTCTCGAAGGGCACAGATTTGCCGGCAGGAATTCAGGAGAGAAATTTTCTCCTAGAGTGAGTTTTCTCGCCCTCCTTACTTTCATCTCCTTTGATTCACCGCAAGGAGGTGGTCAAAGTGAATTTAGCCTTTCTTATCGTCAACATAGTTATTTTGTGTGCCCTGGCCGGCTTTGTGGTGTTTGTCGTGCTGAGGAAGAAGTCTTCAGCCAGGGCAGTGTTCACGGCCAAGCAGGAAGCAAAGAAGATAGTCGAGCAAGCAGCAGGCGAAGCAGAAAAAATAAGAAGAGAGGCATCTCTTGAGGCAAGAGAGAAGCTTTTAAACCTTAAATCTGATTTTGAGCGTCAGACAAGGGAGAGGCGTAAAAAGCTGAATGAGCAGGAAAGAAGGCTCATGCACAAGGAGGAAAATTTAGACCGCAGGTTTCAGAATCTTGAGCGAAGAGAGAGGGATTTCTCGAATAAAGAGCGAAATCTTTATCAGAAAGAGCGGCAGGTTGCTGAGAAAGAAGAGAAATTGAACGAGCTTATGAAGCAGGAAATGGAGGAGCTGGAAAGGATTGCGGGTATGACTCAGGAAGAAGGAAAGAGCCTGCTGATGAAGAAGATTGAAGAAGAAGCACGGCTTGAAGCAGCTCAGGTTCTCAAGAAAGTTGAGGAAGAAACAAAGGAAAAGAGCAGTGTTCTTGCCCGGAATATCATCAGTCAGGCCATCCAGCGCTCTGCTGCCGAACATGTAGTAGAGACTACAGTCTCGGTTGTTGACCTTCCTTCTGATGATATGAAGGGAAGGATAATAGGAAGGGAAGGGCGAAACATCAGGGCACTCGAGATGGCTACTGGAGTCGACATCATCGTGGATGACACTCCTGAGGCTGTCATACTTTCCAGTTTTGATCCCATAAGAAGAGAGATGGCCCGCATGGCCATCGAAAAGCTCGTCGTCGACGGAAGGATTCATCCAGCTCGCATTGAAGAAGTTGTGGAGAAGGTGAAAGAGGAGATTGACGAGAACATCAAGCAGGAAGGAGAGTCTGTGATTATCGAGCTCAGAATTCAGGATATCCATCCTGAACTGGTGAAGCTTCTGGGAAAGCTGAAATACAGGACAAGCTACGGGCAGAATGTTCTCCAGCATTCCAAGGAGGTTGCTTATCTTGCAGCCTTGATGGCGAGAGAGCTCGGCGTGGATTCCAACATTGCCCTCAGAGCAGGACTTCTCCATGACATCGGTAAAGCTGTCGACAGGGAAATCGAGGGCACTCATACTGAATTGAGTGTCGAACTTACCAGGAAATATGGAGAATCAGAAGAAGTAGTTAAAGCCATTGCTTCTCACCACCGTGATGTGGATTTTCCTTCTGTTGAAGCTGTGCTTGTTCAGGCTGCTGATACTCTCTCGGCGGCAAGGCCTGGAGCACGAAGAGAGCTTCTCGAAACCTACATCAAGAGATTGGAGAAGCTTGAGGAGATAGCCAATTCGTACGAGGGAGTGGCCAAGTCTTTTGCCCTTCAAGCGGGAAGAGAGATAAGGATTATTGTTGAAAGCCAGAAAGTTTCGGATGAAGAAGCTGGCATCACAGCCAAAGAGATAGCTCAGAAAATAAAGGATGAGCTGGACTACCCCGGTCAGATAAAGGTGACAGTTATCCGAGAAATGAGAGCGGTGGAGTATGCCCGATAAGATAGGAATCCTCTTTCTCGGAGATATCATCGGTCGCCCGGGGAGAAAAGCCTTAAAGCAATATCTTCCCCGCCTGATAGAGAAATATTCCCCTTCTCTTATCATCGCCAATGCAGAGAATGCTGCTGGTGGGATAGGAATCACCGAGAAGGTTGCTCAAGAACTTTTCAGCCAGGTCAACGTGCTAACCTCGGGCAACCATATCTGGGATAAGAAAGAGGCGATTGAGTACATCGAAAGGGAGAAGCGGCTGCTTCGTCCTGCGAATTTTCCACCCCTCAACCCGGGAAGGGGCTCTTTCCTTTTCGAAGACGAAAAAGGGATAAAGATTGGCATCCTCAATCTTCAGGGAAGGGTCTTCATGGAACCCATCGACTGTCCTTTCCGCACCGCTGATAGGGAGATTGCCCTGATGAGGGAAAGCACTTCTCTGATTGTTGTCGATTTTCATGCTGAGGCAACCTCTGAGAAGCAGGCCATGGGGTGGTACCTGGATGGAAGAGTGTCGGCGGTCATCGGTACCCACACTCATGTTCCCACGGCTGATGAGAGGATCCTTCCCCAGGGGACTGCTTACATAACAGATGTGGGAATGATCGGAGGATACAACTCAATCATCGGCATCCGCAGGGAGCATGCGCTCGACCGTTTCCTGCTCGCACGTACCCAGCGTCTGGAACCGAGCAAGGATGGTTTGATTTTTGGCGCTCTCGCTGTCGAGATAGATAGGTGGACAGGAAGAGCTCTTGGAATCGAGAGAGAAGTTATAAAAGTGGAAAAAAATGAGGTTTGAAAGCGAGGAGTATCCGAAAAAAGTATACACCGTCTCTGAGGTGACAAAGATGGTGAAAGATATCCTCGAGAGCACCTATCCGGAGCTCTGGGTCGAGGGCGAGATTTCAAATTTCCATCGCCACCATTCAGGCCATCTTTATTTTACACTCAAGGATGAGACAAGCCAGCTCAAGACTGTGATGTTCAGGTCTGAGGCCCTGAAAGTGGTTTTTGAAATAAAAGACGGGCTCCAGGTAATCTGTCACGGCCGAATAAATGTCTATGAGCCACGGGGTGAATACCAGCTTGTAACTGACTTGATGGAACCAAAGGGAAAGGGTGCTCTCCAGTTAGCTTTTGAACAGCTCAAAGAAAAGCTCAGAAAAGAAGGTCTTTTTGACCCGGAGTACAAGAAAAAGCTTCCCCTTTTCCCCAAAAAAGTAGGAGTTGTCACCTCTCCTCGCGGGGCTGCCATCGTTGATATCGTTCGGACCCTTGAAAGAAGGTTTGCTCGTCTTCATATCATCATCTATCCCGTTAAAGTTCAGGGAGAGGGGGCAGCAGATGAGATTGTGGAAGGAATAGACTACCTGGGGCAGCAGAAAGACATAGATGTGATTATTGTTGGCCGCGGAGGCGGGTCGATAGAGGACCTGTGGGCTTTCAACGAAGAAAAGGTTGCCCGGGCTATCTTTCGATGTCCTATTCCTGTGATATCTGCTGTCGGCCATGAGATTGATTTTACCATTGCTGATTTTGTTGCCGATATCAGGGCTTCCACACCTTCGGTGGCGGCAGAAATGGTGATCGAGAAAGAAGAGGCTTTTATGGAGCGTATCCAGAGCCTGATGAATCAGCTGGCCAGGAGCGAGAGATATTTTCTCCAGGAGCTTAACAACCTGGTTCTGAGAATGTCTCACCACAAGATATTCCAGAATTTCAAAATCAAGCTTCTTAACCTCGAGCAGAAAGTCGATGAGCTGGAGATGAAGGCCTGGAATGTGCTCAGGGAGGAGAGTAAAAAAATAGGAGAGACAAGGTCCTCCCTCGCTCTTCTCGAGGAGAAAATGAAGAACAGGATGTGGAGTATCCTCCAGAGTCTTGAATCCCGCTGGGAAAAGCTTTCATCTGATTTGCACAATATGAGCCCCTTGAATATACTAAGAAAAGGCTACACACTGTGTTGGAAAAACGGGCATCTTATCCAGGATATAAAAGAGGTGGAAAAGGAGAGTGAAATGGAGGTCTCTTTCCACAAGGGAGAGTTCTCTTGCGTGGTAAAAGATATTTATCCTGAGAGGCAAATTGAATCGCGGCTGGAAAGGAGAAAAAATGGCAAATCTTAGCTTCGAAAAGGCACTGGAGGAACTGGAAAAAATTGTCGCCAGGCTTGAGGAAGGTGGTCTTTCCCTGGACGAGTCCCTCTCTCTTTTCGAGAAAGGAGTGAAACTTGCCAGGTTCCTGAGAGAAGAGCTCCAAAAAGCTGAAAAAAAGGTGGAAATTCTCCTTAAAGATGAAAAGGGTGAGATGAAGGAAGAACCCTACCAGCCATCCGAAGAAGAGGAGACCTCCCCCGAAGGGTCAGATGAGGAAGTGCCGTTTTAAAAACCGATGAATGTGGTAGAAAGCCTTAACGAAAAAAGAGCAGCGGTAGAGGATTTTCTTTCCTCCATTCTCAGCCAGGAAAATACTGTTCTTTTCCAGGCTATGAGATACACCGTTTTTTCCGGAGGAAAGAGATTCAGGCCTCTTCTCGCTCTTTGTTCAGCCGAGTATTTTCGGGTAGACCAGGAAGAGGTGCTTCCTTTCGCCTCTGCTTTGGAGCTTATACATAACTATTCTCTTATTCATGATGACCTGCCTCTGATGGATGACGATGATTTTAGGCGGGGAAAACCCTCGAGTCACAGGGTTTTTGGAGAGGCTGTGGCTCTTCTTGCCGGGGATAGTCTACTTACCCTGGCTTTCGAGGTCATGGTCGGTGCTTTGGCTGGAAAAGGTTCGATGTCAAGAAAGGCCCGAGTGATAAAGGAAATAAGTGAATGTGCTGGTGCCAAGGGAATGATTGGGGGTCAGGTGATAGACATTACGTTTGAGAAAAATAAGGTTACTAAAGATAGGATGCATGAACTCATCCAGAAAAAAACAGGTGCATTGATCACAGCTTCGGTAAAAACAGGAGCAATCCTGGGTGACGCTTCCCCTCGCCAGCTTGAAGCGTTGACTCACTACGGGAGAAATGTCGGGTTTGCCTTTCAGGTTAGGGACGATATTCTTGACCGTACTGCTGAGGGAAGTGACGCCAGTGACGACGAGCCAAATTATGCCCTTTTTGTGGGGCTCGAGGAATCGAAGCGCAGGCTGAAAGAATTCGTGAACGATGCCCTGCACTCACTCGAGAATGCGTCCCTCGATTCAGAAGAACTTCGGTATCTGGCTCGGATGCTTCTCGATGTGGAGGGGAAAAAGGAATGAAAAGAATACTCGATAGGATTGAGAGCCCCCAGGACTTGAAGAAAATCCCCTTACGTGACCTTCCCAGGCTGGCCCAGGAAATAAGGAAACTCATTCTTGAGGTAGTCTCCCATAACGGTGGGCATCTTGCTCCCAATCTCGGCGTGGTAGAGATTGCTATTGCTGTGCATTATGTTTTTAATGCTCCCCGGGACAAAATAATCTGGGATGTGGGACACCAGTGCTATCCGCATAAAATCCTCACCGGTCGTAAAAGCAGATTCCACACTCTACGTCAGTATAAAGGAATTTGCGGGTTTCCCTCGCGCGAGGAGAGTGATTATGATGTCTATAACACTGGCCATGCCTCAACTGCTCTTTCCGCAGCCCTGGGCATGGCTGCTGCCCGGGAGAGAACAGGGGATGATTATGAGGTTGTGGCTGTTGTTGGTGACGGAAGCCTGACAGGAGGTGTGGCTTGGGAAGCACTCAATCAGATTGGGCATCTCAAGAAAAAGCTGATTATCATCCTCAACTACAATGAAATGTCTATTTCTCCTAACGTTGGCGCTCTCTCCAGGTACCTTTCCTACATCGTTTCTGGGCAGTATATTCTGAGGATGAAAGACCTGGTTAAATCTATCCTCAAAGTTGTTCCTGCTGTGGGCGTGCCGATGATAAAAGTGGCCCGTGCTGTGGAAGACGCGGTAAAAAAGGCTGTTTTTCCGGGTCTTGTGTTTGAGAGGCTGGGAATCAAATACATTGACCCTGTTCAGGGGCATAATCTTGACTCACTCATTGAAGCTTTTGAGAGGGCTAAGTCCTACCATGGTCCGATTCTGGTTCACTGCGTTACCAGGAAGGGAAAAGGATACAGGCCGGCCAGGAATAATCCCGAGAAGTTCCACGGCACAAGTCCGTTTGATATCAAAACAGGCAAACCTCTTAATGAAGATTCAACACCCACTTATTCTGCTGTGTTCGGTGAGACAATGGTTGAGGTTGCTAGGGAAGACGAGCGTGTGGTAGCCATCACTGCAGCCATGCCTGATGGAACTGGCCTGCGCAAGTTTGCCACCGATTTCCCCCAAAGGTTCTATGATGTTGGAATCGCCGAACAGCATGCAGTTGATTTTGCTACCGGTCTGGCTCTTTCTGGTCTGAAGCCTGTGGTGGCCATCTACTCTACATTTCTCCAGCGGGCATACGATCAGCTTTACCACGATGTCTGCCTTATGGATGTTCCCATTCTCTTCGCTCTTGACCGTTCGGGCATTGTCTCCGACGATGGTCCAACTCACCAGGGCGTAAACGATATCGTCTACCTCCGACATCTTCCGCATATGATTGTCATGGCCCCCAAAGACGAGAATGAGCTGCGGCACATGGTCAGGTCAGCGATTTCCTATCCCCATCCCACGGCGATCAGATATCCGAAGGGAAAAGGATGGGGAGTTCCCCTTGATGAAGAGTCCGTCCCTATTCCTCCGGGGCAGAGTGAGCCTCTTAAAGAGGGAGAAAACCTGATTGTCGCTCTGGGAAGCATGGTCTATCCTTCGCTCAGGGTAGCCGAGAGGCTGGAGAAGGAAGGCTTCAGTTTTGCAGTTCTCAACGCCAGGTTTGTCAAGCCGCTTGATGAGAAGATGATACTCAGTCTTGTCCGGCCCGGAAAAATCGTCATTAGCGTTGAAGAAGGAGTTCTCGACGGTGGTTTCGGGAGTGCGGTCCGGGAACTCCTTGACAGGGAGAAGAGGTTTTCGGTTAAATTCAAGAGAATAGGCCTTCCGCTGGATGTCTACCCTGTGGGAAAGGCTGACCTGATTAAAAGGCTGTATTCGCTCGATGAGGACGGTATCTTCAGGCAGATAATGGGTTTTATTCAGAAGTCAGAAAAAAATTAATCCTCGGGAGGAGATTTTTTCACGGTGGGTAAAGATAGAGCGGACAGGATTCTTGTCACCAGGGGGCTTGCTGCCAGCCGGCAGAAAGCGCAGGCGCTCATCATGGCAGGACTTGTGTTTGCGGGGGAAAGAAGAATTGATAAAGCCGGAATGTTGGTCGATGAAGAGAGCGATATCTTCCTTAAAGAAAAACTCCCCTATGTCAGTCGAGGCGGGCTTAAGCTCGAGGAGGCTCTGGACCGCTTTGAGATTTCTGTCGAGGGGAAGACAACAGCCGACCTCGGGTCATCGACAGGAGGGTTTACCGATTGTCTTCTCCAGCGTGGCGCCCGGAGAGTCTATGCTGTGGATGTCGACATCAGACAGCTGGACTGGAAGTTGAGGCAGGACAGCCGGGTTATATGTCTTGAGAAAAACGCCCGCTATCTGGATAAAGAAGATTTCAGTCACACTCTTGACCTGGTGACGATGGATTTATCGTTTATCTCGATAATCAAGGTTCTACCCGCAATAAAGAGATTCCTCGGAAACGGTTTTCTTCTTTCTCTTGTCAAGCCTCAGTTTGAAGCTGGTCCTCGCCAGGTGGGGAAGAAGGGAATAGTCAGGGACGCCGGCCTTCATGAGGAAGTGTTGGTAAAGGTTATCGCTGCAGCTCAAGCCATGGGCTTTGCTCTCAGAAAGCTGATGAAATGCTCTCTTCCAGGAGCCAGAGGAAATCGTGAGTTTTTTGCCCTCTGGTCACTGGGGGAGAGAAGCCTGACTTCTGGGGAGGAGATGAGACTGGTCAAGGAGGCAGTTCGGGATGGAAAAAATTGAGCGCATTGGTCTTGTCATTAAACCCCATGCTCCTCATATTGAGAGGGTGTTAGAAGAGCTTATCAACTTTCTGGAAAAGAAGGGAATAACCTGTTTTCTAGAAGAGATAGCTGCTCAAAAACTCGGCAAGGGGAAGGGAATGACACGGGAAAAGCTCCCGGAGAGTGTTGATCTGATTATCGTCCTTGGGGGTGACGGCACTCTACTCAGCGTGGCTCACCTTGCTGCCCTGAAAAATGTGCCTGTGCTCGGGGTTAACATGGGAAGCCTTGGTTTCCTGACCGAGGTACCCCTGGATGAAATGTACCTTACCCTTGAGGCTTTCTTTGCAGGGAATGAGGAAATTGTAAGCAGGCGGAGACTGCTGGAAGCAAGAGCAAAGGGGAAGCTCTATTACTGTCTTAACGATGTGGTCATAAATAAAGGAGCGCTTGCCAGGATGATCCAGGTTGCAATCTGGATTGACGGCAAGGAAATTGCAACTCTTAAAGCAGATGGCCTCATCATTTCCACTCCAACCGGCACCACCGGCTATTCGCTCTCTGCCGGTGGTCCTATCCTTAAGCCTTACATCCCTGCCATTGTGCTCGCTCCTATCTGCCCTCATACACTTTCCTTCCGTCCCATGGTTATCTCCTCTGAATCCCTAGTGAGGGTCAGACTGCTTACAGGAGGAGAGGAAGTGTATCTTACTCTGGACGGCCAGCGGGGGGATTTACTGGTCAAGAATGACGAGGTAAAAGTGAAGAAGGCGGATTTCCAGTTTAAACTCATATCCTCACCCCAGAGGAATTATTTTGACCTGCTTAAGGAGAAGCTTGGCTGGGGGCAGAAATGAAAACAATGCCCTGACCTTAACCGGCCTGAACTATTAGTTCGAAAATAGCATTTTCATTTGTCGTGGGTGGCGCACTCGCCATGATAAATTACCTAGAAAATGCGCCATGTCATTGCGAGCGGAGCGAATCAATCTGTCGTTGCGAGCCCTGAAAGGGCGTGGCAATCCCATCATCTCCGGGAGTGAATGAGGTTGCCACGCTTCGCTCGCAACGGAGGATTGCCACGGCACTTCGTGCCTCGCAGAGACGAGAGGCCGCCAATGCATGGGACTGCTTCGTCGCTCCGCTTCTCGCAATGACAAGGCCAACATCATTTTCATACCACTATTATCACACTTTTTAGAGCCAGGCTCAGGTTGACATTTCCCGAGGGTAAAATTATGATTAATTCCTGTCATGAATCAGAAAATAAGAGTACTTTATGTCTCCTCCGAGCTGGCTCCTTTTGCTAAATCAGGTGAGATGGCAGATGTAGCCTCGTCTCTTCCCAAGTATCTTTCCGCTCTGGGGGTTGAAGTTGCTGTCGTTATGCCTCGCTACAGGCGGCCAGAGATAGACTCGCTTGACATGGACCTGGTTGAAGATAAATTACCCGTTTCTCTCGGGGAAGAGAGAGTAAAAGCCCGTGCTTTTAAAGCTGAGCCAGGGCATTACAGAATTTACCTCATCGATAACCCCAAATACTTCCTTAGAGAGAACATTTATGGTACTGAAAAAGGCGATTATCTCGATAACGACGAGAGGTTTATCTTCTTCAATCGGGCTGTGCTCGAGTTTGTATTAAAGAAAAAAATGGAAGTGGATATCATTCACTGTAACAACTGGCCCACCGCACTCATCCCCCTTTTCCTTAAAACCCACTATGCCCATAAAGCTCATTTCAGGAGCACGGCTACAGTCCTTACCTTGCATAACATCGCCTACCAGGGGGATTTTCCTCCTGAGACCCTCTCTCTCACCGGTCTTGACTGGAGTTATTTTAATCCTCAACAGCTTTCCTTTGATGGGAGGTTTAATTTTCTCAAAGCAGGGATCATGTTTTCTGATGTGCTCAACACGGTCAGCTCCACCTACAAGAGAGAAATTCAGAGGGAGGAACACAGCTTCGGACTCGACCGGCTGCTCAAAAAGCGCCGGGATGTCTTTTTTAGCATCAGAAACGGGATTGACTGCGAGGTCTGGAATCCAGAGACAGACCCCTTCATTGCGGCCAATTATTCTCTCTCAGACCTGAAGCCAAAAAGGGAATGCAAGCTGAACCTAATCGACGAGTTCGGGCTTAAGATGGCGGAAAAGACTCCTCTCCTGGGGGTGGTTTCTTACCTCACCTCTTACAAAGGGTTCGATATTCTGTTCGATGTCGTTGATGAATTGATGGCCATGGAGGTGGGGCTTGTTGTTCTTGGAAAGGGAGAGGAGAAATACGGAAATGCCCTGTTAAAACTCAGAGAAAGGTATCCTCAGAGAATAGGAGTAAAGCTCGAGATGAGCCAGTCATTGGCTCACAAAGTTGCCGCAGGAGCTGATATGTTGCTCATACCCTCATTGTACGAACCCTGTGGGTTGCATCAGCTTTACAGCTTTCGCTACGGAACAGTTCCAGTTGTCAGGGCAACCGGAGGCCTGAGGGAAACGGTCAGGCCATTCAATCCCCGGACAGGGAGAGGAAACGGTTTTGTTTTTAAAGAATATTCTGCCCGCGCTTTTCTCCACACTTTCAAGACTGCGCTTCAGTACTACAGGCAGCCGCCTCTCTGGCTGAAGATTATGAAGGCAGGTCTTGAGGAAGATTTTTCGTGGGATACAGCAGCCCGCAAATATATCAGGCTCTACAGAAAAGCTCTCAAATTAAGAAGAGGAGGAAAATCTTGGTCGAAAAAATTACCGAGGTAACCGATAATAACTTTGAAGAGGAAGTTATAAAGGCAGAGATACCGGTCCTGGTTGATTTCTGGGCTGAGTGGTGTGCACCCTGCCGAATGATACTTCCCGCCATCGAATATCTTGTCCAGAATTATGGACATAAGATGAAAGTCGTCAAATTGAATGTGGATGAGAACATGAAGACAGCAACCAGGTACGGTGTGCGAAGCATTCCCACCCTACTGCTTTTTAAAGGAGGTGAGTTGAAGGAAACTCTTGTTGGAGCTCATCCCCAGAATAAGATTGAGGAGGTTGTTCTAAAACACCTATGAATGAAAATTGGGATGTGGTTATTATCGGAGCAGGCCCAGCTGGGCTGGCTGCTGCTGTTTACACAGGCCGCGCCCGGCTCAAATCGCTAGTCCTAGAGAGAGGAGTACCCGGGGGGCAGATACTGCTCACTGATTTTGTCGAGAATTATCCAGGCTTTCCCGATGGTGTTGTTCCTTTTGAGCTCATGGAGAGGTTTCGCGTTCACGCTGAAAAGTTCGGAGCCAGGATTGAGACAGATGAAGCAAGGCAAATCAAGAAAAAAGATGAGCGCTGGCTTGTGGTCGGTACAAGGGGTGAATACCCAACAAAAGCGGTTATCATCTCTACCGGCTCTTCTTATCGGAAACTCGGAGTTCCGGGAGAAGAAAAATTGACTGGTAGAGGTGTTTCTTTCTGTGCCACCTGTGACGGTGCCTTTTTCAGGGACCAGGAAGTGGCGGTTGTTGGAGGGGGTGATAATGCCCTGAACGAAGCCCTGTTCCTGACAAAATACTGTAAAAAAGTGATAATCATCCACCGCCGCCACATGTTCCGGGGGGTGAAAATTCTTCAGGAGAGAGTGTTCAGGAACGAAAAGATTGAAATCATCTGGGACTCGGTAGTGGAGAAGATATCGGGGGAAGAGAAGCTTGAGTCAGTCACTCTCAAGAATGTGAAAAACGACGAGACCTCGGTCGTTAAACTGGATGGCCTTTTCGTTTCCATCGGTACTGTACCTAACAGCGGTTTTGTCAAGGGCTTACTTAAATTGAACGAATCAAATGAGATCGAGGTTAAAAACGGAATGGCCACCAGCCAGCCGGGCATCTTTGCTGCTGGAGATGTGACCAATGCCTGTCCCCAGCAGATGGCAACCGCAGTCGGGACCGGGGTCGCTGCTGCCCTGAGCGTTGATGAATACCTGAGCGGAATGTAGGGCCTGGGCCCTTTCTATTTGTTCCTTTTTTCCAGGCTTTCCAGTTTTTCCTCAATTTTTTTCACGGTTTTTACAAGCTCTGGAAGGCGGGGTAGGTGGGAGACGATTTTCAGCGCTTGTCTGAAATTCATGCTCGGCGTCCAGGCCATGATTGAATTGGGGGGGATATCTTTCATAACACCACTCTGAGCAACCAGGGTAACATTGTCCCCTATTGTTATGTGGTCTGCGATACCCACCTGGCCGGCCATAGCAACATTTTTTCCCACCTTAACGCTGCCCGAGATCCCGACCTGGCCGGCGAGAACACTGTTTTCTCCTATTTCAACGTTATGGCCGACCTGGACGAGGTTATCTATTTTAACACCGCGCCTGATTCGAGTTTCTCCCAGAGCTGCTCGATCAATGGCGGTCAAAGCCCCTATTTCAACCTCATCCTCGATGATGAGAGTGCCGAGCTGCGGGATTTTCAGCCTCGTTTTGTCTTCCTGCTGGAGGTAACCAAAGCCGTCAGCTCCAAGGACAGCACCGTTGTGGATGATGACTCTGTTTCCCACCTGAACTCCTTCCCGGAGGGAGACATGAGAATGGATGACTGTCTCCCTTCCAATCTTCACTCCAGGATAGATAGAGACAAGGGGATGGATTACGGTTTTTTCTCCTATTTCTACCTCTTCTCCGATAAAAGACAGAGCCCCTATGGATACCTCGCGGCCGATTTTTGCCGAAGGGGAGACGAATGCAGTGGGGTGAATACCAGGCTGAGGTGGCTTCGGTTCATACAGAATCTCTATCGCCCTGACAAAGGTTAAAGGGGGATTTTTGGCCTTCAGCACAGGAATTCTTTCAAACTTCTCTGACTCGGGAATGATAGCTGCAGAGGCTCTACTTTTTTCGAGCAGAGGAATATATTTTCGGTGAGAGATAAAAACAAGGTCTCCTTCACCTGCTTTTTCAGGACTTGAGACAGACAGGATTTCTGTTTCTCCATCACCTTCAAAATGACAGCCGAGAAGTTGAGCAAGTTTTTTGAGTTTAATCGGATGGGTGATGTAGTTAACCTTCTTTTTCATGCTTTCTTTCGTTGAGCACAGCCGCCAGTTCTGCTCCCCAGAGAAAGATAACAAGGGAAATTGATATCCAGAGTAAGAAAAAGATGATGGAAGTCAGTGTTCCCTGCAGGAGTCTGGAGAGAACTATGCCCACGGCAGAGAAATGGGCCACATAGAAGGCAAAGAGCCTTTTGCCCACTTCCAAGAGCAAGGCGGCTGCAGCGGCGGCAACAGCTGCTGCTCTAGTATGGACTCTGACCTCAGGAATAAACTTGTAG
Source organism: Candidatus Aminicenantales bacterium (assembly GCA_046760305.1). Taxonomy (GTDB): domain Bacteria; phylum Acidobacteriota; class Aminicenantia; order Aminicenantales; family Aminicenantaceae; genus JBHIDX01. The sequence goes on from JBHIDX010000007.1 coordinate 50,494, forward strand.
AGAATGAAAAAGACAAAGAAAGTGAGAGCAAAGGGAATAAAATACTGGATGAAGAAGTTGTTGATGAAGGTCACTATCTCCGGATTGATGTTGTTGGCCACAAGGCTGCTTTCTCTGATAAGGCGGTGGACTGCAGTCCAGATGGTTGTGATGGACAGGGAGAGGAGCATGATGATGGCCATGGTAAACATGATGATGTATTCCATCAGCCGTTTGTAGAGAAAGGACTTCTGGAAGTTTGCCTTGAAGATGAAGTTTATGGAGTATATCAGGTTGGAGAAGAGAAAACTTCCTGCCACAAAGGAACCTATAACTCCAAAATAACCGAGGTTTGAAATGTTCTGGGAAAGGTACTCAAGCCGCTGGAAAAACTGAGGGTCGAGATGGGCGAAGAATTCCTCGGAGAAAAGGTTAAGACTCCTGAGAGCTATTTCTGAGGTGCCGAGAATTTTGGTTGTCACAAAGGCAAAAAGCGCGACAAGGGGAAGTGCACAGAGGAGGGAGAAATAAGAGATGGTGATGGCAAAATTGCCGCACCTGTCTTCATTGAACCTTTTGATTGTTGTCTTGATGATATCGAAGAGAGATAGTTTCATAAACTCTCTTTCGATAGATATGCTTCTGTCTTTAATATTGACCCCACTTTATCATAAGAATGATGATGGTGATAAACAGTGCATAAATAACGAGGGTTTCGATCAAGACGAGGCCAAGCATAACGATGAAGCGAATGTGAGGAGCAGAGCCGGGGTTGCGGGATATTCCCTCGCAGGCACTTGTTATGGCCTTCGCCTGTGAAAAGGCGCCGGCTGATGCGGCAATGGTGATGATGGCACCACCGACGATAATCGAGACTTTAAAAATAGAACCTTTCTCAGCTGTGGTTTCAGCTTCCTGAGCAAGAAGCGACCCTGTGAGAATGACGAGAAGAAAGAAAAGAAGAGCTAGATGCTTGCTTTTTTCTCTCATAAGGCTAACTCCTTTCTGAATTAATGTTCTTCCTCCGAAGCAACTGCTCCAGCAATATATATACACGAAAGCAGCACAAAAACAAAGGCCTGAATTATAGCCGTGAGAATGGCCAGTGCCATGAAAGGGAGAGGCAGGAAAAAAGGCACTATTGAGGCGATGATGAGTATAAGCAGTTCCTCGGCAAATATGTTACCAAAAAGACGCATGGAGAGAGAGACCGGTCTTGAGAAATGGCTGATGATTTCAATCGGAAGCAGAAGAGGAGCGAGAAGAGGGATGGGGCCGGTAAAGTGCTTGAGGTACTTGAAGAGCCCCTGTGTTTTTATCCCCTGCCAGTGATAGTAGGCGAAGACGACAAGGGCGCAGCCGGCCGTGACATTGATGTTACTCGTTGGTGACATGAAACCAGGGATGAGCCCCAGAATGTTGCTGAAAAAGATGAAGAGGCCGATGGTACCTATGAGAGGCAGATATTTTTTCCCCTCCTCTCCGATGAGGTCGACGAGAATGTACTCAAAACCCTGGATTATGACCTCGAGTATGCTCTGGAGCTTTGAGGGGATGAACCTGAGTTTTCGAGCCGAGAGTCCGAGGAAAAGGACGAGAAAAAAGCTGACAATGATACTCATCACCACATAGTCGGGAATGAGATGGAGGGGGTCTTTGATCTGAATTCCAACCAGAGAAAGAAAGGCAGCAAGTGGCGGGCCAAAAATTTTGTTGAAGAGTTCCACGATAAGAAAACTGTGTTCTAATTCTTCCATTTTGTCATCTTCGATATGCCAGCAACGGCCTCGACAAACAAAACTACAACAATTGCGGAAAATCCAGCCATAAAGGCAAAGATTAGCTTAGAAAAAAAGATGATTATAATTGAAAAAATTCCTATAATCAACAGCAGCCGGGGGAGATAGCTGGAGAGAATAATTCTCAGTGCCTTTTTATTTTTTTCTCCACCAAGTAGCCGGGAGAGTGTTTTTTTAAGCCAGATAAAGCTTCCTGCGGCAAAAACACCGCCTCCGAGAACAAATAATGCGGCTGGAATGTCGAGAAAAAAGCCTGCCATCACAGCGCCAGCTGAAGCAAGAAGGAGAATTTCAAGGGGGATACGGTTTAATATTTTTTCCTCTTCGGCAGTTAGTTCGGCGCTGTCATTCGTTTTCATTTTCTTCATTCCCGTACTTGCTCAGACCTCTGAAAAAGCCTAAAAAACCGGATATTGTTCCCAGGATCATGAACGCCAGCAGCAGCCAGGGCTGGGTGTTGAAAATCCTGTCGAGCATGTAGCCGATGAAGAGCCCAACAGCAATAGAAGAAGGAATCATGAGTGCCAGGGAGCTGAGCAAGGCAAATTTTTTCAAGTCCTTTCCGGGCGAAGATTTTCTTCCCATGGTTATCTCTAACTATGGTAAACTCGAACTCTTTATCAGTCAATATCGTTGATTCATGGGAGGGGTTGTGTTACATATTTTCTCATGAAGAGGCCAAAGGCGATTTTATTGCTCTTTTTTCTTTCTGTTTTCAGCCTCCAGGTTCTCAGTTCAGCTCAGGATATTTCTTCCTCAGACGAGATTGTTATCAAGGCCAGGAGAGAGGAGAGGACTGAAGAGCGGCTCTTGGCCTCAGGCGATGTTGAAATTCGTTACCGAAATCTTGTCCTTTTCGCTGACAGAGTTGAATTTGAGCAGAGCTCAAAAGAAGTTTTCGCCCAAGGAAATGTGGTCATTCACCTCGGCGACCAGGTGGTAAGAGCCAGCTGGATACGTCTTAACCTGGAAACACTCAGAGGAGAGATGGAGGATGTCCGGGGCAGGATACAGCCCACCTTGCTCATCGAGGCAAAGTCTTTGCGCCGTATCAATGATACTCTTTTCAGCTTTGCCAGGGCAAGAGTAACTACCTGTACCCAGCCTGTTCCTCGCTGGAGCTTCACCTGTTCAAAAGGAAACTGGAAGGAAGGTGCTTACATAGAGATGTGGAATCCTGTCTTTTCGGTGAAAAATATACCTCTCCTCTACTTGCCTTATATTCGCTACCCACTTCTCAAGGAAAGGACTACCGGGTTTTTAATTCCCCAACTGGGACATTCCAATCAGAAGGGTTTATTCCTCAGCCAGAGCTTTTACTGGGCAATAAAAAGGAATATGGATGCCACTTTCACCTTTGACCTCTACTCAGCCAGAGGTCTGGGTGCCGGCCTGGAATTCCGTTACCTTCTCTCCAGAGATTCATCAGGTCAGCTGAACGGGTATTATTTCGCTCCTCTGAAGAGGAAAGCCCAAGCGGATTATCTCCTCCGTTTTAACCACAGGCAGTTTCTTCCGTTTGGCTTTTCTCTGGCCGCGGATGTAGACCTCCAGAGCTCCTACCAGTTTCTGAGAGAATTTGACAACTCCTTCAAGCGGGCCGTGGTCTGGAATCGGAAAACACAGGTTTATATCTCGAGAGCATGGGCTTCTTTTAATTTCAACCTCAGGCTCAGCCGTTTCGAAACATATTTCCCTTCCCGGGAAAAGTCGGCTGTCACCTATAATCTGCCTGAGGCAAGCTTAAGCTTATTCAAACAGAAGCTTTTCTACCCCCTTTATTTTTCTTTTACTTCCTCTTTCAGAGACTGGAAACACATAAACCTTGAGGGCACTCGAACAGCCTCCCGCACACTTGCCTTGAGTCCGGTTCTGACTCTTGCTTTGACGAAAATTCCCTGGCTTTTCATAAATACCACATTGACGAATAACTTTTTCTTATCCTTTGAAAAGAACGCCCCCGAGATTCCGGATATGGATGGTGAACTCAATTTTGGGCATAATTATGTGCTCAACATAGAGCTCACAGGCCCCACTTTTTACAGGGTTTACCGTAAATTTTTGAAAACTTCCAGGTTGAAGCACCTCATCGAACCTTCCCTTGTCTACAGGTATGAGAGCCCCTTGAGTGGCAGTCAAGATGTGCCCGGTTATCAGCCTTCGTTGAGGATTCACCAGCTCACCTACAGCCTCACCAATCGTTTCCTGGTAAAAAAAGATGGCTTTCCCCGGGAAATTCTGAGTTTTGCTCTTGAGCAAAGCTACTATTTTTCTCCTCAAACAAGTCCTTTGAGGGACTACAGGGTGAGTGGTCAGATTCCTGAATTTTCAGACTTAAGAGGCACCTTGAGATTTTATCCTGTGGACGACTACAGCATTGATGTTGCTCTCAGCTTCAATCCTTATTACAAGTCATTTTCCACTTTTCGCCTCGGAGCTCTTTTCGGCTCTGCAGATGCCCCCTGGTTTTTCAGACTGAACTGGTTTAAAAGTATTAATCCCTACCGCGAGGACCCTGTCTGGAATCGCCATCAGATTCAATGTTATGCAGGGCTGCGGCTTCCATCTTTCCCTCTGAAGGGAGAGGCAGACCTGAGTTACAACATTGAGGAGAAAAGACTTCTCTACTGCGGGTTTCAGTTTGTGTACAATTTTCAGTGTCTTGATATCAAGGGTAGTCTCCGCATCTACTACTTCAGAGAGAAGCCAGAGCTTCAGTTCAGGCTTTCGGTAGGATTGGGAGATATCGGTAAGACGGTGGATGCACTCGGAGGGCTTGGCTTTTAAATTTCGAGCTCCAATTGCCTTTCTTTGCTGAATTTTCTTTCCTTTTCTATAGCTTCGAGGATTTCTTCGGTAACGTCCCCTGTCGGATAGTTGCCGTCGAAACAGGCTCCACAGAATGCTTTAAGTTGTGGGTTCTCAAGCTGAACCGCTTTCTTGAGGGAATCAAGGCTTTGATAGATAACTTTGTCAGCTTTTATTTCCCTGGCCACCTGGTCAGGAGTTGAATTTCTGGCGATAAATTCAGTTTTTGTCTGCATATCAATGCCATAAACACACGGGTAGCGGAGGGGAGGCGAGTAAGAGGCGAAATAAACTTTCTTCGCCCCGCATTGACGAGCAAGCTCGATGATTTTTCGAGATGTGTGACCCCGGACGATGCTATCATCCACGATGAGTACATTTCTGTTCTTGAATTCGGAGGGAATGGGGTTTAGCTTCTGGCGGACTGAGCTCTGTCGTTTTTCATCAGAAGGCATGATAAACGTGCGTCCGATGTATCGATTTTTGACCAGAGCCTCCCTGTATTTAACATTGAGCTCCCGTGCGATCTCGATTGCTGCGTCCCTGGCCGAGTCGGGAACAGGAACCACGACGTCAATGGATAGGTTGTGTTTCTTTATCTCCTCTGCCAGGAAATGACCGAGGTGCACCCGGCATTTATAAACGTTGACATTATCGATGTAGGAGTCCGGCCTGGCAAAATATACCCATTCAAAGAGGCAGGGAGTATGGGGACATCTGGCAATTTTTTTTGTGTGCACCTCTCGGTTAGTGTCGATGAATACAGCCTGGCCTGCCTCGATGTTGGTGATGGAGTCGAAGTTCATGATATTGAGACATACTGTTTCAGAGGCAGCTGCGTAGGAAGGAAGTATTTTATCATCCCTTCTGCCGTAGACGAGCGGCTTTATCCCAAAGGGATCCCGGAAAGCTACCAGTCCCTGCTCAGCAATGTAAGCAATTACCGCGTAACTACCCTTAACCTTCTTGTAAACTTCTTCTACCGCGTGGAAAACATGTTTGGGCTTTAGTTTTCTCGTGTTCTGGCTCTCCAGTCCCTGGGCGAAGACGTTGAGGATGGCCTCTGCGTCACAATCAGAATTGAGCAGTCTTTTGTGTCTGCAGAAAAGCTCCTGCTTGAGCTCCGGGTAGTTAATAACGTTGCCGTTGTGAGCCAAGATTATACCAAATGGTGCATTCACCTGTATGGGCTGGGCATCCTCGCCTCTTCCTCCACCCACAGTGGGATAGCGGGTGTGCCCGATGCCGACTGTCCCTTTCAGGCGGTCGAAGTGTTCTCTGGTGAAGATATCTCTCACCAGTCCATTTCCTTTTTTGGTATGGAATTTACCGTCATAGGTGATGATGCCAGCCGCATCCTGGCCGCGATGCTGGACAGCGAGAAGACCCTGGTAAATATCGCCCACTACGTTTTCATTGCCGATTATTCCCACTACACCGCACATAATTACAGTATATTATATCCACTTTGGAGATGGAATTAAACCTCACCTTTTTCAGTCTTCTTTTTCCAGGGCGCTGAGCAGCTCAGAATAGCCGATGGTTGCGGTTCCGATTTTAGCCACCACAATTCCGGCTGCAATGTTAGCCAGGAGAGCAGCTTCTCTGATTGAGGCGCCTGAGAGAAGAGCAAGGGAGGCGGTGGCTATAACCGTGTCTCCAGCACCGGTGACGTCAAAAACCTCTTTGGCCTGGGTCGGAATATGGACAGCTTTTTTATCCCTTTCAAAAACGCTCATCCCCAGTTCTCCCCTTTTAAGGATAATATATCTGGTTTCGATTTTTTTCATCATTTCCTGACCTGCTTTCTCAATCTGCTCGTCAGTCTTACAGGGGTGGTGCACGATTCTCTCTGCTTCGTAATGGTTGGGGGTGATGAGGAGGACAGGAGAAAAAAGGGTAAAATTATCAACCTTGGGGTCAACAAAGACAGGTATTTTGCTCCTGGCGGCATGGGTGAGTATTCTTTTGATAAGAGTGCGTGTAATTACTCCTTTATTGTAGTCAGAGATGATGATACCCTGGTATTCATTTTCAATCATAAATCTCAGGATTTCATCCTCCATTCGGCTGGAGAGTACAGAATTTTTTTCCCTGTCTACCCTGACTATCTGCTGCTGATGAGCGATTACTCTTGTTTTCACCGTCGTCGGCCTTCTGTTGTCGATAAAAATACCGGTGCTGTTAGATGTGTTCTCTTTTATCCACATACCCTCAGTATCATTACCAACCACTCCCACCACCAGCGGCGAAGCTCCCAACCTTTCCACATTCATACACACGTTTCCCACTCCGCCCAGGCAAAAAGTCTCTTTTTTGACCTCAACCACTGGTACGGGAGCCTCCGGAGAGATGCGGCTCACCTCACCCCATATGTACTTGTCGAGCATCAGGTCCCCTATTAGAAGAACTTTTTTCCCCCTGAATCCCTCGACAAAATAGGAGAGTTTTTGCAGGCTCAAATTAATCATCGATAATCCTTATGTAACGGATATTTATGATAGGAGGAGAAGTCAAGCAGTTGGGGCCTAATCCTTGGTTGCCCTCTCAGGCTCGATTGTGGCTTCGTCAATGAGCATAACCGGTATGTCATCCTTTATGGGGTAGACCCGGTGACACTTGACACATTTAAGCCCCTTTTCGTCAGCAGTGAGCTTTACATCCTCCTTACACAGGGGGCAGGCAAGTATTTCGAGCAGTTTTGAATCAATGGCCATCACAATCTCCTCTCCTGTTATCTTAAAATCAAACTCTCTACTCGTCAATCAATTTTAAATTGTAATTCTGAACCCGATTCTGAAGCTCAACCCTGATAAATTTAGAAGGGCAAAGCGGCGGGGGTCAATTTCCCCTCCCGCTGCAGGCATCTTTTCCCTGACTTCTACCTGAGGGTAAGCATTATCGTTTGAGGTTAACCTGTGGTAAAGATAGAGGCTTCCTTCTTCAGTAGAATTAAAACCGTTTGAGTTCATCCTCGTTCCCTCGCCCCTGAGCCTGTTAAGGCAGATGTAACGAGCCGATATTTCAGCCACGAAAAAGAGGTTTGAGGCCAGAGTTAGTTCTCCACCCAGAGCGCCGAGAACTCCAAGGCCCCAGCCATGAGCATTGCCGCTTTTCTCTTCCCAGGTGTTTGGCCCATCAAAGCGGTTGTAATAGGAACATTGAGCAAGGTAAAGCTCGACTCCAGCCTTGACGTAAACCGAGGGAAAAAGGTAATGGAGAAGAAAAACTCTCAGGGGAAAAGCTTGGATTTTTGGTCTGTAGGAGAAAGTGACTTCAGTATCATTTAATTGATACTCAGCCAACCTCTCTCTCCGGGCCAGGAAATAGTCGACTCCCACTCCGACCATAAACTGGGGCGAGATGAAGAGACCAGCCTCTGCTCCAACCACATAACCGAGGTGAAGGGGGTGGGCCCTGGCTTCACCTGCGAGGCCAAATTCGTCATCGTAATAGTGGATGAATCCTCTCATTCCCCTGTTGAGGTCATTGCCGGAGACATGGTTTGCCCCTCCATAAAGGCTGAAAGAAAAATTCATCCGCGGCCCTCTCTCAGGGATGGAGAGGGGAGGGATTCTTTGAACTAGCGGAGTTTTCTCTTCCTCTTTTTTTTCTTCTTTTTTCTCCGGCGCCCTTATTTCCGGGATTTGCTCCCTGGAAATATCTTCCACCCTGATAACGAGGCTTTCGTGGACATAGCCGTGGAGCGTTTTTCCTTCTTTCCCTTTTAAAATGATAAGATACCATTCGCCGCTCTTACCCAGGGATCTGAGATAGGTTCCCTGTGGGACGCGGAGGATGAGAGGGCTGCTAAGGTCTGGCTTTTCCCGGATGTTTGCCTGTTCTGTGACCACTTTGAGCACAAATAAGGTTTCCTGATTCTGAGTGAAGACAGGATTGTGAGCAGCGAATAGAACCAGAAGGCTCAAAAGCGGAATGAGTATTTTTTTCATTCTTTCTTTCTGGATGTTTTTCCCATTATAGAGAATCGTCTTTCAGAGTGTCAAGGCAAAACCGGCTTTATAATAAAAGTGTGGTGATTGTGAACTTGGGTCCAGTGGTAATTGGCTGATTTGAACGTGGACTGGACAGGAGCGACAAAATAATGTAAATATGTAGATTAAACGGAGGAGATGATGATAGAGAAGGCAAAGGGAAGAACATGTTTGGTGCTCCTCAGCATGGTCTCGGTTCTTCTGATGGCCCTTATGCTCCTGGCTGAGAAAGGACCGAGAATAGAGTTTAAAGAGACATCTTTCAACTTCGGTCAGGTAGAACAGGGGAGGATATTGACTCATGTCTTTAAATTCACCAATGCTGGCGATGAAACACTGGTTATCGAAAAGGTAAGGAGCTCCTGCGGGTGCACTGCTGTTCTAGTTTCAGCCAGGAAGATAGCTCCAGGAGCAAAAGGGGAGCTTAAAGCAACCTTTAACACCAGTGGATTTCAGGGTAAGGTCTCAAAGTATGTTTATGTGGAAAGCAACGATCCCCGGAAGCGCCAGGTTACGCTCACAATCTCGGCTGAGATTGAGGTTCCTCCCAGGCCGCAGATTCAGCTTGAGAGCTATACTTCAGATCAGGGAGTTTGCCTCGAGGGTGAGGAAATCAGAGCCAAGACAGTGATTCGTAACAAAGGAGAGCTTGAGCTGAGGGTAAACATCAGCCACCGTGATGCAAAGTTTTACACACAGGGGAAGGAAGTGTCATTTCCTTTAAGGATTGCTTCCGGAGAAAGCGTAGAGTTGGAAGTTGCCATTCCTTCGCGCAACAGGAAAGGACTGGTAAGAGAATATGTTCTTTTAAGGTCAAATGACCCCCAGAGGCAGACAGTATCCTTCTACATTACTGGCTACATCATCACCAGGAAGCAGTTAAAAGAGCTTTTTGAAAAGTATAAGGATATCCTACACTGAGCAGAAGGAGCAGCAAGTGATTCTCGTTGGAAACTTTCTTTCAGCCGTGGCCAAGATGCTCAACATTGTTCTTGTTATCTATATGTGGATTGTGATTATTAGAGCTATCCTTTCCTGGATAAATATTCCCTCCCTATACGAGGTGAATGTTATTCTCTATCGAGTTACAGAACCGGTGCTCCGTCCGATTAGAAAGATTGTTCCTCCTCACCGGATGGGAGGAATCGATATCTCCCCCATAATTTTGGTCCTCATCATCATTTTTATAAATTCTTTCTTCGTCAAGTCGCTAGCAATTTATGCCCGGGAGCTTCTTGAGGGATTTAGGAAAAATTTTTAAGCTTGCTCCCTTTGTTTAGCTTGGAAGAAATTTTTCGCCTATGATAAGTTGAGAAATCATTCTAGCCTCTTGATTGCATTCATTTATGTTAAATAGTGTTGGCGTCATTTTCTAATTAGTAGTCCAGGTTAAGGGAGAATTAGGAGATTGAAGAGAATATATGTGAGAGTAAGAGTGATCCCCAGAGCAGCAAGAAAAGGAATCGAGGAGACAGGGAAAGGAGAGCTGAAGATAAAAGTAAAATCTCCTCCCTCAAAAGGGGAGGCGAACAGAGAAGCTGTTAAGCTTCTTTCGGATTTTTTCGCTCTTCCTTCCTCCAGGATAAATATCGTCCGGGGACGCACTTCCCGCTTAAAGCTTATTTCACTCAAGGTTGAAGAGGAAAAGTTTGCAAGCCTAGAGAGAAAAGATTATATTCTGAAAGGGTAAATGAGGAATGGAGCTCTATAATCTGGTGAGCTTCGCCGGTATTTTTATCTTGGTGCTTTTTGCCTGGTTGTGTTCTTCGAACCGCAGAGTGGTGAACTGGAGGGTTGTTGGCTGGGGGATAGGGCTTCAGCTCTTTTTTGCTTTTTTTATCTTCATTTTCCCGGTTGGAACCAGAGTTTTTCTTTTTGTGAATAAGGTGGTTGTGGCAGTTCTGGATTCTGCAACTGCTGGTACGAGGCTTCTTTTCGGGCCCCTTGCTCTTCCCCCTGGAGAAGTGACCGAAGCAGGGGAAAAATCGATCGGCTACATCCTTGCTTTCCAGAGCCTGCCCACTGTTATCTTTTTCTCCGCTCTGGTTGGAGCTCTTTATTACCTGAAAGTCATGCCCCTGGCAATCAGGGGTTTTTCCTATATCTTTACAAGATTGATGCGCATAAGCGGGGCTGAATCCCTGTGTGCTTCAAGCAACATTTTTGTCGGTATAGAATCTGCTCTTGTTATCCGGCCTCACCTCAAGGATATGACTCGCTCTGAGTTGGTGACCATCCTCGCTGCAGGCATGGGAACCATTGCCTCCACAGTGCTGGCCATTTATGTCTTTTTCCTCCAGGATGTACTGCCCACCATTGCCGGTCACCTTGTATCGGCCTCTTTCCTCTCCGCCCCGGCAGCTGTGGTCATGGCCAAGCTGGTTGTCCCGGAGACAGAAAAGCCGCAGACCCTGGGAGTGGATGTCAAACCTGAGTACGAGCGGGAAGACAATCTCATCATGGCTATCATCAATGGAGCTCAGAGCGGGCTTCGTTACCTGGGGGGCATCGTGGCTCTTCTCCTTGCCTTCCTGGGTTTGCTTTCTCTTCTGAACCTCATTCTCGGTCAGATCGGCCTTCCTGTAAACAGGCTGTTGGGGTGGAATTTTGATTTCAGACTGGAGAGCATTCTGGGGTTTGTTTTTTATCCTTTCACCATTATTCTCGGTGTTCCACCCGCTGATGCCTTCAAAGTGGCCGAACTCCTGGGCGAGAGAGCGATTGTCACTGAGCTCGTTGCCTACCAGGATCTTGCCCGGCTCATGGCCGAAGGTTCACTTATCCATCCCCGATCTCTGATAATTGCTTCCTACGCCCTGTGCGGTTTTGCTCATATCGCCTCTCTGGCGATTTTCGTTGGAGGAGTGGGTGCTCTTGCCCCTGGGAGGCTGAAAGACCTTTCGCGCCTTGGCTTTAGGGCCCTTCTGGCAGCTACTCTGGCCTGTCTTATGACAGGAGCAGTGGCAGGCGCTTTTTTCTCCCAGACTTCTATCCTGCTCGGCAAATAGAAAAACATCCCTGCTTTTTCCTTGTTTTTTTCAATCCTCCTGCTTAAAATATGAGTGACATTTCACGGATGAGGTTCTCAACAAGGAGAGACTGATGGCGGATTTTTTGAAAAAAATACTGTGGGCGACCGATTTCTCGGAAGAATCAGAAGAAGCCTTTGCTTGGGCCAATCTTTTTGCTCGAGTTTATAACAGCTCTCTTATTGCTCTCCATGTCGTGCCCGATTTTTCTCCTTTCCTCTACAGAGACTCGTACCTTATCGGAGAGGAACTTCGCCAGCGGGTAACAGAGCTCAGGAATGAGGCAGCAAAGAGACTGGAGAGATTTCAATCGGCCAAGAAAGCCTCATATAAGATTTTCATCAAGGAGGGAACCCCGGCAAAAAAGATTGTCGAAACAGCCGAGGAGGAAAATGCAGACCTGATTGTTATGGGCAGAAAAGGGCTCTCTGCCCTGGAAAAGCTTCTCATCGGGAGCGTTGCCAACCAGGTTTTAAGAAGTACTTCTGTTCCGGTTCTGGTTACAAAAAAGAGGAAGAAGAAGAGATTGATAAAGAAAATACTTGTGCCCACAGATTTTTCGCCCCAGGAAGAGATAGAAAGAGATTTTGCCTGGAAGCTGGCCCGGGGCTTTGGGGCTGAGCTTATTTTCCTCCATGTACTCGAACTTCATGATTACGAATTTTCGCCACGTGTGCTTGACGAGATGTTCAAGGCCCTTATGACTAGACTTAAAAAGAGAAGGAAGAAAGAGGGAGAGGATATAAAAGTTTCGGAGGAAGTTGTTCGTGCGGTTAATGCTGCGTTGGGAATAGTTGAGTTTGCTGAGGAGAAAGAAGTAGATTTAATCGTTCTTTCCACCTATGTCCAGAGTCATCTGGAAAGATTCTTCCTGGGGAGTACGACTGAGAAGGTTATCTCTCATTCCACTCTTCCCGTCTTCGCCATTCCTCCGGAGCGCAAAAAATAGGAAAGGTGGAAGATAATCGAAAATACTGGGTTGCTTTTAACAGCATCCTCGGAGAGCGGTTAGGGGCAGCAAGAAAGGTTTACCACCATTTTCCTTCAGTAGAGGAAATTTTTAAAGCAGGATTGAGTGAACTAACCTCGATCGGCCTAGAAAAAGAGCTGGCTTCGAGACTCATTTCACCTAAAACTCTTGACCAGGCCTCGAGGGAGGTCGAGCACATTGAGAGAAGGAGATATGTTCTCATCACTATCGAGGATGAGAATTATCCCCTGCTGTTGAGAGAAATTTTCGATCCTCCGTTCGTTCTTTACTGTGCAGGAAACGTTGAAGCGCTCTACGGTCCGGCTGTTTCTCTGGTTGGAACGAGAAAACCAACTCCCTATGGAAAAGCTGTGACCGAGAGACTGGCGGAGGATCTCGCTGCCCTGGGATTGGTGGTCATAAGCGGATTAGCAAGAGGTATTGATTCCATGGCTCACTGGGGAGCACTTAAGAAAGGAAGGACAGTAGCAGTGTTGGGTTCAGGCCTGGATAATGTCTACCCAAGGGAGAATCGGTCTCTTTACCAGAAGATTATCGAAGAAGGAACTGTAGTTTCTGAGTTCCCTCTTCGCTCCGAACCTTACGGCTTTCATTTTCCCATCAGAAACAGGATTATCAGCGGCCTTTCTTTTGCCCTGGTTGTGGTTGAGGCTGCTGAGCGCAGTGGTTCGCTCATCTCTGCCCGTCTGGCACTGGAACAGAACAGGGAGGTGATGGCAGTTCCGGGCAATGTTACCTCTCCCTTCAGTGTGGGCACAAACTGGCTGATTAAATCAGGTGCAAAGCCAGTTCAAAACTGGGAGGACGTGGCTGAAGAACTTCCTTCCCCGCTCAGGGAAAATCTCCTCTCAAGGAGAGAAGAAAAGAAAAAGCCCGACCTTGATCAACGGGAGAAAAAAGTGTTTTCCCTTCTTACCGCTGATTCCCTGACTCATATTGATGAGCTGGTGGAGGAAACAGGATTTTCTGTGTCTGAACTGCTGGCTCTGCTGCTCAACATGGAACTAAAAGGTTATGTTTCCCAGAGCCCAGGAAAATATTTTCAGAGGAAATTGTGAATGAACAGGTCGCTTGTTATCGTTGAATCTCCAGCCAAGGCAAAGACTGTCAACCGTTATCTGGGGTCAAATTATGTGGTCAGGGCCTCGATGGGTCACATAAGAGACCTGCCCAAAGGAGAGCTGGGAGTTGATATTGAGAATAATTTCAAGCCCCGGTATGTAATAATTCCCGAGAGAAAAAAAATCGTTGAAAACCTGAAGAAGGTCGCCCAGAAGAGTAAAGAAGTAATCCTGGCCGCTGACCCGGATAGAGAAGGAGAAGCCATCTGCTGGCACCTCAGTACTCTCCTCCAGGCAGTGAACCATAATATTTACAGGGTGCTCCTCAACGAAATTACGAAGAAAGCCGTAGAAGAGGCCTTCAAGAATCCAGGCCATCTTGATGAGGATAAGATAAAAGCCCAGCAGACAAGAAGAATACTGGACAGGCTTGTTGGTTACCGCATCAGCCCGCTTCTCTGGAAGAAGGTCGGGAGCAGGTTGAGTGCCGGAAGAGTTCAGTCGGTAGCTCTGCGTCTGATATGCGAGCGCGAAAAGCAGATTAAAGATTTTATCCCTGAGGAATTCTGGACCATAACCGCGCATCTGAAGGCAGAAAAGCCGCCTCGTTTTAAGGCTATGCTGGCGAAAATTTCAGGCACAAAGGCGAAAATAAAGAATAAAAACGAGGCAGAAGAAATTGTGGCTGAGCTTCAGAAGGTTCCTTTTGTTGTTGAGAGCGTAAAGGTAGAAGAGAAAAAGAAATATCCGCCGCCACCTTACATCACCAGCACTCTTCAGCAGGACAGCTTCAGGCAGCTTCGCTTCCCTGTAAAGCGAACAATGTACATTGCCCAGCGGCTTTACGAGGGAATTGAGATGGGCGAAAGAGGGAGAATCGGTCTTATCACCTACATGAGGACTGATTCGGTCCGAGTTTCAAACCTTGCCCTCTACCTGGCGCGGAAATTCATTGAAGAAAATTATGAACCTCAGTACCTGCCTCAGAAAGCGCGCATTTACAAGAATAAGAGGAAAGCCCAGGATGCTCACGAGGCGATACGGCCCACTTCATTTGATATCCCTCCCGAGGAGGTCAGGCCTTTCCTTAAAAAGGATGAGTTCAGCCTTTACAAGCTTATCTGGGACAGGTTTATTGCCTCGCAGATGAGTCCGGCCGTGGTAGAGGAAACAGAGATAGAAATTTGTGCTTCGAAGTATCTTTTCAGAGCAAAGGGAGAAGTGGTGAAGTTTGATGGTTTTTTCACTCTCCTTTCAGGGAAGAGAAAGGAAGAACAGCTTCCTGAAGTGAGAAAAGGGGAAAATCTGACCCTTGTGGAACTTGAACCCAGACAGAATTTCACTCAGCCGCCACCCCGTTATACGGAAGGAACACTGGTTAAAGAGATGGAATCAAAGGGAATCGGCCGGCCCAGCACCTACGCTCCGATTATCAGCGCTCTTCAGGAAAGAGGGTATGTGGTGAAAGAAAAGGGAAAGTTTATTCCGAACGAACTGGGAATTTATGTTTCCGACTTCCTGGTTGAAAACTTTCCGGATTTGATGGAAGTTGAATTTACGGCCAGGATGGAGGAAGACCTAGACCGCATCAGCGAAGGAGGGCAGGATTGGCTTGATTCTCTCAGGAGGTACAATGAGCTTCTTGACAGGGATTTAGAACAGGTGATGAAGGTTGAAGGCGTGAGGAAGTCGGGGATTCCGACTGATGAAGAGTGTCCTGAGTGTGGCCGTCAGCTTGTCATCAGAGAAGGCCGCTACGGGAGATTTAAGGCCTGTTCCGGATTTCCAGAATGCAAGTATAAAGAAAGTTATCGGAAAAAAGAAACGAGAAAACTCGACGAGAAATGCCCGGAGTGCGGCTCAACACTTGTACTTAGGTACGGAAAGTACGGTAGTTTCATTGCTTGCTCTAACTACCCTCAGTGCAGATACACAAGAAAAGAAAGCATGGCCACAGACATTGACTGTCCCCAAGACTGCGGGGGAAAGATTGTGAGGAGGAAAACCAAGAAAGGGAAGATATTCTTCGGGTGCAGTAATTACCCCCAATGCGATTATGCCACCTGGGATGAACCGGTTAAGCAGCCGTGTCCTTTTTGCGGCCGGGAGTTTGTTCTTCGCAGGAATCGGATAAAAGCCAGCTCCTACCTCTACTGCAGTTCAGATGAATGCGATTACAGGGAAGAGGTGGAAAAGAGAAAAATCTGGGAAAGAGAAGATTCTTCTGGTGAAGAAAAGTGAAGAAAGAACTTGACCACTTCCTTTCTTATCTTAAGTATGAAAAAAATGCTTCCCCCCACACCATAAAAAGCTACAGGACTGACCTCCTCCAGCTCCATGATTTTCTTGCCCAGAGAAGAGTGAGCTTGAAGGAGATTGACAACCTTATTATCAGGGGATTTCTGGCGAGGCTCAATGCTAGAGGAGAGAAAAAGTCGACTGTAGCCAGAAAGCTGGCCGCGGTTCGCTCTTTTCTGCAGTTCTGCATGAAGAGGAAGTGGATAAATAACAATCCTGCCCGAGTAGTAGCCACTCCCAAGCAAGAGAAACATGTCCCCTCTTTTCTCTCCGAGGATGAGATGGCAGGATTCCTCGACCTCCCCCCATCAAACAAGCCTCTGGATTTAAGGGACAGGTTGTTGCTCGAGTTTCTGTATGCCACAGGCATGCGGGTGAGTGAGCTTGTTGGCATTAACCTCGAGGATATTAGCCTTGAGGAAAGACTGGTTCGCGTGAGGGGCAAAGGCAAGAAAGAAAGAATCCTCCCCTTCGGCAGAAAAGCTAGGGAGATCCTTGGCCGTTACCTTCGTGCCAGGCCCTTCATCAATAAAGGAAGAATCGACGAAGAGGCGCTTTTCTTGAATTATCGGGGGGAGAGGCTAACAGCTCGCTCGGTGGAAAGGATTATTGATAAGTACATCGAGCTCTCTGCCCTGAAAAGGAAGATAAGCCCTCACTCACTCCGCCACTCCTTTGCATCCCATCTTTTGGGTCGGGGGGCTGACCTGCGTGTCATTCAGGAGCTTCTGGGCCATGAAAGTCTGGCCACAACACAGAAATATACCCACCTTGATTTGAGGAAACTGCTCGAAGTCTACCGCAAAAGTCATCCCCGCTCCTGAGATACCCAAGAAAGAAATCGATATTTCTTTCCCGCCGCTGCCTTTGCCTATTAAGAATTGCCCCGGCTTTAAAAGAGGTAAACATCTGTTCACAGAATAAAAGCTTCTGGGGTGAACTTCTATTTACACAACCCTTCTCTTGTGAAATTGTAATTAATTGATAATAATAGAGATGGGAACTTAAGCGCATTGGCCTCGAATTTGCATAAGGTGCAGGTGAAAGGAGGTTGTGATGAAAATTAAATCTATCAAAGGGTTAGTCTTCAGTTTCCTACTTCTCTTCTTTTTTACTTCGCTTTTCGTGCTGGATGTACCTGCTCAGTCGACCGGGAAAAAGATTAACATCAACACAGCTTCAGCCACAGAGCTTCAGAAGCTTCCGAGAGTCGGAGAAAAGATTGCCCGTCGGATTATTGAATTCAGAAAGGAAAACGGCCAGTTCAAGAAGGTGGAAGAGATTATGAAAGTGAAAGGAATTGGCGAGAAGACATTCAAGAAGATTAAAGACTTTATCACGGTGAAAACTGTCAAAAAAGTCAAGTAGTCAAACAGAGAGCAAACCTTTCAGAGAATGGTCTCAGGTCTGGTTCTGTTTTTCCCCCATGGCAAACTGTTCTGCGTATGAGGAAGGAGAGAGAGCAATCGATTGTGGCCCAGGCTGAGGAGATCGGGGAAATGGTGGATGGGTTAATCAAGAGAATGTCTTTTCCGGGCAGGGAAGTTGAAATTCTCACTGCCGGGCTGAAAAAAAAGGCTGCTTTTTTGGTTTATAACATCCGTCAATCTCTGTCCACAATTCAATACACCCTCTGCCGGAGATACCTGCTAAAAGCATTATCTGACCTTTATGCCCTGAGTTACTACAATTATGTATCCCGGCGGGTGGGCTGTTTCTCTTCAGGCCCTTACCTCTCTCTAGCTCATAAACTGGAAGAACTTAAGAAAAGAATTCAGTTTCTTGATAAGGCTTTAAGGATGAAAGAAGGAACCAGGCCTAGGCCATTTCTTCCCCCGCGAGATGGGTTAGAAGAAAAGACCTCAATTTCCTTAGAGCCTGGCCGCGGTGGCTGATCCTGTTTTTCTCTTGGGGCAGAAGCTCTCCGAACGTCCGCTCGAGGGGAGGGTAATAAAAGACCGGGTCATACCCGAATCCATAATTCCCGCGTCTTTCCATGGTGATGTACCCGCTTACACTTTCCATGAATTCTTTGATTATTGAACCCCTCTGTGCCAGAACCATGCAGGAGACGAAACGTGCCTTTCTTTTTTCATCAGGAACATTTTTTAGGACGCGGAGGAGTTTTTCGATGTTTTTATCATCGGTCGCCTTGGGACCTGCGTACCTTGATGAGAAAACCCCAGGCGCTCCATCAAGGTATTCGACTTCAAGTCCCGAATCTTCACTCAGAGTGAGCCCGCTCGATTTCAGACTGTAGAAGATACTTTTTCCTCGCGCGTTTTCGATGAAGGAGGCCCCTTTTTCAGGAAATGATATCTTTATTCCTGCTTCCTCAAGGCTGAATATTTCAAACGGAAGGTTTTCAAGGAATTTTTTTATTTCAAAGGCTTTCCCGGGATTGAACGTTGCCAGGAGAAGTTTCCTTTTTTTCAATTTTCCGTACTAACCTGGACTATTCACAAATAGTTCAGGTTTCCCTGATTTCCATACCTGTATGAATAATTCAGGCTGAGTTCCTTTCTTTATTGGAGACAAGGCTCTATGATTATTCAGTCAAAGAGAGGCTTACTTTTTACCGAGGAAGTGTTTGAACCAGAAATTGACATAATCTCGGCTTGAGTGTTCTCTTTTTTTTCCCCCGAAGCCATGCCTCTGGTTGGGGTATATCATGAGTTCGAATTTTTTCCCCAGGTCAGTAAGCTTATCAACAAGCTGAATGGTGTTCTGCATGTGGACGTTGTCATCCATTTCGCCGTGAGCGATGAAGAGAACGCCCTTGTATTTCTTAGCATGAGTCAGCACAGAGCCAAACTCATATCCCTTTTTGTTTTCTGAGGGCCTGTCCATGTAGCGCTCGGTGTAAACAGTATCATACAGTCTCCAGTCAGTAACAGGATAAAGAGCGTAGCCGTGGGTGAAGTAGTCAGCCCCGTAAGTCAGGGCCATGGATGTCGTGTACCCACCATAACTACCCCCGGTTATACCTATTCTTTGGGTATCGACAAATGCTTTTTTTGACAGCCACTTTACGGCTTCAATCAGGTCATTCATTTCCCATTTTCCGAGGTTACGGTGCATGAGAGACATCCCTTTTTTCCCGAAGTGACCCGAGCCTCGATGGTCGACACTCATAACTATTATTCCTTCCTGAGCCATGTAGAAAGAGGACAGGCGTGGAAAGGAGTTGGAGACAGTACTTGCTCCCGGACCGCCGTAAATGGTGAAAAGCACCGGATATTTTCTATGGCCATCAAAATCAGGGGGGAGAATCCAGTAAGCGGGAAGTTCCCAGCCGTCTTCAGTGGGAACTGTGAAAAGCTCAACCTTTCCCAGCTCATACTCGTCCATGAGCGGAGTACGGCTTTGGTCGATGATTCTGAGGAAGGTGCCGTCAGCCGTGTAGAGGTCCTGGCGGGGAGGTGAATATATGTTGGAGTAAGTATCGACAAAGAAACTTGCTTCAGGAGAGACAATCACCCGGTGAGAACCTGGTTGCTTTGTCAGCTTTTCTGGCTCCCCTCCCTCAAGGCTCACCCGGTAGAGGTGAGTTTCAGTCGTTCTCTCTTTTCTGGCTGTGAAGTAGACAAAGCCTCTTTTTTCGTCAACACGTGATATGCCTGTAACAGTCCATTCTCCTTCAGTCAGCCTCTGTTTGAGGTTTCCTTCTAAACTGTAGACATAGAGGTGGGCCCAGCCGTCTACATCGCTTCTGATGAGAAACCCCCTCCCATCCCTGAAGAAGTAGAGATCGGCGAAGAATTCAACCCATGTTGTCTGTTTTTCATCGTAGAGCTCACTCAATTTACCTGTGGCAAGGTCCAGGGAGTAAATTTTTATGTTTGTCTGGTCGCGGTTCATCCACTGAAAAGTGATTTTTGAGCTGTCAGGATACCAGAAAGGCCAGGCAATGTAGTGGTCTTCATTTTCATCCATCGGAGCCCAGGTGATTTTTTGGCTTTCGATATCTGCGATGCCAAGTCTTACTTTAGGATTTGGGTCTCCTGCTTTTGGATACCTCTCTTTCTCGAGTGCACCGTGAGTTCCTCTCGCCCTGAAAATGGGAAAGACAGGGACAGGGCTGTCGTCAAAACGAAGGAAGGCTATCTTGCGGCTGTTGGGAGACCACCAGAAGGCTGCATATCGGGATCTGCGGCCCAGAATTTCTTCATAATAGACCCACGATGCCCATCCGTTGTAAATGGTATCAGAACCGTCTGACGTAAGCTGGATTTCGAGCCCGGTGTTTACATTGAGGACAAAAAGGTCGTGGTTACGGGTATAGGCGAGGTACTGGCCGTTGGGAGAGAAACGTGGGTTTCTTTCCTGAGCAGGAGTGGCAGTGAGCCGCTTCAGCTTTTCTTCAGCCACGACATAAAGATAAAGGTCGCCCTTAAGGGAGTAAAGCAGGTAGCTGTAGTCATCGCTCTGAGCAATGTAGGCTGAAGCAGCGAGCCCAGTGGGGAGCTTATTCTGGATAAGCTCAAAATCGAGCAGAATTGTCTCTTCACCTGTTTGGGCATTGACTTTGAAGAGTTTCTGCTTTTTTCCGTTTTCTTCTGATTTGAGAATAAGATAGTTTTTATCATCAAACCAACTACGGACAGTTATCATTCGCTTCAGCAGACGGGGCGGAGCGTTGAGGAAGGCCTGCTCGAAAGTAAGTTTCTTGCCCCCTACCTGGGCCCAGGCATTTGAGAGGAAGGAAAGGAGGATGGTTAATACCAGCAGACAACTCAGAGATATGTAGTTTCTTCTTCCTTTCATTGCTTCACCTCGAAGAAAATCTAGAAAGTTTTTTTAACACCACGTCTGGCAAATGTCAATTAAAAGCGAGAGCAAAACGTCTTTTTATTTCAGTTCAAGCCCGAGCTTCTCGAGAAGGAGCTCTGTTCCTGAGACGGTTTTGAGAGACCTCGAGCCGCAGTGAGGGCAAATGAATACGTAGTCCTCCAATGTTGTCTCTTTTTTACATTTTTCACACACTACTCTAAGGGGGACTATTTCCATTTCGAGCTCAGCATTTTCGGCAATTGTCTTTTTTTTATAGATGTTAAAGGCAGTCTCCAGGAATTCTGGGACAACGCCCGAAAGCTTTCCTACCCGAAGCTTGACGAGCACAATTTTTTCTGCTTTCTGTTCTTTGGCCTTTTCTTCCAGAATCTCAAACAGGTTGGTAACTATGGATAGTTCATGCATGCTTTTTCCGGATTGAGGACAGGGTTGAGATGAAAAAACTTACAAGCTCTTCCAGTCCTTTATTTTTAAGGGCAGAGGTAGTGAATATCTTTAATCCAGGGTTTATTTCCAGGGCCTCCTTGGCTGCTTTTTTCTCATCAAAGGGAAGATGGGGAATGAGGTCGGCTTTGGTGATTATCAAACAGTGCGATGAGGTAAAGGCTTTCGGATATTTTTTTGGTTTGTCATCTCCTTCTGGAGCTGAAAGCAGCACACAGCGGATGTTTTCTCCCAGGTCATAGCTTGCCGGGCAAACAAGATTGCCCACATTCTCGATAAACAGAAGGTCAAGGTCAGCGGGTATCTCAGAGAAGAGTCTAGCTACCATCTTTGCTTCGAGATGGCAGGCTCCTCCAGTAATAATCTGCCAGGCAGGAATACCTTTGGCCCTTATTCTTTCTGCATCCCGCTCTGTTTCGATATCTCCCTCGATAACCGCCATTTTATACTCCGGTCGAAGCTTCTCGGCGATTTTTTCCAGAAGGGTTGTTTTGCCAGCTCCAGGAGAACTGAGGAAATTTACGGTAAGGATACCATTTTCTTTAAGCTTTTTCCGGATATCAGAAGCTATCTTTTTGTTTGAGCCGAGGATCTCTTCCAGGACGAGTACTTCTTTTTTCTCCATTATCATTTCCTGCTGTTTTTCAGCATATCAATCACCCTGGCGGCTATCTCAGGGAGGGCATTCTCCATTTCCTCTGAGAGTCCCTCTCCCAGGTTATAAATGTTTTTTGCTTCTACAGCTACAATTCGTATCTCAGAGGGGACTTTAAGACCGCATTCTCTTCCTATTTTTATGGCCTGAGGGATGGAGACGTAATGAGGGGAAGGACCCGGCACATGCCTGAGGTCATTTTCTTCAAGGAAATGAATTTTTCCTGTCTCAGGATTTTCTCTTTTTATGGTATCAATGATAATCAGCCTTTCATAGCCGACAATCACATCCAGGAGGGAAAGTCCTGAGAGGGAGCATTCTTCAAGTTCGATATTCTCAGTCCAGCAGCAGGGCTTCTGTTGCTTCAGTCCTTCACGGAGCTTGCGGATGACGTGAATTCCAATGCCATCATCTCCGTAGAGCTCATTTCCGAGGCCGAGTACAAGTGTCCTCATTTTTCAATTTTTTGGAGCTCCTCTCGATTTTTCATAATAATCTTTGTCATTATATCATATTGAGATGATAATGTGAGGATGATGCTTTCATTCCAGAGGATTCAGGGTAGTAATTGTGAGTAATCAAGGAAGATGGAGCTGGGCAGGATTTTTGAGATAAATAAAAATAAGGGAGAGAACCGGGAATAAAATTTTACCTTATGTGAGTGTTCGCTGGGCGTTGCTTTACTTCTTTGGGCCTTCTATTATATTATCAAACAATCAGTTCGGCCTTAATAGAAAGAGGATTTAGAAAATATTCACAAAAATTATTGAAAATGAGAGTCTAATATGAACGCAATAAAATTCTTTACATTGTCATTGCGAGGCACGAAGTGCCGAAGCAATCCCATGCACTGGCGGCCTCTCG